>NZ_JABWQW010000002.1:0-367169 GCF_014268645.1 Pseudomonas sp. SWRI154
GGCTCAACGGGTATCGGTACACCCTGAACCCGACGGGGTGGGTGGATCCGTTGGGGTTGGAAACTTGCCCGGGCGATGGGTGTAAAAAGCCTGCGGTTGGCGAGCAGGATCCGGCGGCTAAGGTTGGGGTGGATGGGGGGGAGCCATCACCTCCGGCACCACCAAAACCAGACAAATGGAGTCGAGATCCTAAAAGCATCCAAGACCAGATGGCCCTAGAGTCTGCGAAAGCGAACAAAGGTATTGTAATTATTGAAGAACTGGACGATCCGAATTATTACAAAATGGAAAAAATGGAATTAAAAGTAAAATCACGAAACGGGAATGACTCTGTAGTGCATTATGTTCGCGACCCGAGCACAGGAAAACTAATGGATTTTAAATTTAAGAAGCATAGTACAAACATAAAGCCATGGGGCAATGACCCCTCGGTACCGCCTGGGATTTTTGAAAAATGAAAGCCAGATGCATATTAAACAATCTAAACAGCAGCTTGCTGACCCCGGAAACTGCCACCCGTCTAAAGCGATATATCTCCTTCCCCGACGGCGAATTGGATCTCGTGATCGACAAAGAATATATCGTTTACGGAATAGAGTTCCGAGACAACTGCCCATGGCTATATATTTGCATTGACGAGCAAGATGAGTATCCAATCCCTCTTGCAGCAGATTTTTTCCAAATCACTGACACACGTCTTTCAACCCATTGGCAACTCAACTTTAAAGAGAGCAGCACTGGCAGAAACCAAACTCAGTTGGTTTTTACTGAATGGGCAACAGATAAAGTTTTTTATGAAAAACTCATATCCGGCGATGCTGATGCTGAAGCGATATTTGAAAAATATAAAAACATTTTGGCAGCAGAGTAGCCAAACAACTTGTCGATAGTTTCTCGGGATTAGGGGAGTGCCCAGGGCGATTACGTGCTCATCCGCCACAATACTGACACACCGGAGATGAAGATGAGTTTCTACTGTTTGTCAAAAGCCTAATGATTCTAAAAGGCCTTGCCAAGCAAGGCCTTTTTCACCGAAGGACAACTAAACGCCCGCCTCTACCTCACCTCAACAATATCCAACACCCTGTTTAGGGACTGCTACGCAGCCCAGCGGGCGCAAGCTTCCTCGCCATTGTTAAAGCCGCGCCAGATAAGCCCAGGGAAAGATTCCCCGCTCATGCCCGTCACTGAACACCAGTTGCACCCCATAACCCTGGGCATGGACCTCAACCACCCGCACTCGAGAATCAACCAGAACTGTCAGCCCTTGCAGGCGAAACGCCCGGCATTGGGAACAGGGACATTGCCTGCGTAGTTCAACGTGGTCCAGTCGCTGCTCACGCCCATCGGGCCAGCTCAGCCGCAGCTGACCTTTTTCCGGCGAATTGCCGACGGCCAGCGGGTTCATTGCAACTGGGCCAAGGCAATGCGCACGGCCTTGCGCACTTCGGGATCTGCATCATCCCGGGCGGCCTGCAAGGGCGCGATGGCACCAGGATCGTGCAACTCGCCCAAGGCCAGCGCCGCCTCCTTGCGCAGGTTGCTGATGCGATGACCGAGGGTTTCGATCAAGGCCGGCAACGCCTGGGCATAACGCAAGCGACCGAGGCTGCGGGTGGCGCGCAGGCGCACTTGCCAATAATCATCTTCCAGGGCGTCGATCAGGGCCGGGCCGGCATCCGCGTGGCCGACCTTGCCCAGCGTCGTGGCGGCTTCTTCGCGTACCGCCCAGGCCGGATCCCGCAGTGCCTGGCGCAACGCCGGCAAGACCTGTTCATCCGAGGCCAGGCCAAGGGCGCCGGTCGCCGCGCGGCGCACTTCGCTGTCCGGGTCATCGCTGGCGAGCCGGGCCAGGGCGGGCAAGGCATCAAGGTGTTTAAGCCAGCCCAGCACGCCAACCGCCTCCCGACGCACGCTGGCCTCGGGATCGGCCAAGGCGTCGAGCGCGGCCGGTGCGGCATCGCCCAGGCGCAATTCGCGCAAAGCCCTGAACGCGGCGACGCGCACGCCGACCTCAGCGTGGGCCACCCAAGGCAAGATCAGCCTCCCCGCCGCCTCGCTCTTGAGCAGGCTCAGGCTTTGGGCAGCGGCGGCCTGTACGGTTGGGGACGAATCGGTCAACGCCTGGCACAGGGCCGCGACCACCGGCGCGTCTTCCCAGGCTTCGAGCAACCGAGCGGCTTCGGCCCGCACCTCGGCGCTGGGATCGCGCGCCAGGCATTCCACCAGCCACAGCAAGCCTTCGGGCTCTTCGAGGTCAGCCAGTTCGATCAGGGCGATACGGCGAACGCCGGCGTCCTCATCGGTCAGGCGTGCTTGCAGGGCAAGGATGTCTTCGTTGTCGGTGTTTTCAAATAGAGAGGTCATAAGGCAAATCGCGGCAAGGAGTTTTCAGGAGGCAGCCCCAAAGGATTGAGGCGCGGCAGTGGCTGGCCGTCTGCGTGGTGCAGCAACGCGAGGCAATGGCGTTTCAGTTGGGAAAACTCAGGGCTGGTCACCAGTCCGGTGGTCCGTGGCCGGGGGAAATCCAGGCGCAGATCCTCGATGATCCGGCCCGGACGCGGACTCATCACCAGCAAGCGATCCGCCAGGAACAGCGCCTCGTCGATGTCATGGGTCACAAACACGACGGTCGTGCGGATACGCATCCAGATGTCCAGCAGCAGCTCTTGCATGTTCATTCGCGTCAACGCATCCAGCGCGCCAAAGGGCTCGTCCATCAGCAACAAGCGTGGACGATTGACCAGCACCCGGGCGATTTCCACTCGTTGCTGCATGCCTCCGGAGAGTTGGTCCGGCCAGTGTCCGGCGAACCCGTCCAGTCCCACTTGAGTGAGAATCTCGTCAGCGGACCGGTGCCGTTCGGCCTTGCCCAAGCCGCGCATCTTCAGGCCGAAGGCAACGTTGTCGCGCACACTACGCCAGGGAAACAGCGTGTGCTGCTGGAACACCATGCCACGCTGGAGCGACGGGCCGGTCACCGGCGCGCCGTCGACATTCAGCGTGCCGGTGCTCTGTTGCAGGTGCCCGGCAAGCGCGCCGAGCAAGGTGGACTTTCCGCAACCGGACGGCCCGAGGATGCAGACGAACTGGCCCGCCTCGATCTGGCAATCCAGCCCCTGTACCGCTTCGAATGCCTGGGCCCCCTGGCCAAGGACGATGGACAACTGACGGATATCGATCCGTCCTTCAGGCGTTTGCATGACGCTCATCAGGCTTTTCCTCGTGGTCGATGCCAGGGCGTGAACAGCCCGCCCAGGCGCTTGATCAACACACTGCTGCCCATGCCCAGCACACCGATGAGCAACATGCCGACGACGATATCGGCGTAGTTCTGCACGGTGTAGGAAGCCCAGGTGTAGTAGCCGATGCCGTACTGGCCGGCGATCATTTCCGCCGTCACCAGGCAGAACCAGGACGTGCCCATGCCGATGGCGAGGCCGGTGATGATGCTTGGCGCGGCCCCCGGCAGAATGACTTCCAGCAGGATCGCCCGACGCCCCGCCCCCAGGCTCCTGGCAGACGCGATCAGCCGGCGGTCCACCCCCTCCACGCCATGCACGGTGTTGAGCAGGATGGGAAACAGCGCGCCGGTAAACGTGATGAACACCATCGACAGTTCCGACGAGGGAAACATCAGGATTGCCAGCGGGATCCAGGCCACCGCCGGGATCGGCCGCAGCACTTCCAGCGGTGGCAGCAGCAAGTCTTCGGCCCACTTGGACCGGCCGATCGCCAGGCCCAGCGTCACACCGACCAGCACCGCCGCGCCGTACCCGGCAAACACCCGGCCCAGGCTGCTGCCCAGATGGCGCCCGAGATTGCCCGACTCGCCCAGACCGAGTGCGGCCTGGATCACCGCGAGTGGGGGCGGGACGTTGGCGAACGTCACTAGGCCGAGGTCCCAATGACCGTCGGCGGCGAGTTGCCAGAACAACAGGCAGAGCAGCAAGGAAGCGGCTCGCAGGAGCCAGCGTTTGGTTGATGAATGCACAATTCTTTCCTCTGACGGAATCCCACAGGTCGTTGCCGATCAGCGGGCAGCGACCGCCTGGGTCGTGGCCTCGGTGAAATCCAGGACCTTGCCGCCCTGCTGTGCGGCAAATTGCTCGGCCTGGCCTTTCAACAGGAATGCGCTGAGCCGGCCATTGCCGTCGCTGGCGAACCACGCCTGCTCGGCCAGCAGCTTGATCCCGCTGTCGCTGGCCTGGGCGTAGACGGCGCGGATGCCCTTGCCCTCCTGCCTGAACCTGGCCAACGCGGTGAAGGCTGCTTTCGCCGAGGCGTAATGACGTACCTTCGGCTCGCCACGCACCCAGATCTGCGCCACATGCCTGGCGTCGGTGATGGGCTGGCCGGTCGAGGCATCGGGGCTGCCAAGAGGCGTCTGGGCGTAGTTGCCCAACTGCGCGGCGTAATCGAGATTCGACGCCTTGAAGGCCGCGCGGATGTACTGGTCGTCGATGAAGGTATTGAGGTCGAGGCCGCGATCGGCTTTCTTCAACAGCTTGAGGGTGTCGATGGCGGTGCCGACGGCCTGGCGGTATTCCGGCTTCCAGGTCAGGTCGCGGGTCTGTACGCCCAACGGCCCGTGGAACAGGTAATTGACCTCGGCGTCCACCCCAGTGACCTTGGCGATCAGCTCGCTGTATTTCTCGGGTTCGGCGGCCAGTAATTGATTGGCCTCGATGGTCGCGCGCAAATAGGCGACGACGATTTCCGGGTACTTCCTGGCATAGGCCTGGTCGACCAACGCGCCATGGAATGTCGGCGTCCTGGCCTGGGCACCGTCGTAGATCTTGCGGGCGAAACCCCGGCTGGGGAACAGTTCGGCGAAGGGCACGAAATCGGCGTGGGCGTCGATCTTGCCGGCCTGCAACGCCGAACCGGCGACTTCCGGCGGCTGGGCGATGATCTTCACGTCCTTGAGCGGATCCCAGCCCTGGGCGGCGACGGCGCGCAGCAACATGCCATGGGCGGTGGAGGCAAACGGCACGGAAATCGTCTTGCCCTTGAGTTCGGCCAGGGATTGCACGCCCGAGGCGCTGGGCACGACGATGCCATTGCCGCTGCCTTGGATGCTGCCCGACAGCACGCTGATGAACAGGCTATGCTTGCCGGCGGTCTCGAACGCCACGCCGTTGAACGCACCGGGGAAGTCGGCCATGGCGCCGAAATCGAGCTTGCCGGCGACCATCTCGTTGGTCAGCGGCGCGCCGCTGGTGAAGTTTTTCCACTGGATATCGTATTGGGCGTCCTTGTAGGCGCCGTCGTGGGGCAGGTACTTGTCCAGCAGGCCAAGCTCACGAATCAGCAACCCGCCGGCGGCGCAATTGATGGTGGTGTCCTGGGTGCCGATGGCGATACGGATGGTTTCTGCCTGGGCCGGCAAGGTCAATGAAGCCAGTACCAGACTGGCGAGTGCTGCACGCAATAGCATGGGTGTGTCCCCTCGAATCATTTATTGGATTTCGTCTCCGCCGCGATCAGGGCGCGGTGGGAAACGAGGGGTGTTGTGGAGCGGCGTCCGGGGGTGGCCGGATGGCATTCAGGCGGCTGCGTTCAATCAGCGCAGCAGGTACGGGATTTCGACTTTCACCGCCCCGGTCGGGCAGTCCTTTTCACAGGGCATGCAGTACCAGCATTCATCGAACGCCATGTAGGCCTTCTGGGTCGCCGGGTTGATCGCCAGCAGGTCCATGGGGCAGACATCGACGCAGACGGTGCAGCCCTTGTGGGCGATGCATTTGTCCTCATCCACGGTGACGGGGGCATTGGAGCGGAAAAAGATTTCCTGGGGTTGATAGGCCATGGGCGTTTCTCTCTGGGTGACGGGTTCACGCCGCATCGGCACCGACCCGCAGCCGGTCATAGGCCTGCAGTTCGTCGGCGTCGAGGGCGATGATGTAGGGTTCTACGGCTTTCTTGAACGAGGTCATCGCGCCGTCGTCGCCCTTCTTCAAGTGGCAATGGCAGAACCAGTCGCTGTCGTTGCGTTGCGGATGATCGACCCGATAGTGGTACAGGCCCCAGCGGCTTTCAGCGCGAAACAGCGAGGCGCGGGCGGCCATTTCGGCGCAGTCGCGGATGACGCCGACTTCCATGGCGCGCATCAGTTCGTGGGCGTTGTGCGCCTTGATCTGGTCCAGGTCGCGCTGGATATCGCCGAAGCGTTGCAGGCCAATCTGCATCTTCTTCGTCACCTTCGGCGGTTGCAGGTAATCGTTGACGAAACGGCGCAGCTTGTATTCCACCTGGGCCGGCGGCAGGCCGTGCTCGCGGTCCAGGGGCGCGTAGACGCGGTTCTTTTCTTGCTCGATCTGCTGAGTATCCAGCGCTGAAAAATCCTTGCCAGCGACGAAGTCCGCCGCGTTCTGGCCGGCAAACCAGCCGTAGGTGAACGCGCCGAGCATGTAGTTGTGCGGCACCGCGGCCATGTCGCCCGCCGAGTACAAACCCTTGACCGAAGTTTCGGCCCGCTCGTTGACCCACACGCCCGAAGCCGAGTGACCGCTGCAAAAGCCGATTTCGGAAATGTGCATCTCCACCATCTGCGTGCGGTAGTCGGTGCCACGGTTGGCGTGGAACTGACCGCGACTGGGCCGCTCGTTGCTGTGCAGGATCTCCTCGATGTTCTGGATGGTTTCTTCGGCCAGGTGATCGAGCTTGAGGAAGACCGGACCGTTGCCGCCTTCGAGCTCCTGATGGAACTCCCACATCATCTGCCCGCTCCAGTAATCACACTCGATGAAGCGCTCGCCCTTGTTGTTGGCGGTGTAGCCGCCCAATGGGCCGGTGACGTAGGCGCAGGCCGGGCCGTTGTAATCCTTGATCAACGGGTTGATCTGGAAACATTCCAGGTTCGCCAGTTCGGCACCGGCGTGATAGGCCATCGCATAACCATCGCCGGCATTGGTCGGATTTTCATAGGTGCCCATCAGGTAGCCGGAGGCTGGCAAGCCCAGGCGCCCCGCCGCGCCGCAGCAAAGGATGACGGCCTTGGCCTTTACCACATGGAAATCAGCGGTGCGGCAATCGAAGCCCATCACACCGTTGACCGCGCCTTCCCCGTCGGTCAGCAGCCGCGTGCAGACCAACCGGTTGGTAATGTTCACCCGCGCCCGTTTCAGCTGCCGGTACAGGACTTTCTTGATGTCGTGCCCTTCCGGCATCGGCAGCACGTAGGCGCCCATGTGGTGGACCTTCTTGACCGCATAGTCGCCGGTTTCGTCCTTCTCGAATTTCACGCCCCAGCGGTCCAACTGCTCGATTGTTTCGAAGCTGTGGGTCGCGTAGGCGTACACCGCTGCCTGGTTGACGATGCCGTCGTTGGCGATGGTGATTTCCTTGGTGTACTGCTCGGGCGTCGAATGGCCCGGGATGATCGCGTTATTGAGGCCGTCCATGCCCATGCTGATCGCGCCGCTGCGCTTGACGTTGGCCTTGTCCACCAGCAGCACGCGCAAATCGCGGTTGCGTTCCTTGGCCTTGATCGCCGCCATGGGACCGGCGGTGCCACCGCCGATGACAACGATGTCGTATTCCTGTTCGAGGGTATTTCTTGAGCTTCGGGTCATGCCTACGTCCCTTTTTGCCGGTCGATCCGCAAGCGGTACTGGAAGGCATCGCCGCGGTAGTAAAGGTATTCGAAGTCCAGCGGCAGGCCGTCAGCGCCATGGGTAAGGCGCTCGATACGCATGATCGGCGAGCCCGGCTCGACCTCCAGCGCCTGGCACAGATCGCTGTCGGCCAGCACCGCGTCGATGGCCAAGTCCGCGTGACCGAGGGCCAGGCCACAATCGTTTTCCAGGATCAGGAAGATATCGCGGGTGACCAGGTCGGCTTTTTCCAGGCGCTCGCCGAGGGCCTTGGGCAAGTAGGTGATTTCCAGGGAGACCGGCTCACGGTTGATCAGCCGCACGCGCTTGATCTGCGCCACCACGTCCCCTTCCGCCAGTTTCAGTCGTTCGGCCACCGACTTGTCCGCCGCGATGAACTTGAAACTGCGCAGTCGGTTGATCACTTCAAACCCGCGTCCGGTCATGGATTCGGCCAGGCCTTGCAGCGTGCTGACATTCTGGAAAGTCTTGGGCTTGGCGACGAAGGTGCCTTTGCCGTGAATCTTGAAAATCAGCCCTTCTTTCTGCAAATCGCCCAAGGCCTGGCGCACGGTGATGCGACTGACGCTGAATAACGCGCCCAGCTCACTCTCCGAAGGCATCTGGCTGCCCTGGGGGTATTGAGCGTCGAGAATGCGCGAGCGCAGCACGTCGCGCAGTTGGGTGTGCAGTGGCACGCTGCTGAGGGAAAGGAGGTTGTCAGGCATGGCTACTGTCACTTGTCATAACGAGTTATGACGTGATCTTAGGGAAAGCCTCCAACGCTTGAGAAATACCGTTTAGACATAACCTTAGAGTCAGGGCAGCAGCAGCCCCTGCTCACGCTCGCACAACTGCACCACGTAATCCCACAACACGCGTAGCCGGACGGATTTGTGCAGCTCGCGGCGGGTACTGATCCAGTAGCTGCGGCAGATACTTTCGTCCGGCAGCAAAGGCACCAGCGTCGGATCGCTGCTGGCCATGTAGCACGGCAGCACGGCGATCCCAAGGCCGGAACGCGCGGCCTGCTGCTGGGCGATGACACTGGTGCTGTGGAAGACGACCCGGGGCTTGCGGCAAAAGCTGTTGAGGAACATCAATTCCTGGCTGAACAACAGGTCGTCGACATAGCCGATCCAGGCGTGACGGGCCAGGTCCTCGCGGCTGTGCAACGGCGGCGAGCGGTCCAGGTAGGCCTGGCTGGCATACAGGGCCAGGCGGTAATCGGTAAGTTTTCGCGTCACCAGCAGGTCGGCCGCCGGCCGTTCGAGGTGAATACTGATTTCCGCCTCGCGGTTGAGGATGCTGACGAACCGCGGCACGGCCACCAGCTCCACCTCCAACCCAGGATAACGCTCAAACAACCCATTCATGCGACTGGCCAGGAACATGATGCCAAGCCCTTCCGTCACGCCCAACCGGATCTTGCCGAGGGGTGCGCTGGACTGGGTGATGTCCTCCTGGGCCAGCAGCGCGACGTTCTCCATGGCTTCGGCATGCTTGAGCAGTGCTTCACCCGCTGGGGTCAGTTCATAGCCCTGGGCATGCTGGACAAACAACGCCGTGCCGAGGCTTTTCTCAATGGCCTCGATGTGCCGCGCCACCGTGGCATGGGTAGTGTTGAGCCGTCGCGCGGCGGTCAACAAGCGGCCGCTGCGTTGCAGTTCCAGGAAGTAGCGCAGGTCATTCCAATCGAACATGAGCCTTCCTTGCAAACGCCTGAAAGTGAGGGCTGTTTATAAACGCACAGCCACTGCGCAAAAACTAACATTCTTTTGACGAAAACTAACAACTAGGATGAGTCCCACAAGAACAAAAAATGAGGTCGCGAATGCAACCTGTCGTCGATGAATACGATTACGTGATCGTGGGCGCCGGCCCCGCTGGATGCCTTCTGGCCAACCGGCTTTCGGCCAATCCGCAATACCGGGTGCTGCTGCTCGAAGCCGGTGGCCGTGACAATTATCCCTGGATTCATATCCCGGTCGGCTACCTGTTCTGCATCGGTAACCCGCGCACCGACTGGTGCTTCAAGACCGAAGCACAACCGGGCCTGCAAGGGCGCGCGCTGAGCTATCCGCGCGGGAAGGTGCTAGGCGGCTGCTCGTCGATCAACGGCATGATCTACATGCGCGGCCAGGCCGCGGACTACGATGGCTGGGCCGCCGAGGGTAATCCCGGCTGGGCCTGGAAAGACGTGTTGCCGCTGTTCAGGCAGAGCGAAAACCACTTCGCGGGGGACTCCGATTTTCATGGCGCGAACGGGGAATGGCGAGTCGAACGCCAGCGCCTGTCATGGCCGATTCTCGATGCCTTCCGCACCGCTGCCGAGCAGAGCGGCATCCCCAGCGTCGACGATTTCAACGGCGGCGACAACGAAGGCTGTGGCTACTTCCAGGTCAACCAGAAAGCCGGGGTGCGTTGGAACGCGGCCAAGGCCTTTCTCAAACCGATTCGCAACCGCCCCAACCTGACGATATTGACCGAGGTCGAGGTAGACCGCGTGTTGTTGCGTGACGACCGCGCCCATGCCGTCAGCGCCCGCTGGCAAGGCAAAAGCATGACGTTCAAGGCCCGCAAGGAAATAGTCCTGTGCGCCGGCGCCGTTGGCTCGCCGAGCATTTTGCAGCGCTCCGGGATCGGCCCGCGCAGCCTGTTGCAGCGCCTGGGCATCGGCGTGGTCCACGAGTTGCCCGGCGTTGGTGGCAACTTGCAGGATCACTTGCAGTTGCGGCTGATCTACCAGTTGGAAAACGCCCGCACGCTGAACCAGATCGCCGGCACGCTGTGGGGCAAGATGGGCATGGGCTTGCGCTACCTGTACGACCGCAGCGGCCCGCTTTCCATGGCCCCGAGCCAACTCGGTGCGTTCGCCCGCTCGGGACCGGAACAGACCTCGGCCAACCTTGAGTACCACGTACAACCGTTGTCCCTGGAGCGCTTCGGCGAACCGCTGCACAGCTTTGCGGCGTTCACCGCGTCGGTGTGCGACTTGCGTCCGATGAGCCGCGGTCGCGTAGACGTCCGCTCAGCCGATCCCCATGACGCGCCGTTGATCCAGCCCAATTATCTGAGCCATCCCGACGACCTGCGGGTCGCCGCCGACGCCATTCGCCTGACCCGACGCATCGTCGCCTCCCCGGCCCTGGGCGCCTTCAAGCCGGTGGAATACCTGCCCGGCCCCAGCCTGCAAACCGAAGAAGAATTGCACCAGGCCGCCGCGCGCATCGGCACGACGATTTTCCATCCGGTGGGCACATGCCGCATGGGCCCGGACGCCGACGCCGTGGTGGATGCGCAACTGCGCGTGCATGGCATCAAGGGCCTGCGCATCGCCGACGCCTCGATCATGCCGCGCATCACCTCGGGCAACACCTGCTCGCCGACGCTGATGATTGCCGAGAAGGCCGCGCAGATGATGCTTGCGCCAGCGATCACCAGCATCACGACACAAAAGCAGCCCGCCACGGTCTGAAAAACACCAAGAGCCCCCGTGGCAAGGGAATAAATGTAAACCAAGGAAAACGTGTCAAGTCAGGAGACGCCCCACCCGGCGTTGCAGTGGAACAACAAAAACAATCACTGTGAGGGATACCGCTATGTCTGAGCATGTTCAGCCCCTGGAAGCCACGCGCAGCGCCGGCACCAGTCAGGAAACGCAGAAAGTCATCTTCGCCTCGTCCCTGGGGACGGTGTTCGAGTGGTACGACTTTTTTCTCTACGGCGCCCTGGCGGCGGTGATCAGCAAGCAGTTCTTTGCCGGGGTGAACGACACCACGGCGTTCATTTTTGCCTTGATGGCCTTCGCCGCCGGCTTCATCGTGCGTCCGTTCGGCGCCTTGGTGTTTGGTCGATTGGGCGACATGATCGGGCGCAAATACACCTTCCTGGCAACCATCGTGCTCATGGGCCTGGCCACGTTCTGCGTCGGCCTGTTGCCCAACTACGCCAGCATCGGCATCGCCGCACCGATCATCCTGGTGGTGTTGCGCATGCTTCAGGGCCTGGCCTTGGGCGGTGAGTACGGCGGCGCGGCCACCTATGTCGCCGAGCACGCGCCGATGGGCAGGCGTGGTTTCCACACCAGTTGGATTCAGTCCACCGCCACCTTGGGGCTGCTGCTTTCGCTGCTGGTGGTGCTGGGGTGCCGTTACTTCACCGGTGACCAGTTCGAAGTCTGGGGCTGGCGCATTCCGTTCCTGTTGTCGATCCTGCTGCTGGGCATTTCCACCTGGATCCGCCTGAGCCTGCACGAATCGCCGGCGTTCTTGAAAATGAAAGAAGAAGGCAAGTGCTGCAAGGCGCCGATCCGCGAATCGTTCGGCAAATGGGAGAACCTGAAAGTGGTGCTGATCGCCCTGTTCAGCATCAACGCCGGGCAAGCGGTGACCTTCTATGCCGCGCAATTCTATGTGCTGTTTTTCCTCACCCAATTCCTCAAGATGGACCCGGCACTCGCCAATAGCCTGCTGATCGTCAGCGTCATCATCGGCGCACCGTTCTTCATCTTCTTTGGCTGGCTGTCGGACAAGGTCGGACGCAAGCCGGTGCTGATGATCGGCCTGCTGCTGGCGACGGCGTTGTACTTTCCGATCTTCAAGACGCTTGCGCATTACGCCAACCCGGCCATCGACCTGGCAAGCCGCCAGGCACCGATCACCGTGGTCGCCGATCCGGCCACCTGTACCTTCCAGTTCGACCCGGTGGGCAAGGCGCGTTTCGACAGCCCCTGCGACAAGGTCAAGACCTTCCTGGTCAAGCAGGGCCTGCCCTACAGTAGCGTCGCGGCGCCTGCCGGCAGCATCGTGCAAGTCAGCGTCGGTGACGTGAAACTCGAAGGCTACGACGAAGCCGCCCTGCGCGGCGCAGTGACGCTGGCGGGCTACCCGCAACAGGCCGACGCCCAGCAGATCAATCGGCCGATGATCGTCG
The DNA here is from genome assembly GCF_014268645.1 of Pseudomonas sp. SWRI154. Lineage (NCBI taxonomy): Bacteria > Pseudomonadati > Pseudomonadota > Gammaproteobacteria > Pseudomonadales > Pseudomonadaceae > Pseudomonas > Pseudomonas sp. SWRI154. The sequence continues at coordinate 12,534 of NZ_JABWQW010000002.1, forward strand.
CCCTGATCGTCGCGTTGATCATCATCTCGGCGATGTGCTACGGCCCGCTGGCGGCGCTGATGGTGGAGCTGTTCCCGACCCGCATCCGCTACACCTCGATGTCCCTTCCGTACCACATCGGCAATGGCTGGTTCGGCGGCTTCCTGCCCACCGTGTCGTTCGCGCTGGTGGTCTATACCGGGGATATTTTCTATGGGCTGTGGTACCCGGTGGTGATCACCGGCGTGAGCCTGGTGGTGGGGATGATTTGCCTGCGGGAAACCAGGAACGTGGATTTGGATACCAACTGAAACCCGAGTATGGCGAGGGAGCAGATGCCCCTCGCCATGGTTTTCAGAAGCGCGCCTTCACCGTCGCGGTGAAATTGCGCGGCTCACCGTAATAGTTACCGAAGCCCTCGGTCCCGATGGTGGTGTAGTAGCGCTTGTCGAACAGGTTGTTGCCATTGAGTGCCACGGACCAGGTGTCATCGATGCGATAACCGATACGACCGTTCCACACCGCATAACCGGCCTGGGTGATTTTTTCACCGCTCACCGGCGATACACGGAAATTATCGCTCTGCGCGTTGACCCCGGCGCCGACGCTGAAGCGCTCGAAGGCCCCGCCCAAGGCATAATCGCCCCACAGGCGCAGCACATGACGCGGCACATAGCTGTTGAACGAACCGCCATTGAGGCTGGTGTCGATGTCTTCCAGGGTCTTGGTCTGGGTGTAGGTATAACCGGCGAGCAGTTGCAGTCGCTCGATGATTTCGCCGCTGATCTCGGCTTCGAAACCCTGGGCGCGAACCTTGCCGGCGTTCTCGTAGCAATAGCCATCCGATGAGGCGCAGGTCGAGTTGAAATCCGTCTGGGCCTGGTCTTTCTGCACAGTGCGGAACAGGTTGAAGGCCGTGTTCAAGCGCCCCTCGAACCATTCTCCCTTGATCCCCAGTTCATAACTTTCACCTACCAGTGGCTTGAGCGCCGAGCCACTTTGCGAGCGGTAGTTGCCTTGGGGCGTGAAGATGTCCGAATAACTGGCGTAGGCCGTCAGGTTCTCGTTGAGGTCCAGCAACACGCCGGCAAAGGGCGTGACCTGGCCGGTCTCGGTGCTCCTGGCGTGTTCCGTACCGCCCGTGAGAAACACCGAGTCGCTCTTGGAGCTGTACCAGCTCACCCGGCTGCCCACGACGAAGGTCAACGGGTCCGCCAGCTTCAGGCGCAGGGTCGAATACACGCCCTGCTGCTCGGTGACGGTTTTGACCGGTCCGCCGCGGGTCGAATTTTCAATGAAGTAACTGTCGTCCGGTTCCGGGATGTGCCGGTCCGGATCGAATACGTTCTGCTTCTGCGGCAACAAGGCGACCGAGTAGAAATCGTCCTTGTCCGAACGACTGGCGTTGACGCCGAGAATCAATTCATGTCGTTGACCGAGGGCTTCGAAGGTGCCGTCCAGATAGGCGTCAAGACCGTAGTCGACCTGGTCGTAGTCGTACATGCTGCCCAGCAAGTTGGTGGTGGAGGAGCCGGGCGCCACCGAACCTGATGCGAACGCGTATTTGATGTCCTGGGTATTTTTCGTATAGACACCTGCGACCTTCACCGCCCAGTCGTCGTTGAGCGAATGCCGCAGGTCACCAAAGACCGTGGTCCGTTGACTGCGCCAGGTATTCCACGACGGGTCCAGGCAGGTGGAACGGCTGAGCTTCAGATCACTGCCATCGCGGTAGCGCGCAAGACCGCCCCAGCACGGGCTCGCGTCGACGTCCTCATAGGCCACGCCCAGGCCGAGCGTGGTGTCGGGCGTCAAGTCGACGTCCAGGGCACCGTAGTAGACCTGATCCTTGCGTTGGGCATCGTCGTAGAAATAACGCCGGCTCTGCTCGGCAATCACCGCCCTGCCCCGTACAGTGCCGGCGTCGTTCAGCGGACCGCCGGTATCGACTTGCCCGCGGTAGTTGTCCCAAGTACCACCCGAGAGGCTGAGTTCAGTCTGGGGCGTGGCCTGGCCGCGCTTGCGAACAAAATTGACGCCCCCCGAAGTACCGCCCGAGCCCTTCATCATCCCGGCCGCACCGCGCAGGACTTCGACGCGGTCGTAGTAGGCCATGTCACTGCTGAAGCTGTCGGCCTGGACATAGCTGTTGCCCATGTCCAGCGGGACGCCGTCGTACTGGTATTGACCCGACATCCTGAACCCGCGGGAATAGAAATATTTACCGCCCATGGTCGAGTCGTAGACGGTGATGCCGGGCGTTTTCTCCATCACCTGCTCGATGGTGTTCAGGTTCTGGTCGTCGAGCATCTTGCGGGTGATCACCGTCACCGATTGCGGCGTTTCGCGCAGCGAGTGCTCGCCTTTGCCAATGGTGACCGCCCCGGTGGTGTAGGAGCCGCTGTTCTCCGTGGTTGCCGTGAGCAACTGTCCGTCAATGGTGGTGGTGCCCAGTTCCATGGCCGAACCGCGCGAGGGTGCGGCACGAAGCCGATAGGTCCCGTTGGCCTGGGGTTCGGCTTGCAGGCCGCTGTCGCCCAGGATGCGAGCGAAGCCCTCGTCCACGCCAAAAAAACCGTTCAGGCCGCGCGATTGCCAGCCCCGCAGCTGTGCGGCATCGAACGAAATGGCGACACCGGCCTGGCTGGAGAAACGCGTCAGCACATCGACGAGCGAGCCTGCGCCAATATCGTAAGCCTGCACCGCGCGTTGCTGCGCCGGGGCCTCTGGAACGGGATTGGCTGACGCCCCCCAGGCACAGGAAGACGTAGCAGCCAACAAACCGATTTTCATTGCAATCGCCAGACGACCTGGCGTGTTCACGCAAGACATGCGTCCCCTCCCCCAAACAATCAAGAAACTCACTGAGGGATGAGCCGAACGATGCCGACGAAAAGTGCAAAAGATTTTTAATCGCATCAACGCGTGCGCGTCAGCCTCGTTCGCCGCGAGACACCTGGACCCAGAATCGGCTGTATCGCGTCACTCGCAACGAAAAGCCGGTCTCCAGGGCTGCCAGGGCAAGGTCGGTATTGTCGATGGGGAAAACACCTGAGACTTTCAAGTCGCCGATAGCCGGATCACAACGCAGTATTCCCAGGCGATAGCGTGAAAGCTCCGTGAGCAACGCCGCCAGCGGCCGGTCAATGGCGATGACGCTGCCTTGCTGCCAGGCACCGACCGACACGTCGTTGGCCCGCAGCGTACCGAGCGATTGACGGTCGAAGCCTAGCTGTCTTCCGGCGTCGACTCGGACTGCCGGCCCACCACCGAGCAGCCTGACCTCCACCGCCTTTTCAAGTACCGAGACCTCCCCGCCCTGACTGTCGGCTCGCACGATAAAGCGTGTTCCCAAGGCAAGCACCTCGGCCTGGTCGGTGAACACCTTGAATGGACGCTGCGAGGGATCGGCCGCAGTCGTCACGATGATTTCGCCCCACAGCAGCTTCAAGATCCGTTGCTGTCCGTCGAAACGAACGTCGACCGATGTATCGGTGTTGAGCAACACCCTGCTGCCGTCCGCCAACCGGACCTCTCGCCGCTCGCCGACGCCCGTACGGAAGTCGCAAAGCAGGTTCTGTGCGGTCTCGCTGCGCCAACTCAACCAGCCCAGGCAGCCGGCGGAGGTCAGCAACAAGGCGCTTCGCAGCACCTGCCGACGGGATCGGCCGGGGCTGGTGCTCAAGGTCGGGGCGGCCAATGCACCCGGCACGCTGGACATTTGCTCGGAGACCGCCGTCACGCGCTGCCACGCTTGCTCATTCAAGGGGTCCGCAGCCAGCCAGGCGCGCCATCCCGCCCGTTCCGCGTCCGTCGTGATGCCGGAATGAAGCTGGGCGTACCATTGCGCCGCCACACGAATGGCCTGCAATTGCTCGGGCGACAGGCTCATGGGAGCTGCAACTGGAGCTGCATCAGGCAGCAGTGCTCCATGGCCTTGGCCATGTGATTGTTGATTGTGCGCACGCTGACGCCGAGGCGCTCGGCGATTTGCGGGTAGGTCAGGCCGTTGAATTGCGACAGGATGAACGCTTGCTTGACCTTGGGACCCAAGCCCTGCAACAACCGGTCAATTTCCATCAGGGCCTGGAACAGGATCGCCTGCTCTTCCAACGACGGTTGCTGTGACTCAGGCATCGCCGCCAAGGCTTCGAGGTAGGACTGTTCAAGGGAGCGGCGGCGAAAAAGATCAATCAGCAATCCCTTGGCGATCATCGACAGGTAAGGTCGCGGTTCGCGGATATCCAGCGCGGAGCGCGCCTTGATCACGCGTACGAAAGTATCCTGGGCCAGATCCGCCGCATCGAACGTGTTACCGAGGCGCTTGCGAAGCCATCCCTGGAGCCAACCGTGATGGTCGCAATACAGATCGTTGACGGCGCTGCGTAGGGACAGATCGTTGGCGGACATGACAATGGAATAATTCGCGACTGATAATGACTCGCATTGTCATAGGGGCAACCGCCGTTTTGCAACCTAAACGTGAATAAACGCCTCGCCCTGGCGCCTGTCTCGATCAATGCACCGAGTGATCTTTCACCGTATTTTCCACCAGGTCCAGCATCTGCCCCAGCGCCCACGGCTTGGCGATGAACGAGGCGTGATGCTTGATCCCCGCGCTCTCCGGCGTCTCGAAGCCCGACATGATCAGCAAGGGTATCTGCGGCCAGCGATCTCCCGTGAGATTGGCCAGGTCCGCACCATCCATTTCCCCAGGCATGGTGATGTCAGTGAGTAACAGGTCCACGTAATCGGCGCTCTCCTCGAGAAAGGTCAGTGCCGAATCGGCGCTTTCCCGAGGCTCGACGACAAACCCTTCTTCCTCGAGGATTTCGCACAAAAACTCCAGGATGGTCGGATCATCCTCAACAACGAGAATCAAACGCGTGGTCGCCTGTCCGTTGCCCTTCGGCATCGAATTCATGAAAGTGACTCTCCTTGATTCCATTAACTTGCTCTGCGGTTTCAATCGCTCTGCAAGTTATGAGCTATGGCCTTGCGAGAAATTCATTCTGCTTGCCTATTCAGTTGCCGAGCGACAAGCCAAGCGGGCTGTTGCAACGCCGCGCAACGTCTTATCTGTATATCCATACAGATAAAGCTTGCTCCGGCGCCGATCCCTGACCATGCTACGGCCCCATGAAACCTGCTTAGGAAGAGGCGTTATGCGGTTGTACCTGTGTGAAAAACCGTCCCAGGCCAAGGACATCGCCACCGTGCTGGGCGCCACGCGGCGCGGCGACGGTTGCTGGCTGGGCGCGAACGTCACGGTCACCTGGTGCATCGGCCATCTGCTGGAGACCGCCCCGCCCGACGCCTACGACGCGCGCTACAAGCGCTGGGTGCTGGCCGACCTGCCCATCGTGCCGGCGCAATGGAAAATGACGGTCAAGCCGAAAACCGCCGGGCAGTACAAAGCGGTCAAGCGGCTCTTGGGGGAGGCGACGGAACTGATCATCGCCACCGATGCCGACCGCGAGGGCGAAATGATCGCCCGGGAGCTGGTCGAGCATTGCCGCTATCGCGGGCCGATCCAACGACTGTGGCTGTCGGCCCTGGACGACGCGTCGATCCGCAAGGCCCTCGGCGCGCTCAAGCCCGGCGCGGAAACTTTCAACCTGTACCATTCGGCCCTCGGTCGCTCACGGGCCGATTGGCTGATCGGCATGAACATGAGTCGCCTGTTCACGCTCCTGGGTCGCCAATCCGGTTACCAAGGCGTCTTGCCGGTGGGCCGCGTGCAGACGCCGACCTTGCGTCTGGTGGTGGATCGCGACCGCAGCATTGCCAACTTCGTACCGGTCGCCTACTGGGCCATCGACGTGCAACTGAGCGACGCCGGCACCGCCTTCACCGCTCAATGGCGCGCCGATCCGGACGCCTGCGACGACCAGGAACGCTGCCTGAACCAGGCCCTGGCCCGAGACGCCGCCCAGGCCATGGGCAACGCTGCCACAGCCCGGGTCATCAAGGTACGCACCGAACGCCTGCGCGAAGCGGCGCCGCTGCCGTTCGACCTGGGCACCTTGCAGGAAGTCTGCTCGAAGAAGCTCGGCCTTGGCGCCCAGGAGACCCTGGACGTCGCCCAGTCGCTCTACGAAACCTACAAGCTCATCACCTATCCCCGCAGCGATTGCGGTTTCCTGCCAGTGAGCCAGCACAGCGAAGCACCTGCCATCCTGGCCGCCCTCGCCCAGGCCGACCCGGGCCTTGCACCGCTGCGCGATCACCTGCAACCCCAACGCAAATCCCGCGCCTGGAACGACGCCAAGGTCAGCGCGCACCACGGCATCATTCCCACGGCTGCGGCGAAAAACCTCGACAAGCTCGCCGGCAAGCAGCGCGCCGTCTACACGCTGATTCGCGCGCGCTACCTGGCGCAGTTCCTGCCCAACCATGAATACGACCGGACCCAGGCCGACTTCGATTGTGCCGGCCAGGACCTGCGCGCCGTCGGCAAGCAGGTCGTCGAACCCGGCTGGAAGCGCGCCCTGCCCGAAGCACTCGCACCGGCACGGGGCCGCGAGGCACCCGCGCCGCAGACCTTGCCGGCGCTGGCCGAGGGCGGTGACTGCAAGGTGGATGCGGTTACGCCCAGGGACCTGTGGACCCAGCCGCCCAAGCCGTTCACCGAGGGCGACCTGATCAAGGCGATGAAGAACGTCGCCAAGCTGGTGCAGGATCCGTTGCTCAAGCAGAAGCTCAAGGACACCACCGGCATCGGCACCGAAGCGACCCGCGCCTCGATCATCCAGGGCCTGCTCGACCGCGGTTACCTGGTGAAGAACGGCAAGGCCTTGTCCGCCACCCCGGCAGCGTTCAGCCTGATCGACGCCGTACCTCGCGCGATTGCAGATCCAGGTACCACCGCGATCTGGGAACAAGCATTGGACATGGTGCAAAGCGGCGAAATGAGCCTGGAAGAATTCGTCACCCGGCAAGCCGCCTGGATGAGCAAGCACGTCGCCCGCTGTCAGGGTATGCGCCTGACCATCAGCGGCCCGGCCAGCCCCGCCGGGCGCGGGGCCGCGCCATGGAAGAAAAAACGCAAGCCGGCCAAGCGCAAAACTGACGGCGCACCGCGCAAGGCGAGCAAGGCCAAGGCCACCTGAGCCCTGTCGCAGAAGGCCATGCGATCCCCGTGGCGAGGGAGCTTGCTCCCGCTGGGTTGCGTAGCAGCCCCAAGGAACCACACGCGCTATATCTGATACATCGCGCATGCCTTTTTGAGGGCCGCTTCGCGCCCCAGCGGGAGCAAGCTCCCTCGCCACGAGAAACCACTCGCAGCCGCTTTTTCATACCCAAACCATTTTGTCCGACAATATGTAGTGACCAAAAATAATCACTACAAAACCGTTGACGCCTCCGATTTGCCCTTGCATGATGCAGACGTCTCCCCGATCGGGAGTACAGGTAAATGTTTGAGCAAGCTCGTCTGACCGCCGAGCTGTTTTTTCGATAAAGGGACTGCCCACAAGGCAGATTGAAGATGCTGACCTGGCATGACCGTCCGGTGACAAGGACGAGAAACGCTGGCGATCAATCCTCATGACGCATGGGCTCGACCCTCAAAGTCGATACTGGCCTGAAGATTCTTCGCTGTTTCTCTTCGTTGTAGCGCATTTGCGTAGCAGCCCTTCGATAACACTACACAACTGATGCACGACCCCGTCGAAACTCGACGGACGAACGCTGACGGCCTGGTTTCGGCGACAGGCAACCAATCACCGAACAGCGAAGTTTTGCGAACCACCAGACAGATCAACCAAATGGTCAAGGGGCTTACACATGAATCTGAATAATCAACCATCTATTGATGAACTGGCTCGCATGTTCGCAGCACACAAAGACAGCCTGGACAGTCACATCCTGTGGATCAGCAAGAACGGCCAGGTCCATATGGATTGCCTCTCGCCCTTCACCCAGGAAGACGAGTTCGACAAGCACCAGCGAGACCTGTGTGCCCGGCTGAAGATGTACCGCCGTGGCCAGGGCTACGTCGGCAAGAAAGCCGCCGCCGACAAGGACTTCATGAGTCGCGTGCTACACACGCTGACCCAGGCCTGGCCGGCGGTGCAGGACAGCGCTGAGGTTCGGGTCATCGACCGCCTCTGCTGAAAATCCATAAAACCAAAGGGCCCGCTCCTGAATCAGGAGCGGGCCCTTTTTTTATCATCAGAAAACCGACCAGCCGATCCGTTGGCTGAGCAGTTCCAGCGCCGCCATACCGGCGAGGGAATTACCGGCAACGTTGAGTTCCGGCGACCAGACGCAGACCGTGAACTGCCCCGGCACCACGGCGACAATCCCACCGCCCACGCCGCTCTTGCCCGGCAGGCCGACGCGATAGGCGAAGTTGCCCGCCTCGTCGTACAGGCCGCTGGTGGCCATGATGGAGTTGACCTGCTGGGTCTGGCGAGCGCTGAGGATCTGCTCGCCACTGTGCTTACAGAAGCCATCATTGGCCAGGAAGCAGAACGCCCGGGCCAGGTCGATGCAGTTCATTCGTAGCGCGCAGTGGCTGAAATAGCTGCGCAACACCGCTTCCACGTCGTTGTGGAAGTTGCCGAAGGATTGCATCAGGTAGGCCATCGCCGCGTTTCGCGCGCGGTGCTGGTATTCCGACTCGGCGACCTTGCCGTCCACCATCACTTGGGGGTTGCCCGACAAGCGACGTACGAAATCACGCATCGACAGCGCCGGAGCGGCAAAGCGAGATTGGTTGATGTCGCAGATCACCAGGGCACCGGCGTTGATGAACGGATTACGCGGTCGGCCGCGCTCGAATTCCAGTTGCACCAGCGAGTTGAACGGCTGGCCGGACGGCTCGTGACCCAAGCGTTCCCAGATGGCTTCGCCGGAATGCTCGATCGCCTGCACCAGGCTGAACACCTTGGAAATGCTCTGTACCGAAAACGGCGTTTCAGCATCGCCTGCGCAATACATCTCACCGTCATTGCTGTAGACGGCGATGCCCAACTGATTGGCCGGCACCGTGCCGAGGGCGGGAATGTAGTCGGCTACCTTGCCCTGGCCGATCAGAGGGCGAACCGCATCGAGGATCTCGTTCAACAGTGCTTGCATGTGCGCATGGGTCCAGTCATTCCCCGTTCGAGTGCGGGGATACAGACGCTAGACGCCGTTGGACGGGGGCAGAGCACACTGAGCGGGATGAAAATCGCGCAGTCTATAGTTCAACGGATCAACCGGCAGGAGGTAAACGATGCGCCAGATCATGCAAAAAGAACCCTGGTGGGCCGCGCCGCCCCGGCCAGGGCAGGATGAAAACGAATTGGAATGGGGCTGGCTGGTGATCTACAGCGAAGGCGAGCCACGCTTTGAATTCATTAGGGAGCGCCCCTCGGACGAACAGATCCGCCATCGCAAGGGCTGCCGCGTGACGCTGGGGTCTGAGTGACCGACTAGGGCGTCAGGGCTGGCAGATTCGCAGGCCGATTGTTGAGGTCCGCTTCCACCAGGTTGCTATCGATTTCCCCGCCCAGGTAATACACCGGCGCCATCACTCCGCTGAGAGGGTGCTTGAGGGATTTGAACCAGGCCTCGTCGAACGCCGCGCTCAGGCTTTTACGAATGTGCGCCTCCATTTCCGGCCGTTCGCCCTCGTGGATGATCGCGCGGATGCTCGCCACGCCCACCGAGATCAACGCTCCCGCAGCTTTCCCCGCCACGGCCGCCGCCGCACCGGTCGCCCCTCGCGACGCGAATTGCGCCTCGATCTTTTCGCTGGTGCGTTGTGCCACCGTGGCAATCACCGCATCCGAGGGGCCAGAACCGGTGTCAGCGGCCTTGTCGACGTGATCGATCAACGCCGCATAGGCCGGCAGTGTATTGAGCGGTTCGGTGTGGACCACCTCGTACAGCGACGCGTTGCGCGCCGCTGGCGGCCCGAGGTTGATCGCCCGGATTCCGTGCAGGCGCCGATTCATCAGTTCGAGGGGGATTCGATGCCGTTGCGCGATCACCTGGACCTGCTGATTCAACAGGCGCAGGTAGTAAGCCGTCGCGTTGGCCCTGATCGCCTCGGGATCAATCTCCACCGCCACCGGTTCCAGCACTTGTTCGCGATACTGCTCCTGCAGGTAAACCGCCAGGCGCTTGGCCGACGAATCCGCCTCGCCCTTTGCGCTGGCCGAGTACCAACTGACCTTCACGGCCAGCCACTCCTGGGTCCAATAACTGCTGAACCACGGTATGAACTCGGCCTCCGTGCGCTCATACACCAGCACCCGCCAATGCTCCATGGAGCCGCGCGCATAGAGTCCGGCTTGCTCGGTGGCGCTTTTCGACGCGGCAATGATCTGTCGATCAACCTGTCGCCAAGTGCCCTCGGGGATCGCCACCGGGGCGACCTGCTGACCGCGCTGCGACGTGGCGCACCCCGCCAGGACGAGCATCACAGCCAGCATCAGCGAACGCCGCACGATTGCGCCACCTTGGAATCCTGTCATCCACGGAGCTGAGTATAGATCCATGGAAACAGAACCAGGCGGAACACCGAAAAACCGTGGCAAGGGAGCTTGCTCCCGCTGGGGCGCGTAGCGGCCCCTCGACCGGGCGATCCAATGAGTCAAATTGACCGGGTCGCCTGCATTGGGGTTGCTGCGCAACCCAGCGGGAGCAAGCTCCCTCGCCACGAGTCGCGGTCGCGGTCGCGGTCGCGGCAGTTAAAACCGGGTGAAATGCTCGAATTGCCAATCGTCCGCCGCCCCGCCCGTAGAGGTTTTACGGTTCGAACCGCTGGGCGTCCAGTCGGTGCGCTGGCCCACCAGCGTGCCGAGGTAAGGCCGTGCGACTTCCAGTACACGCTGGTAATCCATTTGCTCGGGCTCGACGATGCCACGGTCCGGATGCTCTACCGCCCAGACGATGCCCGACAGCACCCCCGCCGCCACTTGCAGGCTGGTGGCGTTGTTGAAGGGCACCAGCGCCCGGGCTTCGTCGATGCTCAGCACCGAACCGAACCAGTAGGCATTCAGCTCATGGCCCATCAGCAAGACACCGAGGGCGTCGGCGCCGCCGCTGTCGATTTCGCCATTGAGGATGCGTTGCCGGGTTTGCGCTTCCCAGCCGCGACCGACCAGCTCATGAATCGACAGCAGCGCGTCATTGCAAGGGTGATAGGCGTAATGCAGCGTCGGTCGATAGACCAATCTGCGTTGTTCCTTGACGGTCAGCAGGTCAGCCGTCGATGCGGTTTCATGATGAGTAATCATCAGCCCCAGGCAGGGACCGCCCAACGGCGTCCACGTCTTGACCAGCACGCTGGCACTCGGGCGTTCGAGATAAATCGTGTTGCGCGTGCCGAAGCGATGACGCCGGGCTGAGGTCGGCCAACTGCGCTCATGGCTGCCCCACCCCAGTTCCGCCGGCTGGCTGCCCTCGCTGATGAAGCCTTCCACCGACCAGCTGTTGACGAACTCATCGTCCTCCTTGGGACGCTGCGAACGCTGGGTATCGCGTTCGGCAAAATGGATGACCTTGATGCCCATCTCCATGCATAACCGCGCCCAGTCGATGCCTTCGCGGTCTTGGGGCAACGGATGGTCCAGCTGCACCGCCAACTCCATCAGTCCAGCTTTGAGCATATGGGTAATCAAGCCTGGATTGGCGCCATGGGCAACGACCGCCGTCGGGCCTTTGCCCAACTTCCTGCGCAGGTCCAGTACTTGATAGCGCAACGCATAGTTGGTGCGGTGGGAAAGGTCCAGGTGCGGATCGTCATAGCCACCGGCCCAGGGCTCGACGCAGGTGTCCAAGTACAGGGCACCCTTGTCGAAGGCGTACGCCATGACGGCCAATGAGCTGACCTCCACCGACAAGTTGACGATGAAGTCCCCGGGTTTCACGAAGCGATCCAGCGTCTGTACAAAGGTCTGCTCGGTCAGCGCCTTGCGGACAAAACGAATGCCCCGCTCCTTGAACCAGATGTCCTGCTCGATCACCGGTGCGATGACGGTAATGCGCTCGACCTCGATATGGTCCTGCCTGAGTAGCAAGGGCAACGTGGCTCGGGCTATGGAGCCGAAGCCGATGAAGACCAGATGGCCGCTGAACGGGACCTGATGTTTCATGTGCTGCCTCCTTGGGAACGGTGTACTTCAGATGAAATAACCGCACAACAGCCGAGGCTCCTGCCAACCTTGACAGGTACGGCGCGGGAACATCCCGCACCGCCTCTTGCGCTCGCTTACGAGGTACCCAACCCGCCGGACAGATCCGCGCCGGAATGCGCGTGTCCAGTGGCTGGCGGGGTGGCTGGCTCGTCACGATGCTCGGTGGTCTTGCTCACCGTATCGCGCACCGTTTCATAGCCCTCGCGCGCCTTTTGCTTGGCCTTGTCGGCCAGGTCGGCGCTGGTCCTGCCCATCACCCGCTGTTCGGTCGACGTGCCAGGCAACGCAGCCCCCAGCATGGCGCCCAAGGCGATACCCGCGGCCGCCAGCATCAGCGGTTGCTCCTTGAGCAGGCGACTGAACTGCTCGCCCAGGTCCTGAGTACCCTGGCTCATTCGCGCCCCCGTTTCATGGGCGCTGTGGCGAGCATGACGGGCGCTGGCACCGAGGCCGTCGGCCAGGTGCGAAGCCTTGTCCTTGAGATGGTGGAAGCCTTCGCGCAACGAATCGGTGGTGTCATGCAAATGATCCTTGGCGCTACCCAGGCCACCGGCAAGTCCCTCGCTCCAGCCGCTGCCGTCCTGGTCGGGTCCGACGCGATAGCCGACCCGCGGCGGGTGGTTCTGGCCGAGCATCAACCAGCACAAGCCGACCGTGGTCAACACAGTCGGCACCGGGTTATTGCGCACCGTGGTGCCGAGGTTGCCGAAAAATTCCGCGCCATTGCCCTTCACCAGGCCCAGTGCCTGATCGAGCATTTGCCCCGGGGTGAACTTGCTGCCCAAGGCATCGACGATGTGGCTGATATGGGCGCGCTGCTCATCGATCTCGCGCTCGATGGTTTCCGGGCTCTTTTCGGATTCGGTTTTGAATTCATCCTTCATGAGGCTTTCCTCCGCAGGGCTTCCTGGTCTTTGTTCAAGGCATCGAGCGTTCGGTCAGGCTTGAAGTGGGACGGTTCGAACTGCTTCTTGCCCGACTGGACCATGACGAAGCCGATGATCATCGCCACCACACCGACGATCAGCGCGGCCAGCCACGGCGCCATCATCGTACTCAGGCCATACACCACTGCCATCAGCAGGATGATAAAACCGGCCAGCAGCACCATCGCGCCGCCGGCCACTCCGGCGATGCCCGCCTTCAGCGAGTTGAGACTGGCCTGGAACTCAGCCTTGGCCAGCGCCAATTCCTTAGTGAACAGCGAAGGGACTTCATGGGTCAGTTGCCGGAGCAAGCCCATGACCGACGCATCGTTCTCGGACGCCGTGGTCTCGGTGGGGCGCTGCAGATCTGGGTCTGGTCGGTTCATCACAATTCTCCTCTGGTATTGGCCGAACCCGGCAGCGAGCCGGTGGCTGAGTCACTGGGATGGTCTTGGACGCTGGGTGAAGTCGGGGTAACGCCGGTGGCCAGGCCGCTGCTTGTTGCGGCACCCGGACCGATGGGGTCTGGGGTGGGCTCGAAGGGGCGCTGGGCACCGAAACCGCCGGCCGGTGGATTCGAATTCCCAGCGGCAGGGTCGTCGACTTCAGTGGCAACCGGCGAGGCGCCGGCCTTGAGGAACCGCGACAGGCCGAAGCCCACGGCGATGCTGCCGGCGAGGAACAGACCGGGATTATCCCGTGCCAGGCGAGAGCCGTCGTGCAGCAACTCCTCGGCGCTCTTGTTGCGCAGCTTGCCGGCCAGACCGCTCATGCTATCGGCCATGTCCGCCAAGTAATGCGAGAGGCCAAGGGTGTCGTTGGCTTCGAGTTCCGACATGGCCGACTTGGCGCCACGCGCCAAGGCATCGATCTGGTCCGCCGCGGTATCGCGGTATTGGCCGAAGTGCGCATCGGCCTTTTCGCGGGCGCTGCCGATGGCTTCGTTCACGTCCTCCTTGATGTGGTTAAGGGACTCGTCAGGTCGACCCTGACTTGAAGTGCCGCTTTGTCGCTCGGGGTTGTTGTCCGGGATAGTCATGTCTGTCCATCGCCTCCGTGATGAAAAACTCAACAACAGGCACCGCCGTAGCGATGCCTCTCAGAACAAATGACGGAGTGCGTGGAAGCGTAGTTCCACTGAGTTTCAATCCCGGACGCTGTGCGGTCGGTGGGGCCGTTTGGCTGGGTTTCGCCTATAAAAAAGGGCATTGGAGGTGAACACCAATGCCCGATCCAACACCGAACCCGTGGCGAGGGAGCAAGCTCCCTCGCCACAAGAGCTCGTCAGTCGACTTCAAGACTCCATCGTCGCCGCCTGGTTGCCGCCCTGCTCGGCGATTTTGGAAAGTTTCTCGTCGGTGGCTTTTTCTTCTTCGAGGGTCGCCAACAGCAAGCCGACCACTTCGTTACCCAGGTTCAAATGCTTGGCCATGGCGATCAGCGTGCCGTAGCTGGCGATTTCATAGTGTTCGACTTTTTGCGCCGCGCCAATCAGCCCCGCATCGAGCACCGCGCCTTTCTCGATTTCCTCGATCAGTTCCTTGGACTCTTCCACCAACCCTTCCATGGCGACGCACTTCATGCGTTTGAGCTTGATGCCCGCCACCTCGACAAGGGTGTCGATGCGCTCGATCTGACCTTGGGTTTCTTCCAAGTGATCGTTGAAGGCTTGTGCCAACAGCGGGTTGGTAGTGGCCCGGGCCATGCGCGGCAAGGCGCGAGTGATCTGCTTTTCAGCGCTGTAGACGTCGGACAGTTCGTGAATGAACAGGTCGGTGACTGATGTTCTGGCCATCTCAGTATCCTCCGGTCACAGAAGGCGCCGCGTCTGGCGCCTCTCGATTGAAGAAGTGAAGCGCGCCTCACCTGTCATCAACACTGACCCGGAGGAAATTGCGGATGTTCAACAAATCTGTGCAAGCCTGGACGGAGGGTCGCGGGCGCGTTTTCAGCCCAGCGCGGTGTCGAGGAACATCATCACCGCGAACCCCATCATCAAGCCAAGGGTCGCTGGCGTCTCGTGACCATTGCGGTGGGTTTCGGGAATGACTTCGTGGGACACGACGAAGATCATCGCCCCCGCCGCCAGCCCCAGGCTGATGGGATAAGCCAAGGCCACGCCGGACGACATGCCCAGGCCAATCACCGCGCCCAGCGGCTCCATCAATCCCGAGCCGACCGCGATGAGCGCGGCACGCAGGGTACTGATGCCGGTGACGCGCAACGCCATGGCAATCGCCAGCCCTTCGGGAATGTCCTGGATGGCGATGGCGGTGGTCAGGGGCAGACCCACCTTCAGGTCGCCGTTGGCAAAGCTGACGCCGATTGCCATGCCTTCCGGTAGATTGTGCAAGGTGATCGCCAGGACAAACAGCCAGACCCGGTTGATACGCTTGGCTTCGGGCCCTCGCCGACCACTCAACTCATGTTCATGAGGCACGAAGCGATCGAGGCCGATCATCAGCGCGACGCCTAGCCCGAGCCCGATCACGACGACAAGGGCGGCGAGCAACTGATTGCCGAGAAGGGTCTGCGCGGCGTCAATGCCCGGCAAGATCAGCGAGAACGAGCTGGCGGCCAACATCATGCCCGCGGCGAAACCCAGCATGATGTCCTGGGTCCGCGACGAGATATCGCGCAGCGCCACCGCCATCAGCGCGCCCAGGGCCGTGGCGGCAAAACCGGACGTACCACCCAGCGCCGCGTACCCGAGGTTCTGGCGGTCGG
The DNA here is from genome assembly GCF_014268645.1 of Pseudomonas sp. SWRI154. Classification (NCBI taxonomy): domain Bacteria; kingdom Pseudomonadati; phylum Pseudomonadota; class Gammaproteobacteria; order Pseudomonadales; family Pseudomonadaceae; genus Pseudomonas; species Pseudomonas sp. SWRI154. Next base: position 28,300 of record NZ_JABWQW010000002.1, read on the forward strand.
CGCCGACCAATGCGTTATAGCCGCTATAGAGCAGCAGCGCGGCGACCAGTGCCAACCCCAGCCAGAAGGCCAGCCCCAGGAACAAGTTGTTTTGCACAGGATCAAGCCAGGTACGCCAGGGCGATCGGATCCGGGAGGTGGGCTGGTCCATCAAATATCCTTGTCGATTTAGCCATGCGGCGCCCAACCGCCGTGCACCAAGGCGCAACGGTCAGGCGATGATTTCAGGCGAGGGGGCACGCCCCCTCGCCGGCGTCCTACAGTTTGTCACTTTGCATTCCCGAGCCCAAGTCGGCACCCGTCGTAGGGTCGCTTTCAGGGTTGGACATCGTCCGCGCCTTCATGTCCATCAGCAACGCCTCGTCTTTTTCACTCAACTGCACGCTCGCCAGGCCATCGCCACCGTCGACTGCCGGCGTTGGGTTCTCGACAAATTCCCAATCGTCGCCCTGGTTCCAAGGACCGCGTACCGAAGGTTCGCCCTGGGACATATTGAAGTACACGTTGGTGAACTCCGGCATGCCAGGCAATTTACCTTGTGGGAAGTTGGGCTGGATAGCGTGCAGGGCTTTTTCAAACGACAATTGGTGGGCGATTTCGCGGGTCATCAGAAAACCCAGGGCCTCTTTCACGCCAGGGTCGTCGGTGACGTTCATCAACCGCTCATAAACGATTTTCGCCCGGGCCTCGGCAGCGATATTGGAACGCATGTCCGCCGTCGGTTCGCCAATCGTATCGATATAGGCGGCGGTCCAAGGCACACCCGCCGAATTGGTCAGCGGCGAACCGGCGCCGTACAGGACACTGGTAATGTGCGAGTCATTGCCGGCACCGTGGATCTCGCGGTACAGCTGGCCTTCCTGCTCGACGCCCTCGGCCATCTTGCCCTTGGCCCCCTTGTTCAGCATCACAATGATCGAGCCGATCACCTCGAGGTGGCTGAGTTCTTCGGTGGCGATGTCCATCAGCAAGTCCTTGCGACCCGGATCGTCCTCGGACAAGGCCTGGGTGAAATAACGCGATGCGGCCGCGAGTTCACCCTGGGCACCACCAAACTGCTCGAGCAACAGATTGGCGAGCCCTGGATTAGGCTCAGCGACACGCACGGTATATTGCAGTCGTTTGTTATGTATGAACATGATTAAACTCCTCGGTCAGGACGCAGGTCATGAGTAACACTGCCGACGGCAGGCTCATGAAAGTCAGAAAAAGTTAAATGGATAAAATTTATTTTTTATTCAGGACAAAAGACGAACGGTAGTTGCAGCTTTATATAGGATCGCCCTTGTTTCGACAGCAACAAATCAACGAAGCCGGGCATATCATGCCCGACTCGATTAACACTTTATTGTTGCGGCTGGAACAGGTCCCATGCCAATGGCATGAGACCTGAAGACCACGGGACATTACGATTTACGACCGCCACCGTGGCTGTTTTCGCCGCCTTTCCTACCAGCTTCGGAGGCTTTTTCCCGGTCGTTGGCAAAATTGCCGCCCGACGCCTGTCCGCCCTTCTTGCCGGCTTCCGAGGCCCGCTCAGGGTCATTGGCAAAGTTCCCGCCCGAAGCCTGCCCGCCTTTGCGACCGGCTTCTGCGGCACGTTCCGGGTCGTTGGCGAAATTACCACCGGACATGTGTCCCCCCTTGCGGCCGGCTTCAGCTGCGCGTTCTGGATCGTTGGCAAAGTTGCCACCCGATGCTTGTCCGCCTTTCTTGCCAGCTTCCGACGCTTTCTCACGATCGTTAGCGAAATTGCCAGGGTTGTTATTACCTGTGTTTGCCATTTCATTCACCTCGTTAGTTGCTATTTGCGAACCTCGTTGGCTCGTATTATTCGGAAAACCTGACACGTCCAAGGTTTGAATTAAGTTCTTCACGTGGCGACGAACGGTCAAATTAACCCAAACTTTTTGTTGGCAGCTAATTTGCCGCCACTGGGCCTATTTCCAAGGGCTATCAAACAAGCGGCTATTGATAAATTATCTTTACCGTCGTTCATCCAAAGAACCGCTGCGCTGGGATTGATAGTGCCCGATTGCAAAACAGTGCGTGTCTTTCCACGCTGTCCGCCAAGGGCCGGGTGACGCCGGCACCCCATTGCACCGGTCTCGTCACCCTGGCCTCGCGCCGTTCCAGGAAGCCAAAACTCGCGGGCTGCCGGTGTTGTCTTGCACCACCGCACTGACCGGCTTGCGGTGTCCGGGTACCCTGTCGCCGATACCCGGATATAGCTCTGTTCAGGGTGAAATCGGGTCACTGGCCGGGAACGTTTCCTCCAGCGCTTCATCCAGTTGATTGTTGGTGATGTCCCTTTCGCCGACCTTGCCACTGCGCTCGCAATGGCAATCCGGCGCCGGACACGGTTCACCGTTGGGGTGTTGTTCAGCGCAGGCCTGGCTGCAATAGGCCTCGCCGTCGTGATTGAACACCCGCTCCGGATCCACATCGCAATGGCAGCCGGGGCAACCACAACGTAATTCACTCATGCTCGTCCTCCTGGGGTCCGGGTCGTCAGGATCCCACCAGCAGTTGGACCTCAAGGTTCGCCGCCGCCACGCCGTGCTTTGCCACGTACACATCGTCGGTCCAACCTTTGGTCAGGTTGCGATAAGTCTGGGTGCCAATGGCCGTTCCGCTGTCCCACTCCATGACATCGCCGATATCGACATCATTGGCCGGTCCCAGCTCGAGGACGGTATGGCCGTCCTCCTGTGCCACATAGACACCCACCCTCGCGCTCTGTCGATTGATGGCTCTTACCTCACCGGTGGTCTGCTTCATACCTGTCCTCTTTGCGTTTGACGGCAGGTCTGGCGCGGCCGGAACAGGCCTGGCCGCGCCTCTTGCATTGCACTCAAGTCAGCGCTTGGCTTCGGTATGCGGATTGGCCGAACGCTGGAGAAACGCCTGGGTGATTTCCGGCAAGTGATCGCGCAGCCATTCGGCCATGGCGATCTCCTGGGGCAGGATCTGCTCGCAGGCCCTCTGGGTCTCCACATCGCCAGCTACTTTCGCCGCCTCGATCAGTACGGTGTAGGAAGCGATTTCCAGGTTCTCGAATACGTAGCCACTCATGGCGCCCTTGACCACTTCGTCACTCATCGCCATGCCGCCCATGGCTTGGCCGAACGCCATCAGCTTGCCGGCCATGTCCTTGAGCATCGAAGGGCTGCCGCCCAGGCGCTGGATGCATTGCTCGACCAGTTTCTGCTGCCCGAGGGTCTCTTCGATGTGCTGTTCGATCCGCGCCTTGAGTACCGGGTAATGTTCCAGGCGCTCGGCCTGGGCCTTGAGCATTTTCTCCGCTTGCTGTTCCATGGCGTGAGCATCGTTGAGCCAGTCCAGCAGGTTGTCTTTAGGGGTTGCCATTGCGTTCTCCTTATTCAGTATCCATAGCGCACTGTTGTGCGAAAAAATCTGAAATACCGCACATAAGGTGGATGTTCCGCGCGCCGGGAAAGTTTGAAGAAAGACCCAGGGAGGGCGACGAAAGGCGTACAGCGAGCCCGATGCTAACCTCAGGATTCAAGCCCAGCGGAGAACGCAAATGCCCGACGATCTTCACCGTGACCCTATCGAACAGCTTCAGGCGTACATGGCCGGACGCCGCTTCCTGGTGTTGACCGGCGCGGGCATCAGCACACCCTCCGGCATTCCCGATTACCGCGACAGCGACGGCGTGCGACGGGGCCGTCAGCCGATGATGTATCAGGAGTTCCTCGCCAGGCCCGACGCACGGCGGCGCTATTGGGCGCGGGCTATGCTGGGCTGGCCGCGCATGCGTCAAGCCCGGCCGAACCAGGCCCACGAAGCTTTGGCGGCATTGCAGGGACAAGAACGCATCAGCGGCCTGATTACCCAAAATGTCGACGCCCTGCACGACCAGGCCGGCAGCCAACAGGTCATCGAGCTGCACGGCAACCTGCACCGGGTGCTGTGCCTGGATTGCAGCCAGCGGAGCGAGCGGCAGCGGATACAATTATTGATGGAGGCACAAAACCCTTACCTGGCCGGCGTCGATGCGGTGCAGGCACCCGACGGCGATACCTTGTTGGATCCGGCATTCGAAGCGCGCTTCCAGATTCCCCGCTGCCCTCATTGCGACGGCGAGCGTTTGAAACCCGATGTGGTTTTCTTTGGCGAAAACGTCGCCGCCACCACGGCGACCCGCGCCACCGAAGCCGTCGGACGAGCGGATGGATTGTTGGTGGTGGGTTCTTCGCTGATGGCGTATTCGGCGTTTCGCCTGTGCCGGGCAATCAAGGAACAAGGCAAGCCGCTGCTGGCGATCAATCGGGGCAAGACCCGCGCCGATGACCTGCTGGACCTCAAGGTCGAGGCGCCATGTGAGCAGCTGTTGCCCTTGCTGATCTGACGACCGCTGGCGATTTATCGAGTCGACAGCCGAGCAGCCAAGTCCTGGTCCTTGAACGTATCGAACAACGCCTGGGCCGCCGCCGACAGTTCATACCCCGGCTTGGTCAGTACGCCGATGGCCCGCTCTATCGCCGGATCGCTGAGCGTGATGCAGCGCGCGCCCAGCTCGTGCATCTGGCCGACACACAAGGCCGGCACGGCGCTCACGCCAAGGCCGCTGGCAACCATCCGCCCAACGGTCGCCAACTGATGGCTCTCGAACTCCACCGGCAGTTTCATGCCCCGGGCCTGAAGGTGCTCTTCGAGCATGACCCGCACGGTGGAGGGTCGTTGCAGGGTAATGAACGGATGCTCCAGCAACGCTTTCCAATCGATCTCGGCGAGCTGGGCCAAGGGCGAATCCAACGGCACCACCGCAACGAAACGATCGAGGTACAACGGCGTGAAGACCAGCGACGAACTCTGCAGCGGCTCGAACGCCACGCCCAGTTCCACGTGACGATCACGAACCATTTCCAGCACTTGCTCGTTGATCACGTCGTTGACCGTGACATTGACATTCGGGAACCGGGCGCGGAAGGTCTTCAGGATTGGCGGCAGCAGGTTGCCGGCAAACGACGGCATTGCCGCCAATGTCACGCGACCGCGCTGCAAGGTGAAACGCTGGCGCATCTCGTCTTCGGCGTTGTCCCAGTCGGCGACCAATCGACGGGCCAAGGGCAGCAGCGATTCGCCTTCCGGCGTCAACGCGACATTACGGGTATTGCGACTGAACAAACGACCACCAAGCCCCTCTTCCAGCGCCTTGATGGTCAAGCTCAGGGCCGACTGGGAAAGATGCAACCGCTCGCACGCCACGGCGAAGCTCAGGCTCTGGGCCACGGCGAGGAATGCGCGGATTTGCTTGAGGGTCATGGTCGCTACGCTCCCAGCGGCAAGTGGTTAGTTTCAAGCTGCAAGCGAATGTCAGCCACTATTGAGTTTTATCAATCAATCCAATCTAAAAATCAACTTAACAAATATATGACTTGGCGCAACACTGCTTTCATTGCGACCCCATTCAAGAATAAAAGAGGTGTCTATGGCAGGTTTCGACAAACGCGTGAGCTCTTATGAGGAAGCGCTGGAAGGCTTGACGGACGGCATGACCGTCATCGCTGGCGGCTTCGGCCTGTGCGGTATCCCGGAAAACCTGATCGCCGAGATCAAGCGCAAGGGCACCCGGGACCTCACCGTGGTATCCAACAACTGCGGCGTCGACGGTTTCGGCCTCGGCGTGCTGCTCGTAGACCGGCAGATCCGCAAGGTCGTGGCCTCCTATGTGGGCGAAAACGCCTTGTTCGAGCAGCAATTGCTCAGCGGCGAAATCGAAGTCGTGCTCACTCCCCAAGGCACCCTCGCCGAAAAAATGCGCGCCGGTGGCGCAGGCATCCCGGCGTTTTTCACCGCCACCGGCGTCGGCACGCCCGTGGCCGAAGGCAAGGAAGTGCGTGAATTCCATGGCCGCCAGTACCTGATGGAGGAGTCCATCACCGGCGATTTCGCCATCGTCAAAGGCTGGAAAGCCGACCATTTCGGCAACGTGATCTATCGTCACACCGCCCAGAACTTCAATCCGCTCGCCGCCACGGCGGGCAAGATCACCGTGGTGGAAGTCGAGGAAATCGTCGAACCCGGCGAACTGGACCCGGCGCAGATCCACACCCCTGGCATCTACGTCGACCGGGTCATTTGCGGCACGTTCGAAAAGCGCATCGAACAGCGCACCGTGCGCAAGTGATCCCCCGCCCCCGGCCCGAATGAAGGAATAACACCATGGCACTTTCCCGCGAACAAATGGCTCAGCGCGTCGCCCGCGAAATTCAGGACGGCTACTACGTGAACCTCGGCATCGGCATTCCGACCCTGGTCGCCAACTACATCCCCGAAGGCATGGAGGTCATGCTGCAATCGGAAAACGGCTTGCTCGGCATGGGCGCGTTTCCCACCGAAGCCGAAGTCGATGCCGACATGATCAACGCCGGCAAGCAAACCGTCACCGCACGCATCGGCGCTTCGATCTTCTCTTCCGCCGAGTCCTTCGCGATGATCCGTGGCGGCCACATCGACCTGACCGTGCTCGGCGCGTTCGAGGTGGACGTCGAAGGCAATATTGCCTCGTGGATGATCCCCGGCAAACTCGTCAAGGGCATGGGCGGCGCGATGGACCTGGTGGCCGGTGCCGAGAACATCATTGTCACCATGACCCACGCGTCCAAGGACGGTGAGTCGAAACTGCTGCCGCGCTGCAGCCTGCCGCTGACCGGCGCAGGCTGTATCAAGCGTGTGCTGACCGACCTCGCCTACCTGGAAATCCAGGACGGCGCCTTCATCTTGAAAGAACGTGCGCCAGGCGTCAGCGTCGAGGAAATCGTCGCCAAGACCGCCGGCAAATTGATCGTGCCGGACCACGTGCCGGAAATGCAATTCGCTGCCCAGTGAGGAGAGATTCGATGCAAGAAGTCGTGATTGTCGCCGCAACCCGCACCGCCATCGGCAGCTTCCAGGGTTCGCTGGCTGCCATTCCCGCGCCGGAACTCGGCGCGGCGGTGATTCGCCGCCTGTTGGAACAGACCGGCTTGTCCGGCGAACAGGTCGATGAAGTGATTCTTGGCCAAGTGCTGACCGCAGGTTCCGGGCAAAACCCGGCACGCCAGGCATCGATCCTCGCGGGCCTGCCCCATGCCGTGCCGGCCCTGACCCTGAACAAAGTCTGCGGCTCAGGCCTCAAGGCCTTGCACCTGGGCGCCCAGGCGATTCGCTGTGGCGACGCCCACGTCATCATCGCCGGCGGCATGGAGAACATGAGCCTGGCGCCCTACGTGTTGCCGGCCGCCCGCACCGGCCTGCGCATGGGCCACGCGAAAATGATCGACAGCATGATCACCGATGGCTTGTGGGATGCGTTCAATGATTACCACATGGGCATCACCGCCGAGAACCTGGTGGACAAATACGGCATCAGCCGCGAGGCGCAGGACGCTTTCGCCGCCGGCTCCCAGCAGAGAGCCATCGCCGCCATCGAAGGTGGCCGCTTCGCCGATGAGATCACGCCGATCATGATTCCCCAGCGCAAGGGCGACCCGGTGGCGTTCGCCACCGACGAACAACCGCGCGCCGGCACCACCGCCGAATCCCTGGGCAAGCTCAAGCCGGCCTTCAAGAAGGACGGCAGCGTGACTGCGGGCAATGCCTCCTCGCTGAACGATGGTGCCGCCGCCGTGATCCTGATGAGCGCGGAAAAAGCCAAGGCACTGGGCTTGCCGGTGCTGGCGAAAATCAGCGCCTACGCCAACGCCGGCGTCGACCCAGCCATCATGGGCATCGGCCCGGTCTCGGCCACCCGCCGCTGCCTCGACAAGGCCGGCTGGACGCTGGAGCAACTGGACCTGATCGAAGCCAACGAAGCCTTTGCCGCCCAGTCGCTGGCGGTGGCCAAGGAATTGGAATGGGACATGGCCAAGGTCAACGTCAACGGCGGCGCCATTGCCTTGGGCCACCCCATCGGCGCTTCGGGCTGCCGGGTGCTGGTGACGCTGCTGCATGAAATGATCAAGCGCGACGCCAAGAAAGGCCTCGCGACATTGTGCATCGGTGGCGGCCAGGGCGTGGCCCTGGCGCTGGAACGGGCGTAACCGACAACAGGCACAACGGTGGCTGCGCGGACCCACGATATCCGCGTAACCACTGGCAGCAGACCGGCGCAACCTGGGTTGCGCCGGTTTTTTTTGCCTGCGCCGAACCCGTGGCGAGGAAGCTTGCTCCCGCTCGGCTGCGCAGCAGTCGCAAAGCTGGTACGTGCGGTCTGCCTGCAAGGATGCCAGGGGCCTGCTGCGCAGGCCAGCGGGAGCAAGCTCCCTCGCCACAGGGATTTGCAATGGCGTGGCGTGGGTGATGGGTCAGGTGCCCGCACCAAATCGGTCGCGGCTGTTGGTCAGGTGCAGCCACATGGCCGCACGGGCAGCGTCCGGGTCCTGGCGTCTGATCGCGTTGAAAATCGCCTCATGTTCCAGGTTCGCCAACTGCGCCAGCTTGCCCAGGTCTGCCTGGCCGCGTTCGGCCACATTGACCCGCGTGCGCGGAATCATCGAGCTGCCCAAGTGCTGCATGATCTCGACAAAGCAGCTGTTTTCCGTGGCTTCGGCAATCAGTAGATGGAAACGCCGGTCGGCTTCGGCACAGCTGTCGTTGTTGCTGAGCAAGCGCTGATAGTCATCCAACGCCTGGCGCATCTGCTGCAGTTGCTGCTCGCTGCGACGTTGGGCGGCCAACGCGGCGGCCTGGGTTTCCAAGCCCAGGCGCAGTTCCAGAATGCCCCGCACGCCGGCCGCGGTATCGACATTGAGGCGCAGCCCCTGCTCCCCGGTCTGCTCCAGCACAAAGGTGCCGATGCCGTGCCGGGTTTCCACCAACCCCGAAGCCTGCAACTTGGAAATCGCCTCGCGCACCACGGTGCGACTCACGCCGTGTTCCCGCACGATGGCGCCTTCGGATGGCAGCTTTTCTCCAGGCTTCAACTGCCCAAGCAAGATGCTCTGGCTCAACTTTGTCACCAAGTCATGGGCCAGGTTATGGGTGCGCTTGCGCAAGGGCGCTTCGGTGGTTTGCTGCATGTGCCGGATCCTCGAAAACAGGCATGTCGATCCTATCACCGACGGCATCGGAATGGCTCGTTTCTACAGCCCCAACTTGTATGACAACACTCAATCTAACGCTGTTTTCAATCAAAAATCCCGTAAAACAAAACGATCCGAAACGTCCTCGCCCGATCGAAAGAACCTCATGAAACTCAACTAAAGCCCGTATTCACGGCATAAGAAGCCAGGACACCCAACCCAATCGGACTTAAAAATCACTTGTTTTTAAAAAAATCCAAGTTGTATGATGTCTAGCAACATCGGCACCTGCACGATGCCCCGCATAAAAATAACGAGTGGGAGAAAATCCAGTGACTACATCCAGCCTCAAGGCGAATGCCGGCGGGGATCCCGTGTTGCTTTCGGCCATATCCAAGGTCAAGCGCCACATCCTGCCACTGTTCGTGATCATGTTTATCGTCAACTACATCGACCGCGTGAACATCGGCTTTGTCCGCTCCCACATGGAGCACGACCTAGGCATCGGTGCCGCGGCCTACGGCTTTGGTGCCGGCCTGTTCTTCATCGGCTACGCGCTGTTCGAAGTTCCTTCCAACATCCTCTTGCAACGCATCGGCGCGCGTATCTGGCTGACCCGCATCATGCTCACCTGGGGCCTGGTCGCCGCGTGCATGGCCTTCATCCAGAACGAAACCCACTTCTACATCCTGCGTTTCTTGCTGGGCGTGGCCGAGGCAGGCTTCTTTCCTGGAGTGATTTATTACTTCACGCGCTGGCTGCCAGGGGCCGAGCGTGGCAAAGCCATCGCCATTTTCCTCAGCGGCTCGGCCATTGCGTCGCTGATCTCCGGCCCGCTGTCCGGACTGCTCCTGCAAATCAACGGCCTGGGCATGCACGGCTGGCAGTGGATGTACTTCATCGAAGGGATGTTTTCCGTCTGCCTGTGCGTGTTCGTCTGGTTCTGGCTGGACTCCAAGCCCCACGACGCCAAGTGGCTGAGCCGGGACGAGCAGGACGCGCTAGTCAAGGCCATCGATGATGAACAGGCAGCCCGTGAAGCGGCGACGCCGATCAAACTGTCCATCGGCCAGTTGCTCAAGGATCGCCAGATCATTCTGTTTTGCCTGATCTACTTTTTCATCCAGCTGACGATCTACGCCGCAACCTTCTGGCTGCCGAGCATCATCAAGAAAATGGGCGAGCTCAGTGATATTCAGGTCGGGTTGTTCAACTCGATTCCCTGGCTGCTGTCGATCGTCGGCATGTACGCCTTCGCCTCGCTGTCGACCAAGTGGAAGTTCCAGCAGGCCTGGGTCGCCACGGCCCTGTTGATCGCCGCGGCGGGCATGTTCATGTCCACCACCGGCGGACCGATATTTGCCTTCGTCGCCATCTGCTTCGCGGCGCTGGGTTTCAAGTCGGCCTCGTCGCTGTTCTGGCCGATTCCCCAGGCTTACCTGGATGCGCGGATCGCCGCGGGTGTGATCGCGCTGATCAACTCGGTGGGCAACCTTGGCGGATTCGTCGCCCCCACCACCTTCGGCTTGCTTGAACAGCACACCGGTTCGATCCAGGGCGGGCTCTATGGCCTCGCAGCCACGTCGATCATTGCCGCGATCATCGTGTTTGCCGCGCGCAACACGCCCAAGCCCAAAACGATCACCACGCCGACCAGCCCGGCTGCCAGCCACGTCTGATCATTAAATTATTCAAGGACACGCAAACGATGACTACGCCAGAAATCAGCAAAGCCCCGATCATCACCAGCATGCAGGTCGTGCCGGTGGCTGGCCACGACGGCATGCTGCTGAACCTCAGCGGTGCCCATGGTCCGTTCTTCACCCGCAACATCGTCATCCTCAAGGACAACGCTGGGCACACCGGCGTGGGCGAAGTGCCCGGTGGCGAGCGCATTCGCCAGACCCTCGAAGATGCCCGCTCACTGGTGGTCGGCAGCCCCATCGGCACCTACCAGAAAATCCTCAACAGCGTGCGCCAGGCTTTCGCCGACCGCGATGCCGGTGGCCGTGGCTTGCAGACGTTCGACCTGCGTATCACCATCCACGCGGTCACCGGCCTGGAAGCCGCATTGCTGGACCTGCTCGGCCAGCACCTGGACGTGCCGGTTGCCGCGCTGCTCGGCGAAGGCCAGCAGCGCGACGAAGTGAAAATGCTCGGCTATCTGTTTTATGTCGGTGATCGCCAGCAGACCGACCTGGCCTACCGCAGCGAGCCGCAGGCCGATAACGACTGGTTCCGCCTGCGCCACGAAAAGGCCCTGGACGCCGATGCGGTGGTGCGCCTGGCCGAAGCGGCCCAAGCGCATTACGGTTTCCAGGACTTCAAGCTCAAGGGTGGCGTGCTCAGTGGCGATGAAGAAATCGAAGCGGTCACGGCCCTGGCTGAGCGTTTTCCCGAAGCGCGTATCACCCTGGATCCGAACGGCGCCTGGTCATTGAAGGAAGCCATCCGCCTGTGCCGTGACCAGCATGAAGTGCTGGCATACGCCGAAGACCCGTGCGGTGCCGAGAACGGTTATTCGGGCCGCGAGGTCATGGCCGAGTTCCGTCGCGCCACGGGCCTGAAGACCGCCACCAACATGATCGCCACCGACTGGCGTGAAATGGGCCACGCGATTACCTTGCAGTCGGTGGACATCCCACTGGCCGACCCGCATTTCTGGACGATGCAAGGTTCGGTGCGGGTGGCGCAGATGTGCAATGAATGGGGCCTGACCTGGGGCTCGCATTCCAACAACCACTTCGATATTTCCTTGGCAATGTTCACCCACGTGGCCGCTGCGGCGCCGGGCGATATCACTGCCATCGACACCCACTGGATCTGGCAGGACGGCCAGCGCCTGACAAAGGCGCCCCTGCAGATCAAGGGCGGCTGCGTGCAGGTGCCGAAGAAACCGGGGCTGGGGGTTGAGCTGGACATGGACCAGTTGGCGAAGGCCCATGAGCTCTACAAGGGCATGGGACTCGGGGCGCGGGATGATTCGGTGGCGATGCAGTATCTGATTCCGGGCTGGAGTTTCAACAACAAGCAGCCGTGCCTGGTGCGCTGAAGAGTCAGTGTCAGACACATGCTTGTGGCGAGGGAGCTTGCTCCCGCTCGGCCGGGCTGGCGCTCCAGTGCGCAGCAACCGCCGAAAGGGGCCGCTACGCAGCCCAGCGGGAGCAAGCTCCCTCGCCACAGTCATCATTTGCCTTGGGGTTTTAGGTACCCGCTAACCCTCCGGCCGCAGGATCAGCACCGCCAACGGCGGCAGGTTCAGTTCCAGCGACAGCGCCTGGCCGTGGCTCGGCACTTCCTCGGTGGAGGCACCGCCGCCATTGCCATAGTTGGAGCCGGCGTAGGTGTCGGCATCGCTGTTGAGCAGCTCTACCCATCGTCCGCCAAACGGCACGCCCACTCGGTAAGCCTCCCGCGGCACCGGGGTGAAGTTGGCGACCACCAGCACCGGCCGGCCATCCTTGCTCCAGCGCAGCCATGCATAGACGCTGTTGACCGCATCGTCACCGATCAACCATTGGAAGCCTTGCGGCGCGTCGTCCTGGTCATGCAGCGCCGGCTCTTCGCGATAGAGTCGGTTCAGATCGCTCACCAGCTTCTGCACCCCACGGTGCTCGGGGTATTGCATCAGGTACCAGTCCAGCTGCTGGTCATGGTTCCACTCGCGCCATTGGCCAAACTCGCACCCCATGAACAACAACTTCTTGCCCGGATGGCCCCACATGAAGCTGAGGTAGGCGCGCAGGTTGGCGAACTTCTGCCAACGATCGCCGGGCATCTTGTCGATCAGCGAGCGTTTGCCATGGACCACCTCGTCATGGGAAATCGGCAAGACGAACCGCTCCGACCAGGCGTACACCAGGCCGAAACTCAGCTCGTTGTGATGGTGGGCGCGGTACACCGGGTCCTGCTGGATGTAATGCAGCGAGTCGTGCATCCAGCCCATGTTCCATTTGTAGGCGAAACCCAGCCCGCCCTGCTGCGTGCTCTGGCTGACGCCGGGCCACGCCGTGGACTCCTCGGCGATGACCAGCGCGCCGGGGGTTTCCAGGGCGACCACATCGTTGAGGTGGCGCAGGAAATCGATGGCTTCGAGGTTTTCCCGACCACCGTGGCGGTTGGGTACCCATTCGCCGGCCTTGCGCGAATAGTCGCGATACAGCATCGAGGCGACGGCATCCACCCGCAGCCCGTCGACGTGGAAATGCTTGAGCCAATGCAACGCCGACGCCAGCATGAAGCCGTGCACTTCGGTGCGGCCCAGGTTGTAGATCAGCGTGTCCCAATCCTGGTGAAAGCCTTCCAGCGGGTTGCCGTATTCGTACAGCGCAGTGCCGTCGAATTGAGCCAGGCCGTGGGTGTCCGTGGGGAAATGCGCGGGCACCCAGTCGAGGATCACACCGATATTGGCCTGGTGGCAGGCGTTGACGAACGCAGCGAAATCCTCAGGCGAGCCGAACCGCGCCGTCGGCGCAAATTGCGAGAGCGGCTGGTAGCCCCACGAGCCGCCAAACGGGTGCTCCATGATCGGCATCAGTTCGATATGGGTAAACCCCAGGTCCTTGACGTAGGGGATCAGCCGATCGGCCAGCTCGTGCCAGTTGTATTGCCGGGCCACTTCGCCCGCCTCGTCGATCTCGCACTGCCAGGAACCGGCGTGCAATTCGTAGATCGACAACGGCGCGCCTGGCAGCTGGCGTTCACGGCGACTTTGCATCCATTCATCGTCACGCCATTCGATTTTCAGTGGCGCGGCGACTTTGGACGCCGTATCCGGCGGCATCTGGGTGGCCAGTGCCACCGGGTCAGCCTTGAGCGGCAGGATGCCGTGGGCGCCGAGGATTTCATATTTGTAGCCCTCCCCCGGGCCCAGCCTCGGAATGAAGATTTCCCACACACCGGACGGATAACGAATGCGCATCGGGTGCCGACGGCCATCCCAGACGTTGAAATCCCCGACCACCGATACTCGCCGAGCGTTCGGCGCCCAGACGGCGAAACGCACGCCGTCGATGCCGTCGACCGTGGTCAGTTGCGCACCGAGGCAGGAACTGAGGTCGCGGTGATTGCCTTCGGCGAACAGATAGAGATCCATTTCCCCCAGCAGCGGGCCGAAGCTGTAGGGGTCTTCGGCGACTTGCTCGCCACCCGCCCAGCGGGTGCGCAGCAGGTACGGCTGGGCGCGGTCGAAATGGCCGACGAACAAGCCCGGGGTTTCGGTGATCTGCAACTCGCCCAACTCTTCGTCGCTGTCGCGGGCGAGCACGTGCACGCTCAGTGCGCCGGGCAGGTACGCGCGGATGAATTGTCCGCCCGCGCCATCGCCATGGGGCCCCAGGATCGAAAACGGGTCTTGATGCTCGGCGCGCACCAGCGCGTCGATGTCATGGGGGGCCGGCAGCAAGGACTCTTTGGCCTGCCCCTGGGATTGCTTGTTCGAGACGCTCATGATTCTCTCCACTAAATCGGTCCGGCTAAATCGGAAAAGGGTTGCAGCCCACTCAATAACCCGTACAGACCGTGCAACGGCACGGGCAGCCAGGCGGGGCGATTCTCGGCTTCATAAGCCACCTCATAGGCCGCCTTCTCCAGGCCGAACAACGCCAGCGCGGCGTTTTCGCCTTCAGCATCTTTCCACTCATGGGCAAGACTAGCTGCCGCCAGCCGATATGCCTGGACAAATGCCTGGCGCGCCTCAGTCAAATAACGCTCGGCGACCCGTTTGCGCGCCGCATCGGCATCGGCCGTGGTGTCGACGGTGTGCAGCTGAATCGCCATCGCCGCCGCGTAGTCGAAGGAACGCAGCACACCACTGACGTCCTTGTACGGGCTGTGCTTGCCGCGTCGCTCATGCAGCGGCCGCGCCGGCTCGCCCTCGAAGTCGATCAGGTAGGCATCGCCCTTGATCACCAGCACCTGCCCCAGGTGCAAGTCGCCATGGACGCGGATGCGCAAGCCACCGGCGGCCTTGCCGGCGAGGTCCTGGACGTGGGCCAGGACGGTTTTCTTGTGTTCCAGCAAGCGTGCGACCATCGCCTGGTCCGCCGGGTTCAATTGGCCCTGGTTCTGCTTGAGCAAGCGCAAAGCGTTTTCCACCTGCGCGACGACGTCCTTGCCAATCGCCTGGGCTTCCTTGGCGCTGGTAGCCTGCGGCGCGAAGTCCGGGTTGTCGGTGGGCTCGGCGAGTACCCGATGCATTTCTCCCAGGCGCTGGCCGAGCATGCCGGCAAAGTCCTTCAACTCGCCCAGGGCGTTGTAATGCTGTTCCTGTTCGGACATGGCGTCCGCCAGCTCATCGCGCAAGGCACGTTCAAGGTTGTTCTGGGTCCATTCCCACGCATCGCCCTGATTGCTCAGATAGCCCTGTGCAATCATCAGCAGTGCGTCCTCGCCTTGGGCGTCGCGACGAATCACCGACCCCAGCAGCGGCGAGATATTGCTGAAACCCGCAGCGGTCAGGTAAGCGCTCATCTCCAGTTCCGGGTGCACGCCGGACGCGACCTTGCGGATCAATTTGAGCACCAGGCTGCCGCCGACCACCACCGAACTGTTGGACTGTTCGGCAGACAAGTAACGCACCTCCGGCTCGGCACCCAGGTTCAGTGCCGCCAGGCCCTCGGTGGGTTCGAAACGCAACTCGCCCTCGGCGCAAGGCAGCACCGTGCTGTCCTGTATGCCTCGCATCACCGCGCGCACGAAGCTTTCGAGGGTGAACGCATCGGTGATCAGCCCGACCTGACGGCCTCGGCGAACCCGCGACAAGGCCAGTTGCTGGGGCAGCGCTGGGCCCACTTGGTCCTCGGCCAACAGACCGAAGGGCAACTGATAGCGCAGCGTCTGGCCCGCGCTAGTGACATCGATTTCGCTGAGCAGCACTGGGTGTTGCGGATCGCCAAAACGCACGCCGTAGACAATGTCGATTTTCTCGATGGCGCTGTCCTTGCCGGCGAACCAGCGGCGGTTCTGTAGCCAGTTCGGCAGGATGCCCTGCTCCAGGGTGGTGCGCGACGGCGCCTCAAGCAATTCTTCCAGGCGTTTTTTCAGTACCAGGGTGGTGAAGTCCGGCAGGCTCTGGGCGGGCTCCACGTGCCAGCTCGGCATCTGGTTTTCCGCCGCCAGGGCAAACCAATAGAAGCCATACGGCGCCAGGGTCAGGAGGAAGTTCAACTGGCCGATGGGCGGGAAGGCATTGCCGCCGAGCATCTCCACCGGGACCATGCCGGCATAGGCCGACAAATCCAGCTCGGCGGCCTGGGCGCTGCGCGATACGTTGGCCACGCACAAGATGATTTCATGCTTGCCGTCCGGCCCGGTGTATTCACGGGTATAGGCGAGGATCCGGCGATTGCTTGGCGAGAGCATCTTCAGCGTGCCGCGACCGAAGGCCTTGGACTGCTTGCGCACCGCCAGCATGCGTCGGGTCCAATTGAGCAGCGAATGGGGGTCACCGGCCTGGGTCTCGACGTTCACCGACAGATAGCCGTATTGCGGGTCCATGATCGGCGGCAGCACCAGGCTCGCCGGGTCGGCGCGGGAGAAACCGCCGTTGCGGTCGATGGACCACTGCATCGGCGTGCGCACGCCATCGCGGTCGCCCAGGTAGATATTGTCGCCCATGCCGATTTCATCACCGTAGTACAAAGTCGGCGTGCCGGGCATCGACAGCAGCAGGCTGTTGAGCAATTCCACGCGGCGACGGTCACGCTCCATCAGCGGCGCCAGGCGCCGGCGAATCCCGAGGTTGATTCGCGCCCGGCGGTCGGCCGCGTAGTAATTCCACAGGTAATCGCGCTCCTTGTCGGTGACCATCTCCAAGGTCAGCTCATCGTGGTTGCGCAAGAAAATCGCCCATTGGCAATTCGCCGGAATCTCCGGGGTCTGGCGCAGGATATCGGTGATGGGGAAGCGGTCTTCCTGGGCCAGCGCCATGTACATGCGCGGCATCAGCGGGAAGTGGAATGCCATGTGGCACTCGTCACCGTTCAGGCCCTGGGCATCGACGTCACCGAAATACAGCTGAGTGTCTTCCGGCCACTGGTTGGCCTCGGCCAGCAACATGCGGTCAGGATAATTGGCGTCGATTTCGGCACGGATCAGCTTGAGGACGTCGTGGGTCTCGGGCAGGTTTTCATTGTTGGTACCGTCGCGCTCGATCAGGTACGGAATCGCATCCAGGCGCAGGCCGTCGATGCCCATGTCGAGCCAGTAGCGCATCACCGACAGCACGGCCTTGAGCACTTGCGGATTGTCGAAATTGAGGTCCGGCTGGTGCGAATAGAAGCGGTGCCAGAAGTATTGGCCGGCGACCGGGTCCCAGGTCCAGTTGGACTTCTCGGTGTCGAGGAAGATGATCCGCGTACCGTCGTATTTGTGGTCGTCATCGGACCAGACGTAGAAGTCCCGCGCCTTCGAGCCCGGCTTGGCCTTGCGTGCGCGCTGGAACCAGGGGTGTTGGTCGGAGGTGTGATTGATGACCAGCTCGGTGATCACCCGCAGGTTGCGCTTGTGGGCCTCGGCGATGAAGCGCCGCGCGTCGGCCATGGTGCCATAGTCGGGGCTGACGCCACGGTACTCGGCGATATCGTAGCCGTCATCGCGCCGGGGCGAGGGATAGAACGGCAGCAGCCAGATGGTGTTGACGCCCAGGTCGGCAATGTAGTCGAGCTTCTCGATCAGGCCGGGAAAATCACCGATCCCGTCGTTGTTGGAATCGAAATAGGATTTGACGTGGACCTGATAGATAACCGCGTCCTTGTACCAGAGCGGGTCGTTTATAAAGGTGGCAGACCGGGGTTTCTTGGCCATTTGCAACTCCTGAAGAAATCGATAAAGCCGTTGAGCTGGCTGGCGCGATCCATGTGGCGAGGGAGCTTGCTCCCGCTGGGCTGCGTAGCGGCCCCAAAAAAAGCGATGAGCGCTTCGCACTGGAGCGCCAGCCCGGTCAAGCGGGAGCAAGCTCCCTCGCCACAAGAGCGATCAGTGCAATCGCTTGCGTTTCACGCCACGCTGATCCGCCAGATCCCGAACGGCTGGTACGCTGGGTCGATGCGCATGAACTGATACTTGCCGTACCAGCTCCAGCGATGTCCGTTCATCAGATCCTCGCCTTGAGTCTGGGCATCGTCAGGCAGGCCCATTTCCCACAGCGGCAACTCGAAATTGGCTTCCTGGACGTTATGCGGATCAAGGCTCACCGCCACGAGGATGAAATTGCTGCCATCGGCGGTGCGCTTGCCGAAATAAAGGATGTTGTCGTTCCAGGCGTTGTAGATCTTCAGGCCCAGGTGCGTGTGCAACGCCGGGTTCTGCCGGCGGATTCGGTTGAGCTGGGCGATCTCGGCAATAATGTTGCCCGGCGCGGTGAAGTCCCGTGGACGGATCTCGTATTTCTCCGAGTCGAGGTATTCTTCCTTGCCCGGCACCGCCGCCGATTCGCACAGTTCAAAACCCGAGTACATGCCCCACAGGCCCGACCCCATGGTCGCCAGCGCCGCGCGTATCAGGAAACCCGCACGCCCCGACTCATGGAGAAACGCCGGGTTGATGTCTGGCGTGTTGACGAAGAAATTCGGCCGGTAGCATTCGCGCCACGGCGATTCGTTGAGTTCGGTGAAATAGGTCGCCAGTTCAGCCTTGGTATTGCGCCAGGTGAAATAGGTGTAGCTCTGGGAATAACCGACCTTGCCCAGGCGCGCCATCATCGCCGGCGTGGTGAACGCTTCCGCCAGGAATATCACTTCAGGGTATTGCGATCGCACATCGGCGATCAGCCACTGCCAGAACGGCAAAGGCTTGGTGTGGGGATTATCGACGCGGAATATCTTCACGCCTTCGTTGACCCAGCCCACCACGATGTCGCGCAGCTCCAGCCACAGGCTGGGAATGGCATCGGCGGCATAGAAATCGACGTTGACGATGTCCTGATACTTCTTCGGCGGGTTCTCCGCGTATTTGATCGTGCCGTCCGGCCGCCAGCTGAACCAGCCCGGGTGCTGCTTGAGCCACGGGTGGTCCTGGGAACATTGGATGGCGAAGTCGAGGGCGATCTCCAGGCCATGGTCGGCGGCAGCGGCCACCAGGCGGCGGAAATCTTCGCGGGTGCCCAACTGCGGATGAATCGCCTCGTGCCCGCCCTCCTCGCTGCCGATGGCATACGGGCTGCCCGGATCGTCGGGACCTGCGGTGAGAGAGTTGTTCGGACCTTTGCGGAAGCTGCGGCCAATCGGATGGATCGGCGGAAAGTACAGCACATCGAAGCCCATGTCCTGGATCACCGCCAGGCGCGAATGGACGTCGTTGAACGTGCCGTGGCGGCTGGCATCATCGGTGATCGAGCGCGGAAACAGCTCGTACCAACTGGCGAACTCGGCAAGTTCACGCTCCACGTCCAACGGGTACTCGGGGCTGATGCTCAAGTAAGGCCGATGATCGGCCAGGGACATCAGGTCGGCGCTACGAGGCTCGAGGAACAATGCGACCTGCTCTTCTGGCAACAGGCCTGAAAGCTCATGATGCAGCTCGGTCAGCTGTTCCCTCAGTTCGCCATCGCTACGCTCGGCGGCCTGTTGCACGTAATTGCGGCCTTCCTGCAGCTCGAGGCTGATGGGCACCCCGGCGGCGTATTTCTTTTGCAGCTCGTAACAAAAGCTGGCGAATTGATCGAGCCAGGCCTCGATGCAAAACACGTAGCGACCCTGCACCGGCGCATTGAACTGCCCACTCCAGCTGTTGTTACCCAGCTCGGCCATGACCTCGCTGTTCCAGATCTCATCTTCCAGGGCGCGCCAGCGAATCCGCACGGCCAGCTTGTCGTGGCCATCGGCGAACACCTTGCTGGTCACCGTCACATCCCGCCCCGCCAGGGCCTTGGCGGCAAACTGCCCGCCGTCGATCACCGGCATGGTGTTTTCAATTGCAATACGTGGCAACAACAAGGCCTGTGACAACGGCAAATGCGGGTTGTACGCCAGGTCGGTCGGCTGTTCGGCAGTCATCGAGCATCGCTCCTTTTACGCCCCATGGACGCGCTTGTGGCGGTAAAGGCCCAACGGGTCCCTGATTAAACTCACTTAAGCTCCGAACCGGACCGGCGACCAAAAGTTCAGCGAGATTTACTGCCCGGCTCCGGGGAATCAAATCCCTCGAGGCATGGTCAACCCAACAAGCACGACTCAAGCCACATCCCCTCCGGAGAGCCGCCTCATGAGCATTCCCATCCCGGCCGAAACACCCGATCCGAATATCGATGACCCCAACCTGCCGCCACCGGGTCCCGACCCGGAGCCAATACCGGAAAAAGACCCACCGCTCGACCCGCAACCGCCCCACGGCGATCCGCCGAGCGAGGCGCCGCCGGAGCGTGTGTGAGGTAGCCTAGTCGCAACTCTCGGGAACGACGTGAAACCTGCCGGAGCGTCAAGCCAGGAAGACCTGGCTTACACCTTGTCGTTCTTTTCCAACGCCCGGACAATCACCGGCATCACGCTGAAGATAGCCAGCGCCAACACCGTGCTGAGCACCGCCGTCGCTTCGCGCCCCAGCCCGGCAGCGACGCCGATGGCCGCCGTCATCCACAGGCCGGCGGCGGTGGTCAGGCCCTTGACGTGGCTTTCATCGCCGTCAGCGTTTTTCAGGATAGTGCCGGCGCCCAGAAAGCCGATGCCGGCCACAACGCCCTGGATCACGCGGCTCATGGCGTCAGCCTGGGAGCCGGACATCTGCGGCACCAACACGAACAGCGCAGCCCCCAGCGCCACCAGCATGTGGGTACGCACGCCCGCGGCCTTGCCCTTGTGTTCACGCTCGAACCCGAGGATGCCCCCTAGCAGTGCAGCCATCACCAGGCGCACCGTTACGCGCGTCATTTGCTCGGTATCGGTGATGTCGGCAAATTCCGCTTGCAGGGTTACCCAGACTTCATCCCACCACGATTCCATGGACCTTCCTCTCTCACGTCGATAAATGATGGACCACAAGCGTTGCCAGACGTGCGCCCGACCGCTGATCAGCCGCAACGAACCCTGCCGATCGCCGGGCGCCTAACGATTAGATATCAGGAAGGAGCACCACCATGACTGTGCATATTGATCACAACCAGACCTGTCGTTTCGACACCCCCAACGGCCAGGAACAGCGTCCGGCCAGCGAACTGACCATCATCACCGACCCGGACAAAGCCATGTCGGCCGTGGAACTCAACAGTGGGCGGGTCTACCTGACGGAGGCGGAGGCGGACGCCCTGACCGTGGCCGGAGCGGCTGACGGTCGCAAGCACCTCAAGGCCACGGACAGCGGCTCGGCGATCTGAATCCCACCGACGGCCGTGGCGAGGGAGCTTGCTCCCTCGCCACAGGAGTATGTCTGTGATTTCCTGGGTGCATCAAAGTGTCGCAGCGCCTGGGTTTCGCGGTATCTGATACGGTTTTTATCCGGCTACCTGAGTCTGTTATGCAAACAGTTCGATGCTCATAGTGCTCTGGCCAGATAGCGGCTGATGAGCGACCGACCATGAGCGAACGAATTCCCGTCCAGTTGATACCGACCTACGATCCCGCGCCGACCAGGATCAGGGCCCGGACCACCGACAACCTGATCCATACCCGCAGCTTCACCGGTTTGTTTCGCACCTTGCGCATCAGCGGTGCCGGTGTCTTGTTCCTGCTGTTCTTCGGCACGGTGTGGTTGGACTGGAACGGTCGCCAGGCCGTGCTCTGGGACCTTGGCGAAAGCAAATTCCATATTTTTGGCGCGACCTTCTGGCCACAGGATTTCATCCTGCTGTCGGCGTTGCTGATCATCGCCGCGTTCGGCCTGTTTGCAATGACCGTGTTCGCCGGGCGCGTGTGGTGCGGCTACACCTGTCCGCAGAGTTCGTGGACCTGGCTGTTCATGTGGTGCGAAAAAATCACCGAGGGTGACCGCAACCAGCGGATCAAGCTGCAAGCCGCGCCCTGGGGACCGGACAAACTGCTGCGACGCTGGGCCAAGCACACATTGTGGCTCGCCATCAGCCTGCTCACTGGCCTGACATTTGTCGGCTATTTCACCCCGATCCGTCCGCTGGCCGAAGAACTCCTGACCCTGCAAATGGCCGGCGTCAGTTTGTTCTGGATACTGTTTTTCACCGCTGCCACTTACCTCAACGCCGGCTGGCTGCGCGAAGCCGTGTGCATGCACATGTGCCCTTATGCGCGGTTCCAGAGCGTGATGTTCGACAAGGACACGTTGACCATTTCCTATGATGTGGCCCGTGGCGAAAACCGTGGCCCGCGCAAGCGTGAGGCAGATCCGGCCGCCATCGGCCTGGGTGACTGCATCGACTGCCAGATGTGCGTGCAGGTTTGCCCCACCGGCATCGACATCCGCGACGGCTTGCAAATGGAGTGCATCGGTTGCGCGGCATGCATCGATGCCTGCGATTCGATCATGGACAAAATGGGCTACGCCCGCGGCCTGATCAAATACACTTCCGAACACCAGTTGCAAGGGGGCAAGACCCACCTGTTGCGACCGCGGCTGATCGGCTACACCGCCGTATTGCTGGTCATGATCGGCGCGTTGGCCCTGGCACTGGTGGAACGGCCGATGGTGTCGCTGGACGTCAGCAAGGACCGCGGCCTGTTTCGTGAAAACAGCCAAGGCCAGATCGAGAACATCTACAGCCTGAAGATCATCAACAAGACCCAGCAACGCCAGTCGTATCACCTGTCCTTGGTGAACGGCGACGGCTTCGTCCTGCAAGGCCGGACCCAACTGAGCCTCGCGCCGGGGGAGATCGTCGACGTGCCGGTGTCGGTGGCGATGCTCAGCGGGCGTCCTGGCAAAGGTTCCGAGGAAGTGACCTTCAAGGTCGCCGACAGTGACGCGCCTGATGTCTACAGCGAAGCAAAAAGCCGTTTTGTCGCACCGATGAATCGGTGAAGCCTTAAGATGCCTCGCTCCCATAATGAAAGCCGCTCCAGACCGGGCCCGCCATGAAACGCTACGAACAATTCGCCGACGACATCGCGCAACTGATCCACTCCGGCATGCTCGGGCCCGGCCAGCGGATACCGTCGGTACGCTATGCCAGCCAGACCTATGGCGTCAGCCCGTCCACCGTGTTCCAGGCCTATTACCTGCTGGAGCGCCGAGGCCTGATTCGCGCCCGGCCGCGCTCCGGCTACTTCGTCAACAATCATGGGCCCAGCCCGTTCTGCGAACCGGTGATCAGCAGCCCGGTTCATGAGTCCACCGAAGTCGATGTCAGCGAACTGGTATTTTCAGTGCTCGACTCGATCAAGGACCCCGCCACCGTACCGTTCGGCTCGGCCTTTCCCAGCCCACTGCTGTTTCCGCTGCAGCGCCTGTCACGCTCGTTGTCCAGCGCCACGCGGGACATGGATCCTAGCGTGGTGGTCACCGACATGTCACCGGGCAACCCTCAGCTGCGCCGCCAGATTGCCCTGCGCTACATGGTCGGTGGGCTGATGTTGCCGATGGAGGAATTGTTGGTCACCAACGGCGCGCTAGAGGCGTTGAACCTGTGCCTGCAAGCCGTGACCGAACCGGGCGATTTGGTGGCGATCGAAGCGCCGGCGTTCTACGCCAGCCTGCAAGTGCTGGAACGGCTCAAGCTCAAGGCCGTGGAAATCCCTGTGCATCCGCGCGATGGCATCGACCTTGAAGTGCTGGAACAGACCTTGGCGCGCCATCCGATCAAGGCCTGCTGGTGCATGACCAGTTTCCAGAACCCCATTGGCGCGACGATGCCCGAAGCGCGCAAGCAGGCGCTGGTCGAGCTGCTGCGTCGTCATGAGGTGCCGCTGATCGAAGACGATGTCTATGCCGAACTCTATTACGGCCAACAGGCGCCCAAACCGGCGAAGGCGTTCGACACCGAAGGGCTGGTGATGCATTGCGGTTCGTTCGCCAAGAGCCTGGCCCCGGGCTATCGCATCGGCTGGGTCGCCGCCGGGCGCTATGCGCAGAAAATCGAACGGCTCAAGCTCATGACGTCGTTGTGCGCCTCGATGCCAGCCCAGGCCGCCATTGCCGACTACCTGCAACACGGTGGCTACGACCGTCACCTGCGCAAATTGCGCTACGCCCTGGAGGAGCAGCAAAGCGCCATGCTCGCCGCCGTTGCCCGCTATTTTCCGGCCCAGACCCGCGTGAGCCAGCCAGCGGGCGGCTATTTCCTGTGGCTGGAACTGCCGGAGCAGATCGATTCGCTGAAGCTGTTCCAGATGGCCCTGGCGCAGGGCATCAGCATCGCGCCGGGACCGATCTTTTCAGCGACCCGGCGCTTCAGCAATTGCATTCGCCTGAATTATGGCGGCCCTTGGACCGACGTTTCGGAAAAGGCCATGGAGACGTTGGGGCGGATCATCAGGTCGTTCTGAATCGATCGCCAGCGCTGAGCAGCTCAGCGCCCGCCGCCGAGGTCCACAAACGTCCCGGTCGCATACGAAGCCTTGTCCGACAGTAGCCAGATAATCGCTTCGGCCACTTCATCAGGGCGTCCGCCCCGTGCCATGGGAATCGCCGATTCCAGCTTGCTGACGCGATCCGGGTCGCCACTGAGGGCGTGGAAATCGGTATAGATATAGCCAGGACGGACCGCGTTGACGCGAATGCCTTCGCCGGCCACCTCCTTGGAGAGTCCGACCGTGAAAGTATCCAACGCGCCCTTGGAGGCCGCGTAGTCCACGTATTCAGCCGGCGCGCCGAGGCGGGCGGCGACTGACGAGACGTTGACGATGCTGCCGCCCTGCCCGCCATGCCGGGGCGACATGCGCAGCACTGCGTGCTTGGCGCACAAGATCGGCCCCAACACGTTGGTCTTCAGGATCTTGAGAATGCGGAACTCGGACATTTCATCGAGTCGGGATTTGTGCGCAACCGTACCGGCGTTGTTCACCAGTGCGGTGACGCGCCCCAACTCGGCGTCTACGCGGTTGAACAGGCCGACCACCTCATCCTCGATACTCACGTCGGCCCGTACCGCGATAGCCTGCGCGCCTTTGGCCCGGACCTGTTCAAGTACATCCTGGGCCGCATTTTCGTCGGCTTGGTAATTGATGCAGATCCGATAGCCCAGGTCGGCAGCCAACAGCGCCGTGGCCGCCCCGATCCCGCGACCGCCGCCGGTGATGACGATGATTTTATCCACGCTGCTTCTCCGTTTCACGCAAACACATCGGGCCCAAGAATAGCGTTCGCCTGTGTTTTTGCACAACGCGGCCCGCTTACCGGGCCGAGGCACACGCCCTAGCGAACGAGTGCGCGCAAGTCCAGGCGACCGTCCAGCAGCGGCGGGCACCAGTAATAACCGCCGGTAATCGGTCGGCTCATGCGGTACAGGCCGTCGGTGATACCGTCTTCCAGCCCGCTCATTCGGCGCAGTTGCGCCTCGAAGGCGTCGAGGGAGAAACCGAACGCGAGGAACATCAGGCCAGCGCGATCACCTTCGATCCAAGGCATGGAACGGCGCACGACGAAGGCCTCCGGGGCGAAGCTTTCCTGGGCCGTGCGCTTGACGTGGGCCGATTCCGGCGCGTCTTCGATTTCTTCGTTGTCGCTCAGGCGACGGCCCATGATGTTGTCCCGCTCATGGGGCTGCATCGCCGCGAAACCATCCAGATCATGTTGCCACTGCTGGATCGCGGCAAAACTGCCACCGCGCAACCCGTCGTTGCCCTGGGCGAGGGCGGCGGCGATGGCCGCTTCGTCATGGGGGTTTTCGGTGCCATCTTCGTAGCCGGTCAGGTCGTGCCCGGTCATGTGGCGGAAGGTTTCGTTCATCTGCACCAGGCGCAGCGCCGGCGCCAATGCCGCTTCGATGGCGCGACTGCGGTGCAGCAGCTCGCCCCGGTCCTCGCCGTGCAACCAGCACCAGAGCGCATGCTGGGTCGACGGGTTGTCGACGCCGAGACCGGCCAGCGCGGGAAAAGCCCGCAAGCCTTCGACCTGGCCACCCAGCGCCTGGACCAGCGATTCGCCAAGGCCGACCACCGCGCGGCCGTCCAATTGAAGGAGCAATTTGTCGAGCGCAGCCGGCAGTGCCTCGACCGATTCCAGGGCAAAAAACAGATGACGAGCCTGAGGCGGAACAGGGGTGGCGAGAATGCCGGGCTGGTAGTAACTCATGGGAACTCCTTTGGAAAGAGCCGCGAGTTTACCCGGCGGCCGCCGCTTTGTGTGGTTTCGCTTGAGGCCCGTCATTTTGAGCCATTAAGCTTTTTTGTAGGAGCATGCGCACTGTCCTGTCAGACCAGGCGCAAACAAACCCCTGCCCAACCACTACCAATTGCCGCGTAGCGGAAAACGTCCTAGATTGACCCCCCTCAAGGAAGGCCAACAAGAGCGGTCCATGATGCAAATTGCCAAATCGTTACTCGCCGGGACGTTTTTCCTCGTCTGCGTAACCACCCCAAGCTTTGCCAAGGAGCGTATTGAAGACCGGGTCAACGCGGTCATCCAGCCCTTGATGAAACAACAGGACATCGCCGGCATGGCGGTAGCGATCACACGCAACGGTCAACGCCAGTACTTCAACTATGGCGTTGCTTCCAAGGACACGAAAAAAGCGGTGACTGACCAGACCCTGTTCGAAGTCGGCTCGATCAGCAAGGTCTTCACCGCGACGCTTGGCGCCTACGCCCAGGCCCAAGGCAAACTGTCCCTGACGGACCCCGCCGGCCGCTTCGCCCCCGAACTGCGCGGCAGTGCCGTGGAAAACACCCGCCTGCTCGACCTCGCCACCTACACCCCGGGCGGCCTGCCGTTGCAGTTTCCCGACGATGCCGACCGTCCCGACCGGATGTTCAGTTACTACCAGAGTTGGAAACCGCTCTACCCGGTCGGCACCCAGCGGCTGTATTCGAACCCGAGCATCGGCTTGTTCGGCCATCTGGCGGCCCGCAGCCTGGGGCGACCGTTTGACGAGGTGATGGAACAAACGTTGATGCCCGGGCTGGGCCTCAAGCACAGCTACGTGCGGGTGCCGCAGGACCAACTGGGCCGATATGCCCAAGGCTACGCAAAGGATGGCAAGCCCGTGCGGGTCGGCCCCGGCGCGATGGATTCGGAGGCCTACGGGGTGAAGACCAGCTCATCGGACCTGATTCGTTTCGTCGAGGCCAACCTGCAACCTGACCAGCTGGACGCTGATCTCAAGCAAGCCATCGCCACGACACAAACAGGTTTCTACAAGGCCGGATCAATAACCCAGGGACTGGGCTGGGAGTTCTACCCCGCCCCGTTCACCCTGGAGAACCTGCTCGCTGGCAACACGCCAGGGATGGCCCTGACCCCGCAAAAAGTCGATCCGCTCGACCCACCCCAGCCCGCGCCGGACGGTGCCTGGATCAACAAGACCGGGTCCACCAATGGTTTCGGTGCGTACGCGGCTTTCATCCCTGGGAAAGGTATGGGGATTGTGCTGTTGGCGAATAAAAACTACCCGATCGAAGCACGGGTGAAGGCCGCGCACCAGATTCTGATGGCGTTGCAAGAGCAGTGAGATCCCTCGCCACAGGGACCTCATCGCTATCAGAAATCAATCATCCAACGGTTTCGGCGCAGCCGCTGGCTTGGCTGCCTTGCCCGGCTTGGCACCTTTCGCGTCCTTGGCCGGCTCGGGTTCCGGCGCGGGGGGGGGCGCCGGAGGGGTCGCTTCTTTTTCCGTTGCGGGGAGTTTATCGACGGTGTCGAACAGCTCCTTCAATTCGATCGCACCCGAATGTTCAAGCTTCTTTTCCCCGTCCTTGCCCACGAGGATGATCTTGGTCTGCGCACCGGCCCCCAGTTTGAGAGCGCGAATCAGCGCCATGGTGCTCTGCGGATCAAGGTCCTTGCCATCACGCTGCCCGATAGTGTTGAGCACGGTGTAGAGCACCATGTTGCGCTCGGAAAAACCCTGCTTGCCCGCCGGCTCATCCAAGGCTTTCTTCAGGTTGACCCACGCAGGGTCGACGGAGCTGGGCGCGATGACGATCAGCGGGCGAGACTTGCCGACTTCCGCCACCAGGGGTGAATCGCCATCGGCGGCGAACAGGGGGCCGGCGATGGCCAGCAGGGTAGCGAAGGTCAACGACCGAATAAGCATGCGCCTCTCCTTTTGATATTTACGCTGTACTGATTGCACATGGCGGCGATTGTTCCGCGAGAGTCGCCCGATACGCAGCTGCCTGCCTTGAAGCTTAGGCGACCGGACCCATAGCGCAACCGTGACACAAGGCGTTCAAAGGCCGAACGGAAAAGTGTCCTCCTCGTTTTCCTGCGGGTGAGGCGCTGCTAACGGCGTGACGGCTTCGGTCTGTTCGAACCAGAGCCAGGCATCGAATTGTTCGGCCAGCACTGCCTCGAAATAGTGGCTCTGGCGTTCGGTCTCAGGGCGGTAGATCACACCGATGGCGCGTTCAAGCAGCGGCTCCGACAACGCGTCCAACAAGTCTTCGTCGGGCGCGGTTCGCCAGTCGGTCAGCGATGCGCCCACGCCTGCCAGCAAAAACTCCCGCTCCCAACTGCCGGCCAGCGCTGGCACGACTGGCTTGATTTTCATCGGCGCGTCCCAGTCATCGGCCGCCGCCACGCTGCCATGGTCAGTGCCCATGCCCAGCAACACCGCGTCGCGACCATAAGCCATGCGGCACAGTTGGCCAATGTTGAACTCCCCTTCCCAGCCCATGCGCGTCGCGGCGGCATTGCCGATGTGGGAGTTATGTGCCCAGACCACCGCTTTTGCATCCGGCCCACGATGCTCCAACAGGCTTTGCAAGGTGTCGAACATATGCTTGTCCCGCAGGTTCCAGGACGATTTGCCGCCGCGGTACATCGCTCGGTAATACTGCTCGGCGGCGCGCACGACACGAGCATTCTGGACGGCATTGAAGAATCCTTCGTCATCCTTGATCAACGGGTCGAGGCGCTCGGCCAGCAAGCTGTTGAGCTGCTCGACCACGGCGTCCTCGCACGTCGCCAGGTTGCCGCGTTCAGTGAAATGGCCGTACAACGCCGGATCGTCGTGCCACGGCGTCAGGCAGCCATAACGGTGTCGGGCGTCACGGGACAGATGTGGATGGCTCTTGTCGAGGTAATCGAGCACCTCGTCGATGGAATGCCGCAGGCTGTAGACGTCCAGGCCGCGGAACTCCACGCGTCGAGGGGCAGGCTGGCCGAGGTTGTAGTCCCGCAACCAACGGACGAACGCCTGGACATCGCTGTTGCGCCACATCCAGCTCGGGAAACGGGCGAAGGCCTGCTGTTTCCAGGCCGAGGGGCCCAGGTCGCGGACGCAACGGTCGACTTGCCCGGCGTCGGGCCAGTCGGCCTCGACGGCGACTATGGCGAAGCCGTGATGCTCGATCAGATGCCGGGTGATGGCGGCGCGGGTGCGGTAGAAATCGTGGGTGCCGTGGCTGGCTTCGCCGATCAGTACGACTTTGGCGTCGGCGAAGCGATCGAACATCTGGTCAAAGGCCGGGCTGTCCTCGGCGGGCAGCGGCTCGGCGTGATGACGCAAGATGTCGGCAATGTCGCTGCGCGGTTCGGCGCGACGACGGCGTAGACGTTGCAGCAGATCTCTGGCTGGGCTGTTCATGATCGTGGCCTCATCAGTACCTGGTTTACAGGTATGACTATGGCGACTTGCGCATGACTCCGAGCAAATCAGAACGCCAGTTTGACGCCGATCAGCGCCAACATCACCGCCAGGCAAGGGCGCAGGAGTTCGTCGGAAATGCGTCCCGACAAGTGGCTGCCCAGGTAGATGCCCGGCAACGAACCGATCAGCAGAAAGCCCAGGATGTGCCAGTCCATGTTGCCCATGCTCGCATGGCCCAGGCCAGCGACCAGGGTCAGCGGCACCGCGTGGGCGATTTCGGTGCCCACCAGGCGCTTGGTGACGAGGAACGGATAAAGGATAAACAACGCGACGGTGCCCAGGGCGCCAGCGCCGATGGAGGTCAACGCGACCATCGTGCCCAACACCAGGCCGGTGATGACGGTGAGTACGTTGAGCCGCGAACCGCTGGGGTTGTAATGGCCGCCGGCGCGGTCATGGGCGAATTGCAACAGGCGTTTCTTGAACAGGATCGCCAGGGCGGTGGCAAACAGCACAAAGCCCAAGGCTTGCTTGATGACCGCGTTCATCGCGTCGGGCGAGCCGTCCAGGCTGCTGAGAAACCACAGGGTCAGCCCGACCGCCGGCACACTGCCAAGGGTCAGCCAACCGGTAATCGCCCAGTCGATATTGCGATTTCTGGCATGGACAAGGACGCCGCCGGACTTGGTGATCGCCGCGTACAGCAGGTCCGTACCCACCGCCGTCGCCGGGTTGATACCAAACCACAACAGGATGGGGGTCATCAGCGATCCGCCACCCACGCCGGTCATTCCAACGATGAAACCGACCACCAGGCCCGCTACGACTAAACCGACATTACCGAAATCCATCAAACCCGTCTCAGCGCGACCGCGTGAAAAATCTGGCCGCGAGCATAGCGATTTTTCTTATAACTCCCTATATCGATGTGATCTATCTTTATTCCATTACTACTGGACCGGCAGGAAATTGAGGAACAGCAAGCTCTGCGCGTAATTGAGCCCTATGCGCCGGTAGCGCTCGTCGAGCATCTGTGTCAGCAGGTCCAGCCGCGCGACTATTTTCCCGAACTCGACGGCGAAGCTCAGGTTACTGCCCTCCTCCGAAATCTCATTGGAAAACAACATCGGCGTGCCGTCCTTGTTCTGTCGTTGGCCCAGCAACCACGTGGCTTTCTCGATATTGCGCGCCGCGTTGCTGACGAAGCGCGGGTCAATGGTATCGGTCATATAGAACTCGAGCCGATTGCCATGGGCCGTCACCAGCATGCTGCCGATGGCATAGATGAACGCACCGACCCGATCGCCGAGAAACTCCGGGCTCATGGCGTAGCTCAGGGCGGCGAGATCCTTCTTGTTGCCCAGGGTTGGCAAAGGTTGTTGCTGCTCGATGGCCTGGCGCACCTGCTTGACGGCGATACGCGCATCCAGGAAGCCCGACTTACGCAGCTCTTCAGGGTTGCGCAGGTAAAGCTTGTGCATCAGCAGGTACAGACTTTCCAGGTTGTCATGCATCGAGAGCGTGGCCATGCGGTCGACACTGGTCTGCAAGAATTCCTGGGGCCGGGCGTTGCTGAACTGATTGACCATGTCCTGGCCCTGCTGCTGACTGCAGCCGCCGCTGAGCAGCAACAAAAGCCCTGCCAGCAGCAAGCCGCAGCGCCGTGGCAATACCATTTCGAAAGGGAAAACACCGGCCATTGAATCTCGGTCTGGGCATGGGGAAACGGTGGGGGTCGCCGCTTCCTGGCCATGGATAGAGCGGCAAAAGTCCCAAAAGTGCAGTGGTCGCCAGCAAATCTCACGCTCGGGCCAGGCTCGTCTCGCTCAATTAGTCTTACTTTTTAATTGATAATTCTGTATTTATGGCTATAAATCCCTTCGCAAGCCTCAAATAGAAAGACTACTGAACAGAAAAACCTTCATCGCTGTCCGACCAAGTAACGGACTCGACCCGCGTTAAAACAACAACAAAACAACAGGAAGGAAGGTCACACCATGCTTGAATCCAAATATCTGCTCACGGCCCTCGGAGTCTCTCTGATGATCGCCACCTCATCCCAGGCCGCGGGCCTGACCAACGAACGCGTTGCGTTCGGCAAGACCAACGACGGCACCGCGGTTGAAAAATATATTCTGCGCAACAGCCATGGCATGGAGGCTACCGTCATCACCTACGGCGGGATCCTGCAATCGCTGGTCGTGCCGGACAAAAACGGCATGACCGCCGACATCGTGCTGGGCTTCGACGATGTTCAGGGCTACCAGAAAAACGGCAATGTGTATTTCGGCGCGACCATCGGCCGCTTCGGCAATCGCCTGGCCGGCGGCGCCTTCGAGCTGGACGGCAAGCGTTACCAAGTACCGCAGAACGATAAGGACAACTCCTTGCACGGCGGACCTCAAGGGTTCGACAAACGGGTATGGAAAGCCGAGCCGAGCAATGACAAGGATTCGGTGGGCGTGACCCTGACGTATGTATCGGCGGACGGCGAAATGGGTTTTCCCGGCAACCTGAAGACGGACGTTACCTACAGCCTCAACGACAAGAACGAACTGCGCATCGACTACAAGGCCACCACCGACAAACCGACGGTGCTGAACCTGACCAACCACAGCTATTTCAACCTGGCTGGCGCGGGCAACGGCGACATCCTCAAGCAAGTCGCGACCCTGCACGCGTCCCGTTATACGCCGGTGACGGCCAAGCTCATCCCCACTGGCGAGCTGGCGCCTGTGGCCGGGACGCCGATGGACTTCACCAAGCCCACTGCCATTGGCACGCATATCAAGGCCGATCACCCTCAGCTCAAATTTGCCGAGCCGAAACAGGGCGGCTTCGATTTCAACTGGGTGCTCGACGCCAAGGGTGACGTGAGCAAACTCGCCGCCGATGTCCAGGATCCGCAGTCCGGACGGCGCTTGCAGCTCTATACCAGCGAACCCGGCGTGCAGTTCTATACCAGCAACTTCCTCGATGGCACGGTCAAGGGCAAGCAAGGCAAGGTCTATTCGCACTGGGGTGCGTTCACTCTCGAGACCCAGCATTACCCGGACTCGCCCAACCAGCCGGCCTTCCCTTCAACGCGACTTGACCCGGGGCAGACCTACACCCAGGCCATGGTGCTGAAGTTCTCGGCCGAGTAACTTCCCCACGATTGATCGTTCCCGCCCGTTACACGGGAACGATCAGGATGGGAACACCTGGTCTATCCTGCTGCCACACGCTTTATCGACCCGCAGAGCAGGAGACGTGCATGAGAACTGTGGAATTGGCCGGCGTTTCGGTACCGGTAATCGGCCAGGGCACTTGGCGCCTGGGTGAGGAGGCGTCCCATCACAAGAAGGAAGTGGCCGCCCTGCGCTTGGGCATCGAACTGGGCATGACGCTGATTGATACGGCGGAAATGTACGCCGAGGGCGGCGCCGAACACGTCGTTGGCGAAGCGATCACCGGGCTGCGCGACCAGGTGTTCCTGGTGAGTAAGGTCTATCCGCACAACGCCAGTCGTAAAGGCATTCCGTTGGCCTGCGAGCGCAGCCTACGGCGGCTCGACACCGATTACATCGACCTGTATCTGCTGCACTGGCGCGGCCAGTACCCGTTGGAAGAAACCGTCGAAGCGTTTGAACGCCTGCGCGAAGAAGGCAAGATCGGGCGCTGGGGCGTGTCGAACTTTGACGTCGCTGACCTAGAGGAGTTGGCCTCGCCGGCCTGCGCCACCAATCAAGTGCTGTACAACCTGCAAGAACGCGGTATCGAATTCGACCTGCTGCCCTGGTGCCAACAGCAGCACATGCCGGTCATGGCTTACTGCCCGGTCGGCCAGGGTGGACATTTGCTGAAGGATCACACCCTGCAACAGATCGCCGAGCGCCACCGCGCGACGCCGGCGCAGATCGCCCTGGCCTGGCTCTTGCGCCAGGACAATGTCATCGCCATCCCCAAGGCCGTGCAACCTGAACATGTGCGCCTGAACGTCGAAGCAGCGAACCTGCAGCTTGAGCCCCAGGATTTGGCGGCGTTGGACCTGATGTTCCCGCAGCCACAGGGCAAGCAGCGGTTGGCGATGGTTTAGTCCTGACGCAATCGAAGCTCTCGTGGCGAGGGAGCTTGCTCCCGCTCGATCGCGAAACGATCGCAAAAGGGGCCGCTGCGCAGCCCAGCGGGAGCAAGCTCCCTCGCCACAAAAGCATCCCTGCAGCCAGCAATGGCGATCAGAACAACCCCATCTGCCCCCCGATCAACGTTGAAAAATCATCGTCCACAAACGGCAGGATCGCATCCGCCAATGGCTGCAGTTGCTTGGTCACGTAGTGGTCGTAGTCGATTGGCGCACTACGGGTTTCCAGTGGTTCAGGTCCGGCGACGGTGATCACGTAGCTGATCCAGCCACCGTTCTGATACTGCCGTGGACGGCCCTGGCGCTCGTTGAACTCATCGGCGAGCCGCGCTGCCCGAACGTGGGGAGGAACGTTGCGTTCGTAGTCATCCAGCGGACGGCGCAGGCGCTTGCGGTAGACCAGTCGATCATCGAACGCCCCGGCCAGCGTCTGCTGTACATAATTGCGCACGTAGTCCTGATAGGGCTTGCGATGGAAGATCCGCCCGTACAGCTCCTGCTGGAACTGCCGGGCCAGGGGCGACCAGTCGGTGCGCACGGTTTCCAGGCCCTTGTAGATAATTTCGTCGCTGCCGTCGGCACGGGTCACCAGGCCGGCGTAGCGCTTCTTGCTGCCCTCCTCCGTGCCACGAATCGTGGGCATCAGGAAGCGCTTGAAATGGGTTTCGAACTGCAGCTCCAGCGCACTCTGCAATCCATACTCGTCGCGCACATGATCGCCCCACCATTGGTTGACGTAAGCCACCAGGTCCCGGCCGATCCGCGCGGCCTCTTCCTGGCCGTGAGCCCGGCCCAACCAGACGAATGTCGAGTCGGTATCGCCATAGATCACCACGTGTCCCTGGGCTTCGATCAACTGCCGGGTGCGCTGCATGATCTGGTGTCCGCGCAGGGTGATGGACGACGCCAGGCGCGTATCAAAGAAGCGACAGCCGCTGGAGCCGAGCACGCCGTAAAACGCGTTCATGATGATTTTCAGCGCCTGGGACAGCGGCGCGTTGTGTTCGCGCTTGGCCGTTTCCCGGCCTTCGGCGACGCGCGCCACGATGGCGGGCAGGCAGTGGCGGGTGCGGGAGAACCGCGCCCCGCGAAAACCCGGCACCGACTCGTCATCGTCCGGGTGGCGCAGGCCTTCGATCAAGCCCACCGGGTCGATGAGAAAGGTGCGGATGATCGACGGGTACAGGCTCTTGTAGTCCAGCACCAGCACGGACTCATAGAGTCCCGGCTGGGAGTCCATGACAAACCCGCCAGGGCTCGCCTCGGGCGGACGCTGGCCGAGGTTCGGCGCGACGAAACCCTGGCGGTGCATCAGCGGCATGTACAAATGCGTGAACGCCGCCACCGATCCCCCGCTGCGATCCGCCGGCAGGCCGGTGACGCTGGCCCGCTCCAGCAGGAACTTGAGCAGCTCGGTCTTGGCGAAGATCCGCGTGACCAACTCGCAGTCCTTGAGGTTGTAGCGAGCCAGGGCCGGCTTGTCCTCGGCGAACATGCGGTTGATCTCGTCCATGCGCTGGTAGGGGTTGTCGATGGACTTGCCTTCGCCGAGCAGCGTCTGGGCGACGTTTTCCAGGCTGAACGAGGGAAAGCTCCAAGTAGCCGAACGCAAGGACTCGATCCCGTCGATGATCAACCGCCCGGCCGCCGAGGCGAAGAAATGGTTGTTGCGCGCGCCGTGCTCACGCCATTGCATTTCTTCGCCACCACGCCCCAGGCGCAGCGGCACCGCCAGCCGGCGGGCGTGTTCATGCAGCACGCGCAAATCGAACTGCACCAGGTTCCAGCCGATGATCGCATCGGGGTCGAAGCGAGCGAACCATTCGTTGAGTTTCTTCAGCAGCAACGTGCGGGATTCGCAATATTCGAGCTGGAAATCCACAGCGCTGTCGTCGCCGTTGGGCGGCCCGAGCATATACACCTGGCGCTCGCCGCAACCTTCCAGGGCGATGGAATAGAGATCACCCTGGGCGGTGGTTTCGATGTCCAGGGACACCAGTCGCAACGGTGGACGGTACTCAGGCGCCGGTTTCATCTGGGCGTCGACCAGCAGGCCATCCGCGGCCGGCGTGCCGCCGAACCAGACCGGCGCGGTGATGAAGCGCTCCATCAGGTAACGCTCCGGCGGCCGGATGTCAGCTTCGAACACCTCGACGCCGGCGCGGCGCAACGTGGTGTCCAGGCGCATCAGTTGCGCATGTTGCCGGCAATACAGCCCCAGCACCGGGCGATGCTCGAAATCCAGCAGCTCCAGGGGACGCAACTCGACATCCTTCTCGCCCTGCAGCAGCGCCTCGACCTGTCCACGCTGGACCTGCGGCACGAACGCCACCGACGGCTGCACCGGCAGGCGCACACGGCGGGGGCCGGCGTCGGTGGCCAGCCAGAACTCGACTTCAGTGCCCGCCGGGGTATCGCGCCAATGCCGGGTCAGGACGAAGCCCTGCTGTAGATCCACCGCTGAAACCTCAGATTTTACGTGTCACTCATTCTACCTGTGACCTGAGGACTTCACCTGCTCTGGAACTGCTTTTGTGGCGAGAGAGCCACAACAGCGCGCAACATCAAATCAGTGAATTTTCATTGGTCATGACGCTTTTGGACGGCTGACTGCCGCTTTATCGCTTGCTCTGCGCCGTTGGGTCTACGATTCTTGAACCACCCGCAAAAACGCTACCCGAGGCCACCCATGAAAACCGTCGCGCAGTTGCTCAAGATAAAAGACGAGAAGAACCAGCAAGTGCATACCATTTCACCGGACGACATGGTGCTGCAGGCGCTGATGCGCATGGCGGAAAAAAACGTCGGCGCCCTGCTGGTGGTAAAAAACGACGAAGTGCTGGGCATCATCAGCGAGCGCGACTACGCACGCAAAATGGTCTTGCATGGCCGCTCCTCGGTGGGCACGAAAGTCAGTGACATCATGGTTTCGCCGGTCATTACCATCGATCCTCACCAAACCGTCGAGACTTGCCTGGGCATCATGACCGATAAGCACCTGCGGCATTTGCCGGTGGTGGAGGATGGCAAGCTGGTCGGCCTGTTATCCATCGGTGACCTGGTCAAGGAAGCCATTGCCGAGCAGGCGGACCTGATCAGACAACTGGAGCAATACATTCGCGGCGAATGATCGGCACGGACGGGTTGCTCATTTCCAACTCACTTCTATATTGAAGGAGTTGTCCCTGCCGAGCATCCCCATGGCCGTTACCGACCGACTGATCATTTGTGAGCATTGCGATGCGGTGTACGAGCCTGTTGCGCTGGTCCCGCATCAAAAAGCCACGTGCGTGCAATGCCACGCGGTGATCCAGCGCTACAACGGCCTGACCATCGAACAGCGCCTGGCCTTGAGCATCACTGCGGCGGTGCTGTGGGCCTTCGCCAACGTGTATCCGGTGATGAGCATCCGGCTCCAGGGCCTGAGCAACAGCGCTACGTTGTGGGATTCCGTCTTGGCCCTGAGCCAGGGCCCCATCACCTTCATCGCCCTGGTGGCTGCGGTCGCGATCATCATTGCTCCCGCCCTCCAACTTGCGCTTTTGCTATGGGTATTGGGCTACGCCCATGCCAATCGACGGGCACCGGCCTTCAACCTGTGCATGCGCAGCCTGGAAACCCTGCGACCGTGGAGCATGC
Organism: Pseudomonas sp. SWRI154; assembly: GCF_014268645.1. Classification (NCBI taxonomy): domain Bacteria; kingdom Pseudomonadati; phylum Pseudomonadota; class Gammaproteobacteria; order Pseudomonadales; family Pseudomonadaceae; genus Pseudomonas; species Pseudomonas sp. SWRI154. The sequence continues at coordinate 65,681 of NZ_JABWQW010000002.1, forward strand.
TGGAGGTGTGCCTGCTGGGTGCGCTGGTAGCGGTCATCAAGCTTGCCGGGTTGCTCGACGTGCTGCCGGGCATCGGCCTGTTCGCCCTCGCCGCCTTGAGCCTGCTGATGATCCGTATTGCCGGTCGTGATATCCGCGACCTTTGGGACAGCCAGTGAACGCTACACTGCGAGAGAACCCGCCCCGAGCCAGGGATTTGAACCTGTGCCTGTGCCATAGCTGTGGCCTGGCCTGCGACATGACGGACGAACCCGAGACCTGCCCGCGCTGCGATGCCGCCCTGCACCGGCGCAAACCCGATACCCTCACCCGCACCTGGGCCTACATGCTCGCGGCGCTGGTGTTCTACATCCCGGCCAACCTGCTCCCGGTCATGAATACCCAAATGCTCGGTGACGGCGCGGACAGCACGATCATCAGCGGTGTCCTCGAGTTCTGGCACAGTGGTGCCTGGGACATCGCGCTGATCATCTTCATCGCCAGCATTGCGGTGCCGGGCATCAAGTTCGTCGTGCTGACGTTGCTGCTGGTGACCGTGCAACGGCGCAGTACCTGGGCGCAGGTGCAGCGTGCCAAGTTGTACCGGCTGGTCGAAGTCATCGGCTACTGGTCGATGCTTGACGTGCTGGTCGTGGCCCTGGTGGCGGCGCTGGTCAAATTCCAGGCCCTGAGCGACATCGAACCACGACCGGGGATTCTGTTCTTCGGCCTCGTGGTGCTGTTTACCATGCTGTCGGCCATGAGTTTCGACCCACGGCTGATCTGGGATACCCAACCCTCCGAGGAGCTCATGGATGAAGTCGCAAGCCACTGACGGACAGCCCGCACCGGGCCGTGCCCATGTCACCACCCGTCGTTGGTCGGTCTCGCTGGTGTGGATCGTGCCGATCATCGCGGTACTGGTGGGCGTGTCCCTGGTGGTTCACAACTGGCTGCAGGAAGGGCCGACCATCACCATCACCTTCAAGACAGGCGAAGGCCTGACCGCCAACAAGACCCCGGTCAAATACCGCAACGTGGTGATTGGCCAGGTTACCGACGTGCAACTGAGCAATGATCAGAAGAACGTCACCGCCACGGTCAAGCTGGCCAAGACTGCCGACACCTTTACTCATGAAGACTCGGTGTTCTGGGTGGTGAGGCCGCGCATCGGCGCGGGCGGGATTTCCGGGATCGACACCTTGCTCTCGGGGGATTTCATCGGTGCCGACGCCGGGCATTCGAAGGTGCGCGCCAAAGCCTTCACCGGCCTGGAGGCGCCGCCGCCGATCACCTACGGCGAACCGGGCAAGCGCTTTACCCTGCACTCCCAGGACCTCGGCTCGCTGGACATCGGCTCGCCGGTGTACCTGCGCAAGATTCCAGTGGGCCAAGTGGTGTCCTACGCACTCGACGCCGATGGCAAAGGCGTCAACATCGAAGTGTTCATCAACGCGCCAAACGATACCTACGTCACCGAGAACACCCGGTTCTGGAACGTCAGCGGCGTGGACGTCAACGTCGGCGCCAATGGTTTCGCGGTCAAGACCGAGTCCCTTTCCGCCTTGCTGGTTGGCGGCATTGCCTTCCGGGCGCCGGAATACAGCCCCAACGATATACCCGCTGCCGAAAACAAGAACTTCGAGCTGTTCGCCGACCAGGAGAGCGCCCTGGCGCCACCCAGTGGCAAGGCGCAATACCTGGCCCTGCGCTTTGACCAGGCCTTGCGTGGCTTGCGCGTCGGCGCACCGGTGGAGTTCCTTGGGATCGAGATTGGCCGGGTGGTCGCCATGAACCTGGACTTCGACGAGAAACAGCGCACGTTCCCCGTCAACGTGGGAATCGTGATCTACCCACAATTGCTCGGCAAGGCCCATGAAAAACTGCTCAAGTCGCTCAACCACGATCCGGAAGACGAAGCCGCCGCTGCCCGCCTGGTCGGCAGTTTCGTTGAACGGGGCCTGCGCGCCCAGGCTCGCAGCGGCAACCTGCTGACCGGGCAGTTGTACATTTCGCTGGATTTTTACCCCAAGGCTGAAAAAGTCGCCTTCGACTCCTCCGCCCGGCCGCTCCGGATCCCGACCATTCCCGGCAGTCTCCAGCAGTTGCAGGAACAACTCCAGACGGTGGTCGAGCGAATCAACAAGCTGCCGCTGGAAAGCATCGCCAGCAACCTGGACGGTAACCTCGTGGAGCTGCGCAAAGGTTTGTCGCAATTCAACAACAAGACCCTTCCGGGCGTGCAAAACACCTTGCAGGACGTGAGCAAGACCTTGCAATCGGCCAACTCGACCCTGGCGGAGGACTCCCCCCAGCGTGAACAGTTGACCGAGACCCTCGACGACTTGGGCCGGATGTCACGATCGCTGCGCGAGCTGTCCGACTACCTGAGCCGTCACCCTGAATCGCTGCTGCGCGGTCGTCCGAAAGACGCTCCGGCGCAGAATCTAACCTTTCCGGTGAAAGAATGATCACAGGAGCACGCTTGATGCCGCTGACGCTGAAATGCTCGTTGATTGCCTTGGCGTTGCTGCTCGGTGCCTGCCGCAGCGACCCTATTCACTATCACACCCTGAGCCCGGTCCAACCGGGTGGCCTGGCCCACGCCAGCGAGGACATCCAGATCGAGCACGTCAGCGTTCCTCCTCAGGTGGATCGCACCCAAATGGTCATCCGCCAAGGCGACAGCGGGTTGGCCATCCTCGAAACCGAATGGTGGGGTTCCAGCCTGGCAGATGAGCTTCGCAGCAGCCTTGACGAACAACTGAGCAACCCCGGGGCGCCGAAGCGGCTGTTGCGGGTAGACGTACAACGCTTCGACTCGATCCCCGGGCGCTATGCCCGCATGGACGTGCAATGGCGTTTGCGCAACCTTGACGACGACGTCCGTACCCTCACCTGCCGCAGCAGCCTGCAGACACCGGCGACGGGCAGTATTGACGACTTGGTGAAGGGCCACCAGAACAACGTCCGGCAATTCGTCGCCCTTGTCAGGCAAGCCGCTTCTGGTAACGCATGCCCTTGATCACTGCGGCCAATGCAATGACAGCACTGGTGCGATCCGCGGATGGTGGTCGATGCGCTCCAGCAAGCCATAGAACTCAGGACGAGCGCTGAGCATCGCTTCGCGCGTGTCGACCCACTTGGTGATCACCGCCGCCAGGATATCCAGCGCCCCGGGCTCGGCCCCACAAAGGAAAGGGGTCGCCGGGAACTGGTCGGCAAACAGCGCCCAATTGCGATACAAGCGTTGTTTCGTGCCCGCCACCAGCCGCTCTTGGGTAGCCTCGTCGCCGTCAGGCAACCAGCGTTGCGGAAAATCGATGATGCCGATGGGCGTGTAGCAATTGGCGGCGATATACACCAGGCCACGGATGACTTGCGCGCGACGGACCGGGTCTTCCGGGAGCAGTTTCGATTCTGGAAAGGACAAGCCCAGGTGAATCAGAATCGCTGCCGCCTCGGTCAGCACCGAGCCGTCCGCCAGTTGCAGGGTCGGGACCTGCTTCTGGGGATTTAATGCCTCGAGCTCTTTTGCCGCCTCGTCGTCCTCGGTCGAATAGGTGTCCACCCGGCGGTAAGGCACGCCACACAAAGCCAGGGCAATCTCCACGGCCGAGGAACCGGACTGGCTGTGGCCGAATAACTGATACATGTCGTTTGCCTCCTGCGAAGGGGTTCTGCCGGTAGAGCCCCGCTTGCCTATCCGTGTTCCATCAACCTGACCGACAACCAACCAACCAACCAGCTATCAGCGCCGTCGATGTTCACCATCACGTCAATGAAGTTCTCACGATCAGTGCCCGGCGCAACAATGAGCCCACACCCAATAACTGCAACCCCGGAGCACACCACCATGAAACGCCAAATCATTCTCAGCGTCGCTTTCTCGGTTCTGGCAGCCAACGTATTCGCCGCCTCCTCCCACCCGATCGTTGCCGAAGGTGGCTCCGACCGCCTGATCGAAAATCGTGTTGCCGAAGGCGGTGCCGATCGCCTGCTGGAACGCCGCATCGCTGAAGGTGGCTCCGACCGCCTGATCGAAAACCGTGTTGCCGAAGGTGGCTCCGATCGTCTGCTGGAACGCCGCGTCGCTGAAGGTGGCTCCGATCGCCTGATCGAAAACCGTGTTGCCGAAGGTGGCTCCGACCGTCTGGCTCAGAACCACGCATGAGTCGCCAGGAAATCTCAGATGTTGTTCTCAACACAATCCGTGGCGAGGGAGCTTGCTCCCGCTGGGCCGCGAAGCGGCCCTAAAACCTGCCCAATGCGGAACATCAGACACCCCGCATCCGCCGGTTTACGACTGCTTCGCAGCCGAGCGGGAGCAAGCTCCCTCGCCACGGGTCGTCATTCTTCTTAGATGAACCGCATTGGGCCTTATCCGCCGGGCTTTTTCGTACGCATCCTGTTAGCGACCCGCAGACCGCGCCATGCACCGCTGGTAACGTTCGTCCACTCGTTTGGCAAACCAGGCGGTGGTCAGCTTGCGCGTAATCTTCGGGCTCTTGAGCACAATGCCCGGCAATATCGCCCTGGGCAGCGGCTTGCCCTCAGCCTTTTCCGCCAATTCGAACACCCCCTTGTAGAGTTTGCTGTCCTCGAACGCCAGGCTGTCACCCAACTCCAATTGATTACGAATGGTCGGGTTGCGCATCCCCAACGACTTGCCCAACGTGCGCACCGCCAGCTCCGTACTGCCGGGCATGATCGAATCGGGGAGGATCAAATCACCGTCCAAGGCCAAGGAAATGCCCGAAGCGCGACTCACGGCGTGCTGGAAAGCCGCGTTGCGGCTGGCGTACCACCCGGCGTTGAAATCAGCGAAGCGGTACAACGGCTCGGTGTAGCTGACGGGATACCCCAATAAATGCGCGATACCGAAATACATCCCGCCGCGACGACTGAACACTTCGCGACGAATCGAGCCATCCACCGTATAGGGATAATCGCGCGCGTTGGCCTGGGCGAACGCAATGCTGACTTGCATCGGCCCGCCCGTGTGAACCGGATTGAAGCCGTCGAACAGCGTCTTGCCCAGCGGCACCATGCTGATGAAGTCGTCAAAAATCGCGCTGAGTTCTTTCTCGCTTCGCGCCGCATTGAGTCGATCGCTGTAGCTTTTTCCATTAGGCGAGCGCACCTGGAGCGCGCCGCTGACCAGCAGGCCAGGAATGTGTACTTTCGCCGCGCGACGGTCGATTTCCTGACGGGCAATCTTGCCCAGTCCCGGCACTGCCGGGTCGGCCTGGAAGGTTGATTCCTGTTCGGTCACGGCAAGCACCGAACAGATATTTTGCGTCGTGGCCGGGATCTGCTGTGCCGAAAACGCCACATAGATGTCCGTGGCCCAGCCTTCCCGATCAACGGTCTTGGCCGGCAATAGCCGAACGATCTGCGCCTTGACTTCGGCTGGCTGGCGCTCAGGCTCCTGGACCTGCCGGCTGCCGCAGCCAGCCAGTACCAGCAGTGCGGTGAGACTGATCATCAATCGAGTGAATTGCATGGTGCTCCGTCAGATCCAGTGTTCGGGAGCAACCATACGATCAAAAGCCAGCAGAAATCCAATGGGACGCGGTGTCGGTCAGATCCCGCTCAACGCCAGGTCCATCGCAAAATAGGTAAAAATCAGGTCTGCTCCGGCACGCTTGATCGCGCCAAGGCTTTCCCGTACCACGCGGGCCTCGTCGATGGCGCCAGCCTGGGCGGCGAACTTGATCATCGCGTATTCGCCGCTGACCTGGTAAGCAGACAACGGCAGGTTCGAAGCCTGGCGAATGTCGCGGATGATATCGAGGTAGGCACCGGCCGGCTTGACCATCAGTGCGTCGGCGCCCTCTTGCTCATCAAGCAATGACTCGCGCAGCGCCTCGCGACGGTTCATCGGGTTCATCTGATAACTTTTGCGGTCGCCTTTCAAGGCGCTGCCGCCTGCTTCGCGAAACGGGCCGTACAATGCCGAGGCGAATTTGGTCGAGTAGGCCATGATTGCCGTCTGGCTGAAACCCGCGTCATCCAAAGCCTTGCGGATGGCCTGGACTTGCCCGTCCATGGCCGCCGACGGCGCAATGACATCGGCACCCGCGCGTGCAGCCGCCACGGCTTGCTTGCCGAGGTTGACCAGGGTCCGATCGTTATCCACTTCGTGGCCGTGCAGGACGCCGCAGTGACCATGATCAGTGTATTCACAGAAGCAGGTATCGGACATCACGACCATTTCCGGCACGGCATCCTTGCAGATTCCGGCCATGCGCGAGACCAGGCCACGCTCGCTCCACGTGTCGCTACCGTCGCTGTCCAAGTGATGGGAAACGCCAAACGTCATCACCGACTTGATGCCAGCGCGGGCGTACCGCTCAATCTCACCGGCCAGCTTGGATTCAGGAATGCGCACCACGCCCGGCATGCTCTTGATCGGCACGAAGTCACTGATTTCTTCTTCGACAAATATAGGCAGCACCAGGTCGTTCAAGGTGAACTCGGTTTCCTGGAACAAGCTGCGCAAGCTGGCGTTGCGGCGCAGACGGCGTGGACGCGCTTCGGGGAACTGGCTGGACATGGGACTCCTGGGTAGACGATTGTTCGCGAGGCAAAGCTTATGCCCTGACCCGGCAGGGCACAAACGCCGACAACAGAACAGAGTATTACCCGCGCCGCAATAATCCGCTTACAACGTCAGCGAGCCATTGATGCACGTCACCACCGCGCCACCAATCCAGACTTCATCGCCAATCTGCTCGACATTAATCCGCCCGGCCCGGCCCATGGTCAGCCCCTGGCTGACCACATAGGAGGACGGCGCCAAACCCTCGCCCAGCATCCATTGGGCGAGCCCGGCGTTCAGGCTGCCCGTCGCTGGATCCTCCGGCATTCCGTCACCGGCAATGAAACCGCGCACTTCGAACTGCGCGGCATGGCCATCCACGGCAGGGTTCCAAGGCGCGATCACCCCCACGGCCAAATCCAGCAATTGATGATAATCGGGTTTCAATGCCAAGACTTGCTGGCGGTCCTTGAGCATCAAGGCCAGCCAGCCGGCGCCGTTATCGACCCATTGCGCGGCGACAATCGCCTCGGCCGCCAGGCCAAGCCCGTTGCGCACCCGTTCCGCCAATCCGGCTTCCAGCGGGCCGGACTTGACCAAGGGCGGCGCCAGGAACGCCAGCCCGTAATCGCTGCGGCGGATTCTCACCAGCCCAACGCCACACTCCTGCACGATCTCCTGCCCTTTCGGAACCCCTCCGGCCTCCAGCCATGCATGGCAGCTGCCAAGGGTCGGATGTCCAGCGAATGGCAACTCGGTCGCGGTAGTGAATATACGCACCCGGTAATCGGCTTCCGGGTGCCGGGGCGCCAGCAGGAACGTGGTCTCGCTGAGGTTTGTCCAGTTGGCGAAGGCGCTCATGCGCTCATCGGTGAGGCCGTCGGCCCCCAGTACCACCGCCAGCGGATTGCCCTTGAGCGGCGTCTCGCTGAAGACGTCCAACTGCTTGAAATCGAATCGGCGGGTCATCGGCGGCATCACTCCGGAATCTTCAAGCCGCGCGCCACCGCCGGGCGCGCCAGGAACCGCTGCAACACCCGAGTCACGTTGGGGAAATCGTGGATGCCCACCAGATCACCGGCCTCGTAAAAGCCGATCAGGTTGCGCACCCATGGGAATGTCGCGATATCGGCGATGGTGTAACGCTCGCCCATGATCCAATCCCGCCCTTGCAGGCGCCCGTCGAGCACCTTGAGCAGGCGCTTGCTTTCCTCGACGTAACGATCACGGGGACGCTTATCTTCGTAGTCCTTGCCGGCGAATTTGTTGAAGAAACCCAACTGGCCGAACATCGGACCGATACCGCCCATCTGAAACATCAGCCACTGAATCGTCTCGTAGCGCGCCGCCGACTCCTGGGCCAGCAGTTGGCCGCTCTTGTCAGCGAGGTAAACCAGGATCGCTCCTGACTCGAACAACGCCAGCGGCTGATCCCCTGGCCCATGTGGGTCGAGGATGGCCGGGATCTTGTTGTTGGGGTTCAACGACAGGAATTCGGGGGACAGCTGGTCGTTGCTGGCAAAGTCGACCTTGTGCGGCTCGTAGGGCAGGCCGGTCTCTTCCAGCATGATCGAGACCTTCACCCCGTTGGGGGTCGGCAGCGAGTAGAGCTGGATCCACTCCGGGTACTGGGCGGGCCATTTTTGGGTGATGGGAAACGGGGTCAGGTCGGGCATGAGGTGGATTCCAAGTGTCAGCCAGAAAACTGGAGCATAAATCAGCTGGTGGGGTTTTGGTGCCTCAATCATGGTCCCCTGAAAGGGACCGGACTGCCTGTTCTTAAAACCGCAACATCCTGTCGCTAACATTCGCCCCACCTGCCGGAAGGACGCCGCTACAGTGCATGGCGCCGGCCAGGGTCGAACCAAAGGGCAGAAAGGGACTCAGAGAAATGCCCCGAGGAATCGAAGCGGCGTAACGACATGGAAAACACCCGAGCCACAAGCTTCGCGGTGCCGAGGTTTGTCAGCCTGAATCGAGAAGACCGAAGACACTATTCCATGATGACCCCACAGAGATTCACCGGTTACCTCAAACGCCGTTCGTGGCTGATGCTGCCGACGTTGCTTGTGGCCTGTGGCCTGGTGCTGTCGCTGGAGTCCAGCGTGAGCCGCGCCCAGCCCGCAGACGGCATCCAGACCCTGGTGTTCCTGCGTCATGCCGAAAAACCCGCCGGCGGGCTCGGCCAGCTCAATTGCCAGGGGCTGAACCGGGCCATCGACCTGGCGACCCTGCTGCCGGAAAAATTCGGCAAGGCCGACTATGTGTTCGCGGCCAACCCGACTCGAAACGTCGAAGAGGGTGAGCTGGATAATTCCTACAGCTATATTCGCCCGCTGATGACCATCAGCCCCAGCGCCATCAAGCTCGGGTTGCCGGTGAACATCGAATATTCGGCCAACGACACCAGCGACCTGGCTGACGAGCTGCTGCATGACAAGTACCACAACTCCACCATCTATACCGCCTGGTCCCACGGCTACCTGCCGGAACTGATCAATAAGGTCGCGGGTGAAGCGATGGGCAAGCGCCAGACAATCACCGATGACTGGGCATCGAGTGATTTCGATTCGCTGTATGTGCTGACCCTGACCTGGCACAACGGCAAGGCCAGCCTCACCAGCCAAAGCTACAAGCAAGGGCTGGACAACGGGCGAGAGACTTGCCCGACCTGACCTGATGGCCGCTTCCAGGGGCAAAGCACCCGTGGGAACGAGCCCGCCAGCGCCTGCTTCGGCTCGGCGGGGATGATGAGCGTCGAGTTCACCCTTGCCGAGCAGCGCGCTCGTGCAAATACGCCAGTACCGCCGCGTGCTCTCCGGCAAATTCGATTCGCCCGCCCTTCTTCTCCCGCTGGAACACATACATCGGGTCGTAATACTCACGCAGCAGGCCTTCGATCCAGCCGCGATGCAAGTCGACGGCGCCGGTACTGGCCTGCTCGGCCAGGGCTGCTTCCATGATGTCCATCAATCGCCGGTGACGATCGCCACCCAGGCGCGTGTGAATATTGTCCAGGCTCGCGAGCAGCCGTTCGGCAAACAGCGAGAACCCTTCATCGCCATGCACATCGATAAATTCGGCGCACAGGTTGACCACGTAGTCGCGCAGGATCCGCTCGACCCGCCGCTCCAGGCTGTCTTCAAGCCAAACCATCGGCACTTGCTGCATGCGCTGGTACAAAGGTAATGGGACGGCACAACTACCCACCATGCGGCTTTCATCTTCCAATACGAATTGTTCGATGCCGGCGGCACGCTTTTTCAGCACATCCACCGCCAACAGGTTCTCGAAATCGATGTTGGATGGCTGTCCGGTGGCGCGCTTGCCGAAACTTGAACCGCGATGATTGGCATAGCCTTCCAGGTCAAGGGCATTGTCCAGTCGGGCCAGCACTTCGGTCTTGCCGGTGCCGGTCATGCCGCCCAGCAGGACCAGGTCGCACTGGGCAGCGGCCTGCTCGACAGTTTCAAGCAGGAATGTGCGCATGGCCTTGTAGCCGCCGCCGACCCTGGGATAGTCGATGCCCGCCTCGTCCTTGAGCCATTGCTGGACGATTTGCGAACGCAAGCCTCCACGGAAGCAATACAACACTCCATCGGGATGGGACCGGGCGAAATCTGCCCAGGCCTGGATGCGCTGGGCCTTGGTTTCACCGGATACCAATTGGTGGCCCAAGACAATAGCGGCCTGTTGGCCCTGCTGTTTGTAACAGGTGCCGACGCGTTGCCGCTCGATGTCGGTCATCAAGGGCAGATTGATCACGCCGGGGAACGCGCCCTTGTGAAATTCGATGGGCGCGCGGGTGTCCATCATCGGACGATCGTTGAGAAAGATGTCGCGGTAATCGGTAATGTCGTTGGGCATCAAGACACCTCGACCGCGTAGCTCTGTCGCTCGACCAGCTCACCGATCGGCGCCAGCGCAAGGCCCAGTTCGGCGGCAACCGCGAGGAACTGTTCGTTGCCCTCGGGAGTGACGGCGACCAGCAGGCCGCCACTGGTCTGCGGGTCGCACAGCACGCGCTTGTGCAGTTCCTGGACACGTCCGACCTTGCTGGCGTAGCTGTCGTAGTTGCGCAGCGTGCCGCCCGGCACGCAGCCCTGATCGAGATAATACTCAACGCCCGGCAAGCGCGGCACCGCGTCATAGCGAATGCGGGCGGTGAGCTGGCTGCCGTCAGCCATTTCCACCAAATGCCCGAGCAAGCCGAAACCGGTGACATCGGTCATCGCCGTCACGCCGTCGAGCTTGCCGAAACGGCTGCCGGGTTTGTTGAGGGTGCACATCCAGTCCCGGGCCAGGCCAATGTCGGCAGCGCGCAACTTGCCTTTCTTTTCCGCGGTCGTGAGGATGCCGATGCCCAAGGGTTTGGTCAGGTACAGCAGGCAACCGGCGGTGGCGGTATCGTTGCGTTTCATGTGGCGCTTTTGCACCAGGCCAGTGACCGCCAGGCCGAACATCGGCTCCGGCGCGTCAATCGAATGTCCACCGGCCAAGGGAATGCCCGCCTCGTCACACACCGACCGACCGCCACGAATCACCTCCCTGGCGATTTCCGGGGCCAGGACATTGACCGGCCAACCGAGAATGGCGATGGCCATCAGCGGATCACCGCCCATGGCATAGATGTCGCTGATGGCATTGGTGGCGGCGATGCGACCGAAGTCGAACGGATCGTCGACGATGGGCATGAAGAAGTCGGTCGTCGAGACCACGCCGCGCTCCTCGTCGATGGCATAGACCGCCGCATCGTCACGGGAGGCGTTGCCGACCCATAGCTGCGGGTCAAGGTTCTGCGCACCGCTGCCGGCCAGAATCACCTCCAGGACCTGAGGCGAGATCTTGCAGCCGCAACCGGCACCGTGGCTGTACTGAGTCAGGCGAATCGGCTCGCTCATGGGCATACCTCTCGTAAGTCAAGGTGGGCGATTCTAACAGCAACGCCAACCGTTCACCGCCCGCGTCGCGATCGATCGCCGGCCATCCAACGGAATTTTTCCGCCGCTGGAGGACTCACTTGATTAGAGCCAGACACTCAACTCGGGAGATTGCCGATGCCAACCGCCAGCAACCACCTTGATTACGGTCTCGATACGCTGTTCGGCCGCGAGACCAAAAGCGTCGACTGTCAGTTCGACGTCAAGCGCCTCGATGACGGTGAGCCGCCGTGGTTTGCCCTGCATGTGCGCCCACCGCTGCCGGAGGACCTGGCAAAAGCCCAGATCGTGGTGTTCAGCGCTGAAGGCCGACGCGTCAGCGGCATTGTCCGACGTACCGAGCGCTTGGCCGATGACAGCCTGCAACTGGACGTCGAACCCGACTGAACCGTTCAGGTGCGCCGCGTATTGCTGCGATACATGAACACCAGCGCCAGTGCCAGGCAGGCCATCGCCAAGAGGCGGCTGGCGGACAGCTCGATGGCCGGGTTGCCCAGCCAGCCAAAGTTGTCGATCAGCATGCCCATGCCCAGTTGCCCGGTGATGACTGCCACCGTCGCCACCGCCGTACCGATGCGCGGCACGGCCCCGACCATGACAATCATGTAGACGACGCCGAACAATGCACCGCCCAGTTGCCATTTGGGCACGTCCAGCAGGCTGACCGCATGAGCCGGTTCGAAAAAGACGATCAGCAGACCCGTGACCACGGTGCCCACGACGAAGGTCAGCAGGCTACTGCGCAACACGCCCACCGTCTGGCCCAGGCGCCCATTGACCGCCGCTTGCACACTCAACACCGCACCGGCGGCGACCACCAACAACAATAAAAAGAATGCGCTCATATCAACCTCGGGCAATCAGGACAAGGGCCACGACAATCAACGCCAACGCCAGCCAGCGCTCGCCATTGACCCGCTTTCGGCTCGCGCCGAACCAACCGAAATGGTCAATCAGCACGCTCTTGCCGACTTGGCCGGAGAGAATCGCGATCATGGTCATGGCGACGCCGATATGCGGGGTGGCCAGTGTCAGCACAACTACATAGATCGGCCCCAACAAGCCGCCGATCAGTTGCCAGCGCGCAAGCTCGTTCAGCGCCGGCCCTTGTTGCGGACCGCTGAACAGCAACAGCAGGAACAACAGCGCCGAGCCGACGCCAAAAATGCTCAGCGTTGCCCATAAATGACCGACCTGGGCACCGAGCGGTCCCAACAGCCCGGCCTCTACCGACAAGCCCATGCCTGCGAGGATGACCAGCGGCAGCAATAGCCAGCGCAGGAACGCTGGTGGTCGTGTGGCCGTGGTCATGGACGCGGCCCCGTTGGTGGATGTTGATTGCATTGGATGACCTGCCTGGAAACGAGATGACGGCTATTATCGGCTGGCACCGTTGTGCGATAAATGGGAGCATTGCGACAACACTTTTGCGCAACACGCACAGCGGACATTTCTCATGCACGGCCTCAACGAATTGGGTTTCAAGGCGCTACGATTGTTCGTCGCGGTGCTCGATCACGGCAGTTTTTCGGAAGTGGCGCGGCGCGAAGGACTGACCCCCTCATCGATTTCCCGGCAGATCCAGCTGATGGAACAGGCGCTGAACCAGCAGCTGCTGTATCGCCATACCCGTGCGGTCACGCCCACCGAAGCCGGTCGCCTGCTTGGGCATCATGCGCGACTGGTGCTGGTCCAATTGGAGGAAGCTGAACAGGCCCTGCAAGAACAGCACAGCGAACCCGCGGGCCTGGTGCGGATCAACGCTCCCGTGGTGTTTGGCCAGCGTCACCTGACGCCATGGCTGGGCCAATTGTGCGAACGCTATCGCAAGCTGCAACTGGATATCCAACAGACCGACAGTTACATCGACCCACTGCAGGAAGGTGCCGACCTGCTCTTTCGCATCGGCCCGCTGCATGACTCCGGCATGCAGGCGCGGATTGTCGCGCCGCACCGTTTCCAGATTGCCGCCAGCCCCGCCTACCTGGCCCGCCACGGCACGCCGCGTAAGCCTCAGGACCTCGCCGCTCACCAATGCCTTGCCTATAAAGGCGTGGCCGGTCAACAACGTTGGTTTTTCCGCAAGCCGGGTCAAGCCTGGACGCCCTATAGCGTCAGGGGGCCGATCACTGGCAACCACGCCGACACCTTGACCCAGGCCGCCGAGCAAGGCCTTGGCCTGGTGATGTTTCCGTCGTGGCTGATCGGCGAAGCCGTGCGCAACGGCACGTTGGTGCCGGTCTTGGCGGATTACGAAACGTCCAACAGCCTCGAACCCCAGCAGATCGCCATTCTCTGGCCCGGCAGCCGGCGCCTGTCGGTAAAGGTCCGTACGGTGATCGACTTTTTCCTGGAGTGTTTCGGCGAAGTGCCGTATTGGGATCGTTCTTGAAGATTGCATGCGGCGCCATCGAACTTGACCCGATTGGAATCGGTCTTGCGCTGGAACCCGAGGCAACGCCCATGGGATGATCGGCCCTCAAGCGCGACCATCCGTGGAGAGTTTCAATGTCATCGCTGCGTAAACAAGCCGCCACCCTGTTGCTGACGGCGATCGCCAGCCTGGTCGTATTGCCTGCCCTGGCCGCTCAGCCCAAAGCCGCGGCGCAGGCACCGGCCCAGAAGGTTTCGATGCTCGGCGGCAAATTCAGCTTCACCTTGCCCAAGGGTTTCATCGCCACCCCCCTGTCCGCCGGTGACGCGGCCCAGGGCACCGCCGGAGCGACCGGTACGATGTACAGCAACGCCACCACCCGAACGGTGGTGATCATCGCCGAGAACGCCCTGATCAATGGCACAACGGTGAAGGATAATGACGGTCCGTTCCTCGACACCTCCATGGCCGATTTCGCCGCCCAGAAAAACAAGACGCTGGCCGACGTCAAGATACTGAGCGAAAAAAGCCTGACCCAAAAGACCTCCGGCCTGGGCCTGCGCCAGCTCGACACCCGCGCCATCCAGGGCGGCGGGCCAACCCTCGACACGACCTTGCTGGGCGCCTCCGGTACGCGCATGGCGGTGGTGCAGGTCATTTCCAGGGCCAGCGATAGCGCCGGTCACGAGGCTCTGGTGAAGCAGATCGTCAGCGGAAAGTGACGGGGCTGACGCTCATGGGTTAAGCCGCTCCAACCAGGCCCGCAGATCCTTCACTTCCAGCGCGCTGATGTTGTGGCCGAGGCCCGGATAGGCGTGAAATTCAGGTTCAAGAGCCAGGGTCTTGAGAAACGTGTCGGCGTCGGTGCCGTCATGATAGGGAATGATCGGGTCCGCCGTGCCGTGGCCGATGAACACCGCCAGCACCCGCCGCGATTCGTCTGGCGTCAATTCAGCCCGCAGCGCCGGCAGGACGCGCCCACCCATCGCGGCGATGCCGCCGACGGCTTCGGGGTGTCGCAGCGCCACTTCATAACTCATCATCGCGCCCTGGCTGAAACCCACCAGGTACACATTGCTCGCATCGGTCGGGTACTTGGCCCGGGCCTTTTCGATGAAATCCAACAGCATCTGGCCGCTGGCCTTCAGGTCTGACGTGTCACCGTCATAGGCGCCCTCGCCTTTCTTGGCAAACCACTGGTAGCGCCCCGGTCCCATGGACTTGGGTGCCCTTACCGAGAGGTAGTTGTAGTGCTTGGGCAACTCGTCCGCGAGCGACAGCAGGTCTTCTTCGTTGCTGCCCGAACCGTGCAGGAAAATCACCAGCGGCCGGTTCCTGGCCTGCTCATCGGCGCGAGCCAGGTAATTGAGCGGCAAGTCCGTGTGCAGCGCAGGTTGGGCCTGCACGCCGGCGGATACCAGCAGCATGAACAGGGCGAACGCTTTGAGCATCTGTCTTCCTCCATCGAGTGATAACCGCACGCAAACGACCCGTGCGGTGAGGTAGACAGCACTTCTCAGTCGTTGATCAATTTGCCCGCGCGAATCGGCTCGCGCCCGGCGATTTTTGCCTGCCAGATGCCCGGCTGGGTGTAGCGTCCGCGATCCAGGGCAAACAGTACCCCGCTGGTCCCGGCTCGAACAACGGTTACCTGGTCATTCAACGGGTCGACCACTTCAAACAGCGGATCGCCGCGTTCAACCCACTCCCCCGCCTCGCGCAGGAAACTCACCACGCCATGATGCGGCGCGAACAGGTACTGGGTGCCCTCGAACGGGAAACCTTCACAGCATTGCGCTGGCGCAGCCGGCCAGTCGCCGCCGATAAAGCCCTGTTCAGCCAGGAATTCAAGGATGGCTTCGCAATTGGCCTGGGCCTGGTCGACCCGGGTGTCGCTCATGCTGCCCAGTTCCAACGTCGTCGCCAGGTTGGCCGCCGGGATGGCCGCATTCGGGAAAGTCCTCGCCAGGCGCAACCAGGGCGTGGAACAGGACTCGTCGAACGAGCTGCCACCGGAATCTTCGCATAACAACGCCACCCTGGCCTTCAGCCGCGCAGCCAGTGAGCGCCATTGCGGCCATTGTTGCGGCAAGGCATAGAGATGGATCGCGGCCTCGAAATCACAATGAAGGTCCAGCGTGACGTCGGCGTCGCAGGCATGGCGAAGCAACAGCCGATGCAGCCCTTCGAGTTGCGAAGGCGCCGCGGGCAAGTCATCGAGGACCTCGACCATCGTCTGGCGGATCAAGGTGATATTGGCAGCGGGATCATCCCCCAGCCGGTTCCCGATGCGCTCCGCCACCGGGGCGCTGAGTTCTGCGAAGGAACGGTTGAAGTTCTTGCCGCTGCCCAGTTCGAAGCGCCCCATGTGGGCACTCTGCAGGTGCTGGTCAAGGCCGATGGGATTGGCCACCGGCACCAGCTCGATGACGCCCTTGAGCAGCCCTTGGGTTTCAAGGTCGTTGAGTCGCTGTTTCAACTCCCAGGCCGTGCGCATGCCCGGCAATTCATCGGCGTGCAAACTGGCCTGGATGTATGCCTTGCGCGGACCGTGGCCGTAACGAAACACACTGAGCCGGCGCTCCGTGCCTAAATGGCTCCATGGCAGGATATGGTCGATGCGTTGCATAGTCTCTCCCGGATATCGGTTTTCGACAGGCGCAGGGTAAAACAATCGCCCATGAAAAAGGTGGCCGGCCGGGTCAACGGCGGGCCACCTGGTTGCTTCAGCGATTAATGCCCGTAGACGTCAAAGGCGAAGTATTTGTCCTGCACTTTCTTGTAGGTGCCGTTGGCGCGGATTTCGCTGATGGCGGCGTTGAATTTCTCGGCCAGGGCCTTATCGCCCTTACGCACCGCAATGCCAGCGCCGCCGCCGAAGTATTTGGCATCTTCATAGGTCGGCCCGACGAAGGCAAAGCCCTTGCCGGCGTCGGTTTTCAGGAAACCTTCGTCGAGATTGACCGAGTCGGCCAGCATGGCGTCGAGGCGACCGGCGACCATGTCCAGGTTCGCTTCCTGCTGGGAGCTGTAGCGCACCAGGTTGATCCCCGCCGGCACCAGCACTTCGGTAGCGAAGCGGTCATGGGTACTGGCGCGCAGCACACCGACTTTCTTGCCTTTGAGCTCGGTCAGCGGATCCTTGACGTCGGTGCCTTCCTTCATCACGAAACGCGCCGGGGTATGGTAGTACTTGATAGTGAAGTCGACGTTTTTCTTGCGGTCGTCGGTGATGGTCATCGACGACAGGATGGCGTCGATCTTCTTGACCTTCAACGCTGGAATCAACCCGTCGAACTCTTGCTCGACCCAGGTGCATTTGACTTTCATCTGCTCACACAGCGCCTCGCCGATATCAACATCGAAGCCGGCCAGCTTGCCGTCGGGGGTCTTCATCGAAAAGGGCGGATAGCCTGCCTCGATCCCGAGGCGGATCGGCTTGGCGTCTTCGGCCACGGCCGAAAGGGACAACACGGACAGTGCCAGGGCACCGAACATGACTAGCTTCTTCATTTTTGCTCCTGAGTGCGCAGGTTTTCTTGATGTTATTGGCAGGTTCGGAAACAGCGTTCGGTCAACGAAAAACCGAAGTGGGCGGAGTCTAGAGGGGCGCTCAGGCGGGGAATTATATTGAGGCGACAAATAATTATAAAAATCCTCAGGCTTGGCTGAGGACGATGGGATCTAGGAAAATCCTGTCAGATAAGCGCCTGTGGCGGGGGAGCATGCTCCCTCCCCACAGGATGACCTTGCTTGTAAAAAGTCTCAGCAATCGCAGCTGATGGCCTTCTCCGCCACGCGCTCCACCGAGCCGGTCAGGCGAAAACCCTCATCGAGCCAACCCATGACGCCACCGATCATTTCCTTGACCGGATAGCCCAGGGTCGCCAGGCGCACCGCAGCCTTGTTGGCACCGTTGCAATGCGGCCCGGCGCAATAGACCACGAACAACGTGGCCTTGGAATAAGCGGCTAGCGCCTGGGCGGTGAGCGTACGGGTTGGCAGATTGATCGCCCCTGGCACGTGCCCGCGTTCGTAGGCCAGCGGGCCACGCACATCCACCAGCACAAAATCGGCATCGCCTGCCGCTTGGCTGGCATGCACGTCGGAACAATCGGTTTCGAACATCAAGCGACGACTGAAATGTTGCAGGGCAAGATCGGACGGGGCAGCAGGTACTTCGCGCACGGGACTGGTCATCGGTGTTGTCTCCTGGGACAGAAAGGGCTGTAAGAGACTTTATCCACCCGAAGCGAACCGCTACAGTGGCGCACACGACACTCTGTGGGAATTTTCCGCCAATGCAGCCCACCCCCGGCCTGGTTGCAATCCTCGCTTATGACGGCTTGTGCACCTTCGAATTTGGCGTCGCCGTGGAAATTTTCGGACTGGCACGGCCCGAGTTCGATTTCCCCTGGTATGAGCACCGCATCGTCGCCGTCGATGACGGGCCGTTGCGCGCCATGGGCGGCTTCCAGGTATTGGCCGATGGCGGCATGGAGCTGCTCGACACGGCCCGGACCATTATCGTGCCGGGCTGGCGCAGCCGCAGCGATCCACCGTCCGATGCCCTGCTCCAGGCCCTGCGTCGCGCCCACGCCCGCGGTGCCCGCTTGCTGTCGATCTGCTCCGGCGCTTTCGTCCTGGCGGCCACCGGACTGCTCGATGGCTTGGGTGCCACGACGCACTGGCGCCACACCGACGAACTCGCCGAACACTACCCGGCCATTGCTGTAGACCCCGATGTGCTTTACGTCGATTCGGGCCAGGTCATCACCTCGGCTGGCAGCGCGGCAGGCATCGATGCCTGCCTGCATCTGGTGGCACGTGATTTCGGAACCCAAGTCGCCAACGCCGTGGCGCGTCGACTGGTCATGGCAACGCAGCGCACGGGCGGCCAGGCGCAATTCATTCCCTCGCCGGTCAGCCGAACACCGCGCAGCGACCTGTCCGGGGTCATGCAGTGGGCTCGCGAACGTCTGCATGAACCGCTGGGCGTGCGCGAACTGGCCAGCCATGCGGCCATGAGCGAACGGACCTTCCTGCGCCGCTTCACCGAGGCCTGTGGCCTGTCCCCCAAGGCTTGGCTGCAACATGAACGCCTGGCGCGGGCCCGGGAGTTGTTGGAAAGTACCGAGGACAACACCGACATCATCGCGCAGGTGTGCGGCTACCGTTCGGTGGAAAGCTTCCGCGTGGCGTTTCGCAGTGTGGTGGGGCTGGCGCCATCGGTGTATCGGGAGCGGTTTGGGCGTGGTTGAGCGCATCTATCCATCGGGGTTGCTGCGCAACCCAGCGGGAGCAAGCTCCCTCGCCACGGTTCGATCGAGTCGCCAACGCTATCAACGCTTGCGCAACAAATAAGTATCCATGATCCAGCCATTGACCTGGCGCGCCGCCTTGCGGGTGCGTTCGATGTCATCGGCCACGTCGCCCAGCCGGCCGGCGATGAGTCGCTCATCCGGCGTTCCCACGTAGGCGCCCCAGTAAATATGGGTATCGGGATCGCTCACCTGGCGATACGCATCCTCGGCGTCAAGCATCACCACCACGCTGCCCGCATCGCCCAGTTGCCCCGCCGCCAGCCGGCGGCCCGTGGTGATTTCCAGCGAGCCACCAATGTCATTCAACGGCACCTTGTGTCGTGCTGCGAGGGCCTGGACGCTGGTGATGCCAGGGATCACGTCGTATTCAAAAACACAACGTCCCGAGTCAAGGATCGCCTGCAATATACGCAGGGTACTGTCGTACAGCGCCGGATCGCCCCACACCAGGAAACCGCCGCGCTCTCCGTCAGACAACTCTTCATTGATCAATCTTTCGAAGGTGTCCTGCTTCGCACGATTCAGTTCCTCGACGCTGATCGTATAGTCCAAGTCATTGCGCTGGCGCTCAGGGCTATGGGTTTCGACGAAACGGTAGGGGTGGTCGACGATGTAGCGTCGGCAAATGTCACGCCGCAGGTCCAGCAGCTTGTCCTTGGCGGGTCCCTTGCCCATCAGGAAAAACACATCCACCCGGTTCAAGGCCTTCACCGCCTGCATCGTCAGGTGGTCCGGATCGCCAGCGCCGATGCCGATCACTGATAATTTCTTCATTCCAGCACCTCTCTGGCTGGCCCCTGAGCGCGTAACCGCCAGACGTGATTGAACCGCAGGTCGATGACAGAAAGCGGTTCAATGTCGATCCGGTTGACCATGGCGACAGGACATCCGAGGACATTGATCAAGGCCGCACGGATTACGAACGGATGGGTGACGGCCAGCCAGTGGCCCGGTGTATTTTCCAGGGAGGCCAGCCAGTCGCCGACACGGCGACACAAGCGAGAGACGGATTCACCACCATGCGGCGCGGCATCCGGATCGTCGCGCCAGGCTTGAAGCTGTTGCGGCTCAGTCTGGAGCAATTCATCGACAGACAATCCCCGCCAGCGACCGAAGTCACAATCGGCCAACGCTTGTACCAGCCGCGGCTGGTTGTCCAACAACGCGGCGGTCTGGCGCGTGCGCAGCTCCGGCCCGCACAGCAGACCGCGGACGTTCCGGTATTCACGTCCTATCTCAGCACGCTTCGCCAGCCAGGCCACATCCAACGGCTCATCCAGCCCGAAGCGTGCTTGTTTCTGGGCGGCGGTGCGCGCATGGCACATCAAGGTCAGGCGGGTTGCTTGCACGCTGGATACTCAGGCATTTTGGTAGTTGATGACCGGGAGAGTCCCCTGCTTTCTTGTACAGCACCTTATATGAAATCAATTATTCAAGACAAAAGGCGTCTTCTCCTACACAGGCAGGAGCAATGCCTGACATACCTCGATTACTCGAGCCAGGCCCTTGCCCTACAAGGCTTCTGGATAATTTCAGGGCTTTTTAAACGGATCATAAAAACCTCTGGACATGCGCCCCTTGCTAACCAAATACTATTTTCCAAGTTACGGAAGAACTCAGTATCTATCCCAGGCAAGGAGCATGGTTCCTCTCTTCAGAGACCCGATCATCGATCCGTGCCTGGCCCGTTGGTGCAAACCCGTTTCGCCTTGAAGGCCCAGAAGCTGGCCTTGGCCCAGGCACCGTCGCCTGCCAAACTTTGTGAGCACTATGCGTGAATCCATTGAATGTACCGAATGGGGTCTGTACACCAAGCCAGCGTTCCGATTGCTCCGGGAAGACTCTGAGCACCCCGTGCTGCTGGTTTGCGAACACGCCAGCCGCTTCATCCCAGACGCGCTGAACGACCTGGGCCTGGATGAAACGGCCGCCCAGGAACATATTGCCTGGGACATTGGGGCCTTGGCCCTCGCCGAGCGGCTGTCTGAAACCCTCGGAGCGACCCTGCTGTGCGCTAATTACTCGCGATTGTTGATCGACCTGAACCGCCCACTTCACGTCGCCGACAGCATTCCGGCACAAAGCGAGATCTATCAGGTTCCCGGTAACCAATCCCTGGACGACGCAACGCGCGAATATCGCCAACAGTGTCTCTTCCATCCATTTCATGATCAATTGCGGGCTTTGATCGACCAACGCCTGGGCGAAAACCGCACCGTGCGAGTGGTGGGTATCCACAGTTTTACACCGGTTTTCTATGGACAACCGCGCGCCCTCGAGGCCGGCGTGCTGTTTGGCGAAGCCAGGGACTACGCCCAGCGCATTGTCGACGGGCTCGGGCGACATTCGTTGCGGGCGGCCGGTAACCAGCCCTACAAAGTCAGTCCCTTGAGCGACATGACAGTTCCGGTACACGGCGACGGCCGCGGCCTGGACTCAGTGCTGATCGAAGTACGCAATGACCAGTTGCGCAGCCCCGAGTCAGTGCGGACCTGGAGTGCTTATCTCGCTCCGCTGCTATAACACGACGGTGATGAAATTTCGGCTACAAGCTACAACGCGTGGACATCGACAGTGATCGTCAAGCCCGTCACCTGAGAGCGGGCTCTTTTGAACAGGAGTGCTATCCATGCTGGCCCTACGTCCAGTTCAGTTAAGCGATTTGCCGCAGTTGCAACAACTGGCCCGCGACAGCCTGGTAGGTGTCACTTCGCTTCCTGACGACACTGATCGCCTGCGGGAGCGAATCCTCACTTCGTGCGCCTCTTTCGACGCCGATGTGCAGGTCCCAGGGGCAGAGAACTACTTTTTTGTCTTGCAGGACCTGGCGTCAGGCCGCCTGGTGGGCTGCTCGGAGATTGTCGCCGCTACCGGTTGCAATGAACCGTTCTACAGCCTGCGCAACCGGCCGTTTTCCAGCGAGTCCCGGGAGCTGAACATCCAGCATGGCGTACCAGCGCTGTCGTTGTGCCAGGACCTCAACGGCCAGACGCTGCTACGCGGTTTCCAC
The DNA here is from genome assembly GCF_014268645.1 of Pseudomonas sp. SWRI154. Lineage (NCBI taxonomy): Bacteria > Pseudomonadati > Pseudomonadota > Gammaproteobacteria > Pseudomonadales > Pseudomonadaceae > Pseudomonas > Pseudomonas sp. SWRI154. The sequence goes on from NZ_JABWQW010000002.1 coordinate 87,852, forward strand.
ATCGACGCCGCACGCGTGCGCACGCCTGAATCGGAGCTGCTCTCCCGGGCCCGGCTGATGTTCATCGGTGCTCATCCCCAGCGCTTTGCCGAGGCGGTAATCACCGAAATCGTCGGTTTCAGCAGTGAAGACGGCCAGTCGCCCTTCTGGGACGCCGTCGGCCAGCATTTCTTCGACCTGCCCTACACCGAAGCCGAACGTCTGTGCGGCCTGCAAAGCCGTACCTTTCTCGCCGAACTGATGCCCCAGTATCCGATCTATGTCCCCATGCTGCCGCCAGAGGCGCAGGCCTGCATCGGCCGGGTGCATCCCGATGGCCAGGAAGCCTTCGACATTTTAGAGCGCGAGGGTTTCGAAACGAATAGCTACGTGGACATCTTTGACGGCGGGCCGACGCTGCATGCCCGGATAAACAACATTCGCTCAATCACCCACAGCCGTTCAGCCATCGTGCGACAGAGCCGGCAGATCGATGCCCGCGGTCGTTACCTGGTCAGCAATGATGGCCTTGGAAACTACCGGGCCATCATTGCCGAGCTGGACGTCAACGCCGAAGAGTCGGTGTCCCTGACCCCCGACATGCTGGCAGCGCTGGGTATCGCAGAAGGCGATCGGGTCCGGGTGGTCAGCCTATGAAACGCGTTCGATTGCGTACCTCGTGCCAAGACCGTGCCCGGAATGATGAAGGAGCCACGTCATGATAGTTCGCCCGGTTGCCCTGACCGACCTCCCCGCCCTGCTGGAACTGGCCCGTTGCGCCGGCCCGGGGTTTACCAGCCTGCCGGCCAATGAGGAGCGCCTGGCACACCGCGTGCGCTGGGCCCAACGCACCTTTGCCGGGCAGGTCGAGCGGGCCGACGCTGACTACCTGTTCGTGCTTGAGGACGATGACCGTCGAGTGGTGGGCATCAGCGCACTGACTGGCGCCGTCGGGCTACGGGAGCCCTGGTACAACTATCGCGTCGGTGTAACGGTCAGCTCGGCGCCTGAGCTGGGCATCCAACGGCAAATCCCCACGTTGTTCCTCAACAATGAAATGACCGGGCAATCGAAAATCTGCTCGTTATTCCTCCATCCAGAGCTGCGTCGCGGCCACAATGGGCGCTTGTTGTCCCTGGCACGCCTGCTCTTCGTCGCCGAATTTTCCCGGTTGTTTGGAGAAAAGCTGATCGCCGAGTTACGAGGCCAAGCGGATGAACAAGGCTGCTCGCCATTTTGGGATAGCCTGGGGCGACACTTCTTCAAGAAGGATTTCAGCTGCGCCGATCAGTTGTCTGGGATGGGCAACAAATCGTTCATCGCCGAGCTGATGCCACGTCAACCGTTGTACACCTGCCTGCTCACCAAACAGGCCCAGGCTGTAATAGGCAAGGCGCATCCGGACACCGAACCCGCCCTAAAGATCCTCAACGCCGAAGGTTTCGTCCATAAGGGGTACGTTGATATTTTCGATGCCGGGCCGGTGATCGAGGCGCAGATATCGACGATCCGTAGCGTGCGCGACAGCCGGTCGCTGTCCTTGATGATCGGCACGCCCGACGAACAGGCTCCGATCTGGCTGATTCATAACCGTCGCCTGGAAAACTGCCGCATCACCAGCGCACGGGCGCACCAGCACGGCGAAAGCCTGCTCGTCGACCGCGCCACCGCCAAACGCCTGCAAGTGCAACCCGGTGACACGGTTCGCGCCGTGGCCTTGCCCAGACAAAGGCGACAGACTGAGGCAGCGTAACTTCCCGGTTACCCGTCCTGACACTCCCTCCCCTCGCGCAATGTGAGGGCGAAGCGATTAAAGCAAATAAAAAACAACTCTTTACATACCCGAAAGAGCCCCGATAGCCGGCCAGCAATACTTATCGACAATTACAAAGTTGCTCTCCTACCTACCCAACTCCATACTTTCCAACACCGAGCCACTGCAACGAAAACGATCATGATAAAAAATTTAATTACCAAGAAATTTTCGCCAACGCATATAGCGAAAAAAATCAAAACATTGGACATGACGTCAGAAACAAAGCAATTGATTTCCCAATTGATCGACAAACCAGAATTCTCCAGGAAATCATTCCGGCGGGCGACAATCATGAATATCGCCAACGCGCATACCGGAACCCTGGTACTGCACCAGACGAGCATCGGTAATATAAGCATCAAATCCGCCACGTTTGACGCCAGCTCGTCACCGCTGTACTCGGTACCTGGCCAAAGCATTTTATTCGCCCTTGATCGACCCTTCGAAATCCAGCGATACACGCTCAACGAGCATCGGATCGAAAAAGCCGACAGGGTTATTATCGATAAGAAAAACCCGTTAATAATTGACGGCCGTCATACCTTATTCGATTACATACAAACCTGCCCTAAGCCGGCCAAGCTGACAGGTCGAATCAATCTGCCAAACAGAGCTGCGGACATCAACGTATTCGATCGTATTACCTTGCGCAAAATAGCCTGGTTGCCCCACGACGAAAGCGCTGCCCGTTACTTGACCAGCCTCGAGCTGCTCGAAACAATCCAAGACCCCGAGGCCGTCAAAGTTGCCGAGGAACTGATCTATCACTATCATCCGGCCGTGGTATGGAAGGCCTTCCAAATACTCTATGAGGCCGACCGGCACAAGGCGCTGGCGCACGTTGCGCTGTTGAAAAAACACAAGAGTGCGCGCCTCGACAGTTTGCTTCATCCGCTGGAGGCCGCGGCATGAAGCTGGACACTTTCATAAAACGCATAAAAACATATGATCTGCTGCGCGACAAAGCCGATGTCATTGAAGACCTGCGCCAACTGGCCTCGAATCGCTCTATTCTGAGTCAACATCTCCATGCCGTGATCCAGGCCGACGGATTCGCCATTCGTAACAGCCTTTACAATGCTTATGCGTTTGTATTGCACAGCAATGATGAGTTCACTCTCCGCCTGGGATTCTGGGCACCCGTAGAGACCCATGACGAGAGTGAAACATTCATTTACAACCTCAACCACAATCATGATTTCGACATGTATGCGGTCGGTTATAGCGGAGATGGTTACACGACAATTGTTCGTGAAATTCTTGATGACCTTCCGCTACAAATGGGTAAGGCGCCACGACTAGGCACCGAGCGAAGCGTAAAACTGGCGCCAGGCGAAGTCATATTCATGCCCGCCTTGCGGGAAATTCATAGACAGATTGCGCCCCGGTCAATGTCCGCATCGTTGAGTTTGCTTATTCATCCAGAACATTCGATCAGAGCCGATGAAGCTTGGTGTTTCGATGATAATTACAAACCGCTTTATCCTGGCATAGCGTCGCAAGAGACAGCGCTATTTACCGATACGCTATCTTTGCTCAATCCCGGGCAGTCCTTGGCCGCCCTATAACTAAAAGAGGAGTAAAAATGAAAAACCTGATGAGGAACTGGGAGGAACTCCCACTGCTGCGTGCGAGTATCAATGTGTTGGATACTCCAATCAACACGAAAGCCTCCCTTGCGCGGAATGGTTCACACCTCGCCTTAACGTAGCAAACATCCATGAAATCAAGAAGTTCTGGAGCACAACGGTCCAAGACTGACACCCCGTGAAACAAGGGCAAAGGATGGCACTTTTATAGAAACGCTGTCATTGCTCTTAACCCCGGGCAGTCATCCGACTGCCCGATAGTCTGATAAGGAAAAAATATGACTAACCAGATGAATAATTGGGATGAAGCTCCTTTGCTACGCGCAGGGACTCAGGTAGTGGATACTGCGACAAAACTATCGAGCGAGGCCCCATGCCAACTCCCGGAATGGTCATTCCGCTTCAACGTTGGGAATATCCATGAGATCAAGCAAATCCTGAGCACAACTACCCAAGATCAGTAGCTTGTAGATATAACCATTCTGCCAGGCTGCAGACCTTCTCGGTCTGCGGCCCTTTTTGGGTGCAATGAAAAGCATGGCCCATGCGCATTCGTCATCATCTTTTCGCCTGCCACGTGATAGCCTTTGGACATTCGGCGTTGACATCTTTGCTCAAGCCCTTCCATTCCCATTGGTGGAACTCATATGTCCAGGCTTTCCCATCAAGATTTGCGTCGTAACTTTCGCCAACTGCTGGCTTCCCAAACGTGCTACCACACCGCCTCGGTGTTTGATCCGATGTCGGCGCGCATTGCCGCCGACCTGGGTTTTGAAGTGGGTATCCTGGGCGGCTCAGTCGCCTCATTGCAGGTATTGGGCGCGCCGGACTTTGCCTTGATCACCCTCAGCGAGTTCGCCGAACAAGCCACCCGCATCGGTCGCGTGGCTCAACTGCCAGTGATTGCCGACGCCGACCATGGCTATGGCAACGCGCTCAACGTGATGCGCACCATCATCGAGCTTGAACGTGCCGGCGTAGCTGCGTTGACGATTGAAGACACCTTGCTCCCGGCGCAATTTGGCCGCAAATCCACTGACCTGATCAGCGTGGCCGAAGGCGTCGGCAAGATCCGCGCGGCGCTGGAAGCGAGAGTCGATTCGGAAATGGCGATCATCGCCCGCACCAACGCCGGGATCCTGCCAGTCCAGGAAATCATCAGCCGCACCCAGCAATACGAACGCGCCGGCGCTGACGGGATTTGCATGGTGGGCGTGCAGGACTTCGAACACCTGGAAAAGATCAGCGAGAACCTGAGCGTGCCATTGATGCTGGTCACTTACGGAAACCCGCTGTTGCGTGACGACAAACGTCTCGCCGAGCTGGGCGTACGCGTCACCATCGATGGCCACGGCGCCTATTTCGCCGCGATCAAGGCCACTTATGACAGCCTGCGGGAACAGCGGCAGATCTTCACGCAGGCTTCGGACCTCAGCGCCACCGAACTGACCCACACCTACACCCAGCCAGAGGAATACATCCGCTGGGCCGAGGAATACATGAGCGTCAAGGAGTAGGGTCGATCAGTGACCGGTAGGTAATATAAGTACGCCATCACGAGCAGGCTCATGATGGCGTAGGCTGATTGAAGTGATCCTCACTGCCCGCTGCGGAGCATTTCCTTGGGCACGTACTTGCCGATCTCGAACTTGCCGATGGCGGCGCGGTGGACTTCATCCGGACCGTCGGCCAGGCGCAGGGTGCGTTGCATGGCGTACATATAGGCCAACGGGAAATCGTTGGAAACCCCAGCGCCGCCGTGGATCTGGATCGCCCGGTCGATTACCTTCAGGGCGACGTTCGGCGCAACGACCTTGATCTGGGCGATTTCGCTCTTCGCCACTTTATTACCTGCAGTGTCCATCATGTAAGCCGCCTTCAAGGTCAACAGGCGAGCCATGTCGATCTCCATCCGCGAATCGGCAATTTTGTCGATGTTGCCCCCCAGGCGCGCCAGCGGTTTGCCAAACGCCGTACGACTGATGGCGCGCTGGCACATCAACTCCAACGCCCGTTCGGCCATGCCGATGGAACGCATGCAGTGATGAATCCGACCCGGGCCCAGGCGACCTTGGGCGATTTCAAAGCCGCGCCCCTCGCCCAGCAGGACGTTTTCGTACGGCACCCGCACGTTATCAAACAGCACTTCGGCGTGACCGTGGGGCGCATCGTCATAGCCGAACACCGGCAGCGGCCGAACGATTTTCACCCCAGGGGTATCAACGGGTACCAGGATCATCGAATGCTGGGCGTGACGCGGTGCGTCGGGATTGCTCAGGCCCATGAAGATCAGGATTTTACAGCGCGGATCGCAAGCACCTGATGTCCACCACTTCTTGCCATTGATCACCCACTGATCGCCGTCGCGCTCCGCACGGGCAGCCATGTTGGTGGCATCAGAAGAGGCAACGTCCGGTTCGGTCATGGCAAAGGCCGAACGAATCTCGCCCCGTAGCAGCGGCTCGAGCCAGCGCTGCTTTTGCTCTTCGTTGGCATAACGCACCAGCACTTCCATGTTGCCGGTGTCCGGCGCCGAACAGTTGAACGGCTCCGGCCCCAGCAACGAACGTCCCATGATCTCCGCCAGCGGCGCGTATTCCAGGTTGGTCAGGCCGGCTCCCAGCTCGGACTCCGGAAGGAAAAGATTCCACAGCCCCTCGGCCCGAGCCTTCGCCTTGAGTTCCTCCATGATCGCAGTGGGCTGCCAACGGTCGCCTTCAGCCACTTGCCGTTCGAACACGGCTTCAGCCGGGTAGACATAGGCATCCATGAACGCCGTTACGCGTTCACGCAGTTCCTGAACCTTGGGGGAATAGGCAAAATCCATGGGCAGCACCTTCTTGGCAGAGGTTGTTTTTAGGTCATGAAATCGATGCTAGTTCAGCTACGAAAATTTACCTAACCTATTCTCGGCGTGTATTAACATTCATCACCGATATATGTTTCACTGATTCGCATTGCCACCCGGCACCTCATAACAAGCCCAAGAATAAGAGTGCAGCGCTATGAATCTGAGCAAGGTCGACCTTAACCTTTTCATTGTTTTCGATGCGATCTACACCGAAGCCAACCTGACCCGCGCCGGGCAGATCGTTGGCATCACTCAGCCGGCCGTGTCCAATGCCCTGGCGCGTTTGCGCGAGACCTTCAACGACCCGCTGTTCGTACGCACCGCCCAAGGCATGGTGCCTACGCCGATGGCGCAGAACATTATCGGGCCGGTGCGCAACGCCCTGTCGCTGCTGCGGGTGTCGGTGCAGGAAAGCCGGATCTTCAACCCTTTGCAGGCCGTCAAGACCTACCGCATCAGCATGACCGACCTCACCGAAGGCGTGATCCTGCCCCCGTTGTTCCAGCGCCTGCGTCGCCTGGCGCCGACCGTGGCCATCGAAAGTTTCCTCTCCAAGCGCCGTGAAACCACTAAGGAACTGGCCGCCGGGCGCCTGGACTTCGCCGTCGACGCGCCGCTCAATACCGACCCGCAGGTGCGGCACGTCAAGCTGATGGAAGACCGCTACGTCTGCGCCATGCGCAAGGGGCACCCGTTGGCAGGCAAGGATAAAATCAGCCTCGACGATTACCTGTCCCAAACCCATGTGCACATTTCCAGCCGCCGCAACGGTCTGGGCTATGTCGACCTGGCCTTGGGCAAAATGGGCATCCAGCGCAAGATCGCCCTGCGCTCGCAGCATTATCTAATGGCGTCCCAAGTGCTTCAGCAGACCGACATGGTCATGACGGTTCCCGAGCGCTTTTCTCGCCGTCACGACTTGCATGCCTTCCTGCTTCCGGTCAACGACGTACCGCCGGTGGAAACCCACCTCTACTGGCACGAAAGCACTGATCAGGACCCGGCGAACCGTTGGATGCGCGAACAGATGATCGAACTGTGCCAGCAAGTCACGGCCCATGAGAAGAAGCTCGACAAAGTGGTGTGAAGCGATAGCCGGCGTAAACGTTCGCGAGCAAACCCCGCAGCTTGACGTGAACGTCAAGCTGCCATTAGCTTAGCGCCAACCTCTTTTGTTTCGAGCGCTTCCATGAGCAGCCAGACCTACAGCATCTCCGACCTCGCCCGCGAATTGGACATCACCACCCGCGCCATCCGCTTCTATGAAGAACAAGGCCTGTTGAGCCCGGAACGGCGTGGCCAGGAGCGCATCTATTCGCCCCGGGATAAAGTCAGCCTGAAGCTGATTCTGCGGGGCAAGCGCATCGGTTTTTCCCTGGCCGAGTGCCGTGAGTTGATCGAACTCTACGATCCCAGCAGCGGCAATCAGAAGCAGTTGCACAGCATGCTGGCGAAAATCGTCGAGCGCCGGGAACAACTCGAACAACAACTGCTGGACATCGAACAGATGAAGCTGGAACTCGACACCGCCGAAGAACGCTGCATCCAGGCGCTGGAGCAGACGATCAAGGGTGAGGAAAGCGTCCAATAACGTCGCCAAGCCCGCTGCCGCAGCGAACTATCGCCTTTCACTAACAGGTCAATCGCCATGTCCCTTCCCTCCTTTGTACGCCTGATCGAGGTCGGCCCTCGCGACGGGCTGCAGAATGAAGCACAGCCCATCAGCGTCGCCGACAAGGTGCGCCTGGTGGATGCACTGAGCGCTGCCGGCCTTGGTTACATCGAGGTCGGCAGTTTTGTTTCGCCCAAATGGGTGCCGCAGATGGCCGGCTCCGCCGAGGTGTTTGCGCAAATCCAACGCAAGCCCGGTGTCACCTACGGCGCCCTCGCGCCAAACCTGCGCGGTTTCGAGGACGCGCTGGCGGCCGGGGTCAAGGAAGTGGCGGTATTCGCCGCGGCGTCCGAAGCGTTCTCCCAGCGCAACATCAATTGCTCTATCAAGGAAAGCCTGGAGCGCTTCGCCCCGATCATGGAAGCGGCGAAACGCAACGACATCAGCGTGCGCGGTTACGTGTCGTGCGTGCTGGGCTGTCCTTACGAGGGCGAAGTCAAGCCAGAGCAAGTGGCCTGGGTTGCCAGGGAGCTATACGCCATGGGCTGCTACGAAGTGTCCCTGGGCGACACCATCGGCACCGGTACCGCTGGCGCAACGCGCAGGATGTTCGAAGTGGTTTCAGCGCACGTGCCGCGGGAAAAACTGGCGGGACACTTCCACGACACCTACGGCCAGGCGATGGCCAACGTCTACGCCAGCCTTCTGGAGGGCATCGCAGTGTTCGACAGCTCCATTGCCGGCTTGGGCGGCTGCCCATATGCCAAGGGGGCCAGCGGTAACGTAGCGACGGAAGACGTGCTGTACCTGCTCAATGGCTTGGGCATCGAGACCGGTATCAACCTGGACGCCTTGATCGCCGCGGGCCGACAGATCTGCGAGGTGCTAGGTCGCCCGACCGGTTCGCGTGTCGCCAAGGCTCGGCTGGCACAGTGAGGTGTTACCGCCCCGCTTGTAACAGGGGTGAAACGAGTAACACGGAAACAATTTGTCAGGTTTGTCGCGCCAGCTTTTTCAGTGACAATCTGCAACCCATTGATTTTCATATATTTTTAAAAGTTGGCACGGCACCTGCTATATCTCTTGCACAACAAAAATAAAAAAAAAGCGACACACCAATAAAAACAAGACGAAACGACTCTGACATAACAAGAACAACACGGCAGAGACGCAGCTAACAGATTTTTTTGGAGAAGATGTGCTTTTCAGGGTGCTTCCAGGAGCAACCCGCAACCGGGCAGAGAACAATAAAACTACCTTCAGGTAGCTCCCGAATCGGTTGGATCGCCAGGCGAAAAAGCAGGTCAGCGCTCAAAAAAATACGTTTGCTCTTGATCCCGGATGGGGATCGCCAAAAACAGCGGTAAAGGGTCACGGCTACCAAAAACAACAACAGGCCGCCCCTCAATAATAAAAAAAGAGCACGCGACGACAAAATTAAAGGGGAGCTTCGGCTCCCCTTTGTGCTTTTCCGTATTTGGATTTGCGATGTGCCAGCCAGCCTATTCAAGAGCCGGTCGTTTTCGGTCAGGCCCAAGTTTCTCCCCCCTATAACCAAGCGCACCTAATCTGGCTCAAGTTGACGTTAACGTAAAGAGCATTGACAGCTCTTCATCCCACATTTACGTTAACGTAAAGGTGAGAACGGTCCTACGACCTACCACAGCCGATAAAAAAGCCAAAAAGGTGCCCCATGAGCTACCCATCCCTGAATTTTGCCCTCGGCGAAACCATCGACATGTTGCGCGATCAAGTGCACGCCTTCGTCAAGGCAGAGCTGGCGCCTCGGGCGGCGCAGATCGATATCGACAATCTGTTTCCCGCTGATATGTGGCGCAAGTTCGGAGACATGGGTCTGCTGGGCATCACCGTAGCGGAAGAATACGGTGGCGCCGGCCTGGGCTACCTGGCTCATGTGGTCGCCATGGAAGAAATCAGCCGCGGCTCGGCCTCGGTCGCCCTCTCCTATGGCGCTCACTCCAACCTTTGCGTCAACCAGATCAACCGCAACGGCAACCATGAGCAGAAGAAAAAATACCTGCCCAAGCTCATCAGCGGCGAACACGTCGGCGCACTGGCGATGAGCGAACCGAACGCCGGCTCCGACGTCGTCTCGATGAAACTGCGGGCCGACAAACGCGGCGATCGCTACGTGCTCAACGGCAGCAAGACCTGGATCACCAACGGGCCAGACGCCAACACCTATGTGATCTACGCCAAGACCGACCTGGAAAAAGGCGCCCATGGCATTACCGCCTTCATCGTCGAGCGCGATTGGAAAGGCTTCAGCCGAAGCAACAAATTCGACAAGCTCGGCATGCGTGGCTCCAACACCTGCGAGCTGTTTTTCGATGACGTCGAGGTGCCGGAAGAAAACATCCTCGGCGTGCTCAACGGCGGTGTGAAAGTCCTCATGAGCGGTCTCGACTACGAACGCGTGGTCCTCTCCGGCGGCCCTACCGGCATCATGCAGGCCTGTATGGACCTGATCGTGCCCTACATTCATGACCGCAAGCAGTTCGGCCAGAGCATTGGCGAATTCCAGCTGATCCAGGGCAAAGTCGCCGACATGTACACCCAGCTCAACGCCAGCCGCGCGTATCTCTATGCGGTGGCCCAGGCCTGCGAACGCGGTGAAACCACCCGCAAGGACGCCGCCGGGGTGATCCTCTACAGCGCCGAACGCGCCACGCAAATGGCCCTCGACGCGATCCAGATCCTGGGCGGTAACGGTTATATCAACGAATTCCCGGCCGGGCGTTTGCTGCGTGACGCCAAGCTGTATGAAATCGGTGCCGGCACCAGTGAGATTCGTCGGATGCTGATCGGCCGCGAACTGTTTAACGAAACTCGCTAACGGAGCTGACCATGGCCACGCTGCACACTCAGCTCAATCCACGCTCGCCGGAGTTCATCGCCAACCGCGATGCCATGCTCGGACAGGTCGAGGCGCTGCGCATCTTGCTCACGCACGTCCAGCAAGGCGGCGGCCCCAAGGCGCAGGAACGGCATACCTCACGGGGCAAGCTACTGCCGCGTGAACGCATCAACCGACTGCTGGACCCAGGTTCACCCTTTCTCGAAATCAGTCCATTGGCGGCCTACGAGGTGTATGGCGAAGACGTCCCGGCTGCTGGCGTGATCGCCGGCATCGGCCGCGTGGAAGGCATCGAATGCATGATTGTCGCCAACGATGCGACGGTCAAAGGTGGCTCCTACTATCCGTTGACGGTGAAAAAACACCTGCGCGCCCAGACCATCGCCCAGCAAAATCGCCTGCCGTGCATTTACCTGGTTGACTCCGGCGGCGCCAACCTGCCACGCCAGGACGAAGTGTTCCCGGACCGCGAGCATTTTGGCCGGATCTTCTTCAACCAAGCCAACATGAGTGCCCAAGGCATCCCGCAGATTGCCGTGGTCATGGGCTCCTGCACCGCCGGTGGCGCCTACGTGCCAGCGATGGCCGACGAGGCGATCATGGTCCGCCAGCAGGCGACGATCTTTCTTGCCGGCCCACCGCTGGTAAAAGCGGCGACTGGCGAGGTGGTCAGCGCCGAGGACTTGGGCGGTGCCGATGTGCACTGCAAGATTTCCGGCGTCGCCGACCATTACGCCGACAGCGACGAACACGCCCTGGCACTGGCCCGCCGCAGCGTGGCCAACCTCAACTGGCGCAAGCTTGGCGATGTGCAGCAACGCACGCCCATCGCCCCGCTGTATTCGAGCGACGAGCTGTACGGCGTGGTATCGGCCGACGCCAAGCAGCCGTTCGATGTCCGCGAGATCATCGCGCGACTGGTGGACGGTTCGGTGTTCGATGAATTCAAGGCACTGTTCGGAACGACCCTCGTGTGCGGCTTCGCCCACTTGCACGGTTACCCCATCGCGATCCTGGCCAATAACGGCATCCTGTTCGCCGAGGCTGCGCAGAAAGGCGCGCACTTCATCGAACTGGCCTGTCAGCGCGGGATACCGTTGCTGTTCCTGCAAAACATCACCGGTTTCATGGTCGGGCAGAAATACGAAGCCGGCGGCATCGCCAAGCACGGTGCCAAACTGGTCACCGCCGTGGCCTGTGCCCGGGTACCGAAATTCACCGTGATCATCGGTGGCAGTTTCGGCGCGGGTAACTACGGCATGTGCGGACGCGCCTATGATCCGCGCTTTTTGTGGATGTGGCCGAACGCACGAATCGGCGTGATGGGCGCCGAACAGGCGGCCGGCGTGCTGGTACAGGTCAAGCGTGAGCAGGCCGAACGCAGCGGCCAGTCGTTCAGCGCCTCCCAGGAAACCGAGATCAAGCAACCGATTCTCGACCAGTACGAAGAACAAGGACATCCCTACTATTCCAGCGCGCGGCTGTGGGACGACGGCGTCATCGACCCGGCGCAAACCCGCGATGTGCTGGGCCTGGCCTTGTCCGCATCGCTGAACGCACCCATCGAACCGAGCCGCTTCGGCGTGTTCAGGATGTAACCGGGGAAACACCCATGAACCAGTACAACACGCTCGAACTGCACACCGACCCGCGCGGATTCGCCACCTTGTGGCTCAGCCGCGAGTCGAAGAACAACGCGTTCAACGCCGAAATGATCCGTGAGTTGATCCTCGCCCTGGACCAGGTCGGCGGCGATTCGAACCTGCGCTTCCTGTTGATCCGTGGCCGAGGTAAACACTTCAGCGCCGGCGCTGACCTGGCTTGGATGCAACAGTCCGCCGAACTTGATTACCACACCAATCTCGACGATGCCCGGGAGCTGGCGGAGTTGATGTACAACCTCGCCAAGTTGAAGATTCCGACGCTCGCCGTGGTCCAGGGCGCAGCGTTTGGTGGCGCGCTGGGTCTGATCAGCGCCTGCGACATGGCCATCGGCGCCGACGAAGCGCAGTTCTGCCTGTCCGAGGTGCGAATTGGCCTGGCGCCTGCGGTAATCAGCCCGTTCGTGGTGCAAGCCATCGGCGAACGGGCGGCACGGCGTTATGCCCTGACGGCGGAACGCTTCGGCGGACAACGTGCGAAGGAGATTGGTTTATTGTCGGAAAGTTACCCGGCCGAGGCGCTGGACAGTCAGCTCGGGCAATGGATTGACAACCTGCTTCTCAACAGCCCGGCGGCGATGCGCGCCAGCAAGGAACTGTTGCGCGAAGTCGGCAACGGCGCACTCACCCCGGCGTTGCGACGCTACACCGAAAACGCCATCGCCCGGATACGCGTCAGCGCCGAAGGCCAGGAGGGCCTGCGAGCCTTCCTGCAAAAGCGCGCGCCGAACTGGCAACCCGAGTCAACCAACAAGGAGCCGCGTTGATGAGCGCCCCTGTCCTCACCACGCTTCTGGTCGCCAACCGCGGTGAGATCGCTTGCCGCGTCATGCGCACCGCCAAGACCATGGGCCTGACCACCGTCGCTGTGCACAGCGCCACCGACCGTGACGCACGGCATAGCCGCGAAGCTGACATCCGCGTCGACCTCGGTGGCAGCAAGGCCGCCGACAGCTATCTGCAAATCGACAAGCTGATCGCCGCGGCCCAGGCCAGTGGCGCCCAGGCGATTCATCCAGGCTATGGTTTTCTCTCGGAGAACGCTGGGTTTGCCAGGGCTATCGAAGCAGCCGGGCTGATCTTCCTTGGCCCCCCCGCCTCGGCCATCGACGCCATGGGCAGCAAATCCGCGGCCAAGGCCTTGATGGAAACCGCTGGCGTGCCGCTGGTGCCCGGTTATCACGGTGAAGCCCAGGACCTGGACACGTTCCGCGATGCCGCCGAGCGCATCGGCTACCCGGTACTGCTCAAGGCTACCGCAGGCGGCGGCGGTAAAGGCATGAAGGTCGTCGAGGACGTCAGCCAGCTGGCCGAAGCATTGGCCTCAGCCCAGCGTGAAGCGCAATCTTCGTTCGGCGATTCCCGGATGCTGGTGGAAAAATACCTGCTCAAGCCGCGTCACGTGGAGATCCAGGTGTTCGCCGACCAGCACGGCAACTGCCTGTACCTGAACGAACGCGATTGCTCGATCCAGCGTCGGCATCAAAAAGTCGTGGAGGAAGCGCCGGCGCCCGGGCTGAGTGCACAGACGCGCAGGGCGATGGGCGAAGCCGCCGTGCGTGCCGCCCAGGCAATCGGCTATGTCGGGGCGGGCACGGTGGAGTTCCTGCTGGATTCGCGGGGCGAGTTTTTCTTCATGGAAATGAACACCCGGCTGCAGGTCGAGCACCCCGTCACCGAAGCCATCACCGGGCTGGACCTGGTGGCCTGGCAAATCCGCGTTTCCCAGGGTGAGCCGCTGCCCATCACTCAGGAACAAGTGCCGTTGCGCGGCCATGCCATCGAGGTACGGCTGTACGCCGAAGACCCAACCAACGACTTCCTGCCAGCCGCCGGGCGCTTGTCGCTGTATCGTGAGTCCGCCGAAGGAGAAGGCCGACGGGTCGACAGCGGGATTGAAGAAGGCGACGAGATTTCGCCGTTCTACGACCCCATGCTCGGCAAGCTGATCGCCTGGGGCGAGAACCGCGAACAGGCGCGCTTGCGGCTGCTGGCGATGCTCGACGAGTTCGCTGTTGGCGGGCTGAAAACCAATATCGGCTTTCTCCGTCGCATCATCGGTCACCCCGCTTTCGCGGCGGCGGAGCTAGACACCGGATTTATCCCACGCTACCAGGCGCAATTACTGCCAGAGCCTGGCGAACTGGACGACGACTTCTGGCACGCAGCGGCCCAGGGCTTCGCCTTGAGCCTGACGCCACATGTCCGAGCCGACGATGTCAATTCCCCCTGGGCCGATACGGCCGGGCTGCGTCTGGGGCTGCCTGGCGAAATCACTCTGCACTTGAGCTGCGACGGCCAGGATCGCGCCGTGACATTGGACGTGACCGCCCGTTGCGCCGAACTCAGGAATGAGCATCTGGTCATCGAGAACAACGGCCTGCGTCGCAGCCATCGCGCCATTCGCCAGGGCGACAGCCTGTACCTGCGGTGGAAAGGCGACTTGCATCGAGTCGATGCCTATGACCCATTGGCCGCGGCCGCGGCCGAAGCAAGCCACAGTCACCAGGGCGGGCTGGTCGCGCCGATGAATGGCAGCATCGTTCGGGTATTGGTGAGTGCCGGCCAGGCAGTGGAAGCTGGCACGCAACTGGTAGTGCTGGAAGCGATGAAGATGGAGCACAGCATCCGGGCGCCCAAGGCCGGCATCGTCAAGGCGCTGTACTGCCAGGAAGGCGAAATGGTCAGCGAAGGCAGCGCGCTGGTGGCGCTCGAGGAATAGGCATTGGCCCGTTCCCGGGCCGATGCGGTCAGAACCTGATGGTGGCTTGCACGACCACGCCGATGATGCGGCATTGCTCGGTGTAAAGGGTCTTCGGGTAAGTAGGATTGAGCGGAACCAGATAACGCTGCCCGCTCTCTTCAATCAATTTACGAAAGGTCGCATCGCTGCTGCCGGGCAATTGAGCGACGACCAATTTACCGGGTGCCGCTTCAATGGCCGGGTCCACCAGGATCGACATGCCCTCGGGAATACTCAGCCCGCTCGGCGCGGTCATCGCGTCGCCCACCACCACCAGCCAGAATGCATCGCCTTGGGCATGGTAGTCCGTCAGTTCGTAGCGGGACTGTCCGTAGTCAGCCAGATCACCTTCGCGAACGACAGTGATGTCGCGCCAGTCGCTGACTGGGTAGCGGAAGTACGGGTTGTACTTTTGCGCCAGGGCCATGCCCTCGTCGGTGGAGGTATCCGGCTCGCGGATGACCATTGCCACCTCGAGGAACTCCAGCCCCAATTCCTGTAGCACCCTGTTCATGTCCTCAAGACTGGGTTGCCGGCGCTTGGTCAGCCAATGGCCGACGCCGCCCTGGGACATTCCCAAACGTTCTGCAAGCACCACCTGCGTGATGTGCAGCTCCTTCATCTTGGCCTTGACCAACTCTATCCATTTATCCATGAGCGGCACGATACGTGGATGGCCACGCCCATCAAAACACAAATTGTAGTATTTAATTTATCGTCACAATTACGTCGCGTACTAAGCTGGGCCCAGGATTTCAAACCTGCACGGAGAAACTTGACACCATGGAAACGCCCAACAAAAACGAGCCCACGATACCTTCCGACAGTACATTTCCCTCTTTTCAGGATTGCCCAGCGGCTCAACGCGCCTTGGATTACTACTTGAAACCGAGTATTACCGACGCCCAGGAAGAACATCGTTTCTTCGACGTCAACCGTAACATCAGCGGCGAAGAAGCCTTGGTGCATGCCTGCGACCTACTGCGCTGCGCCGCCGCCACTGCCAACGAATCCGCCCGCCAACTCACGGGTTCGAGCCGCGACCTGGCGTTTTCGGTGGTGCATATGATTGACCTGGTCAAGGTCATGCTTGACCGCTCGTTGGACGGTTACCCTACTCGCTAGGTGCCGCCAGGACCGGGCGCCACGAACGTGGGCACGGAAAATAATTTTCAATCGATGCTATAAAATCATTTGACTTGCAAATGATAATGATTATTATTGCATCAGCTGGTCGCGAGATCAGTCGATAGGCCAGAAGACCTTAGGTCGGACTTCTGGAATATCTCCTCATCAGGCTAATCACGGTTTTTGACCCGGCTTTTTGCCGGGTCTTTTTTTTGCCGTTTTTTCGGCTTATGTCTTCAGGCTAATGAAGTCTTCAGATGTCGCTAAATCGATGGCGGCGATGATAGCAAATGAATATTCGATAACAAAAGTCCCTGCATCACATGCGCGTTAACGATCGACAGGCAGCACTTGAGAATCAATCAAGGACTCTCTAATCTGGCTTCGCGTCCAGGGAGGACGCCCCCTCATCCCAACGTGCAAATCGTCCCGGTTTTCCTTTCCTAGCGTGTAAAGTATCGGCCATGAACATCCTCTGCAGGAACCGTGACCGTGGCAAAATCCTCGTTTGATATCAGCGCCAATTTCGACAGCGGCAACATTGAGGTCGTGGACATCAGCAACCCGTTGCAATCGCTGCTGAAGATCAGGCCCGACACCCGCAGCACGCATTTCCAGTGGTTCCACTTCAAGGTCAGCGGCTTGCATGTCGGCCAGGAATATTCCTTTCGCCTGCTCAATGCCAGTCAATCGGCCTACAACCAGGCATGGACCGGCTACCAGGCCGTCGCTTCCTACGATCACGTCAACTGGTTCCGTATTCCTACCCAATTCGAGGGCGACGCCCTGCGCTTCCATTTGGAAGCCGAACAGCCGCACGCCTGGTTTGCCTACTTCGAACCCTACAGCCGCGGGCGTCACGACTGGCTGATCGAACAGGCCCTGCACAAGGCCGGCACCGAGCTGTTGGCAACGGGTAAAAGCGTCGAAGGGCGCGATGTTCAATTACTGCGCAAAGGCAGCGGTACCGAAGGCCGGCGCAAAGTCTGGATCATCGCCCAACAGCATCCCGGCGAGCACATGGCCGAGTGGTTCATGGAGGGCGTCATCGAACGCCTCCAGCATCAAGACGATGCGCAACTGAACCGGTTGCTGGCCAAGGCCGATTTGTACCTGGTGCCGAACATGAACCCGGATGGCGCTTTCCACGGTCATCTGCGCACCAATGCCAAGGGCCAGGACCTCAACCGGGCGTGGCAGAACGCCAATCCGGAAACCAGCCCCGAGGTGTTTTTTGTACAGCAGCAGATGGAAAAGTACGGCGTCGATCTGTTCCTCGACGTTCATGGCGATGAAGAAATCCCCCACGTCTTCACCGCCGGTTGTGAAGGCAACCCAGGCTATACGCCACGCATCGCCGGACTCGAAGAACGCTTTCGCGGCCATCTCAAGCGCCAGACCAAAGACTTCCAGACCACCTACGGCTACACACGCGACGAACCGGGCCAGGCCAACATGACCCTGGCCTGCAATGCCGTCGGCCAGGAATATGACTGCCTGTCCCTGACCTTGGAAATGCCGTTCAAGGACCACGACGATCACCCGAACCCACGCACGGGTTGGTCCGGCAAGCGCTCGATGCAACTGGGCAAGGATGTCTTGAGCACAATTGAGGACATGGTCGACGAATTGCGCTGATTCGATCCCCGTGGCGCGGGAGCGGGCCCCCTCGCCACGGATCATGCGTCAGCTCTTGCCGCGCAACATGCTGTCCAACACCTCATCCCGGCGTACCCAGCCGTGAAAAAGCGCCGCCGCCAGATGCACCAGCACCGTCAGGAACAGCAGATACGCCAGGTAACCATGGGCCTTGCGCAACAAGGCAAAGGTCTGGGCATCCGCTGGCAGGATGGAGGGTAGCCGAAGCGATTCGCTGAGCATCACCGGATCTCCCGCTGCCGAAATCATGCTCCAGCCCAACAGCGGCAGAATCAGCATCAACGCGTACAACAAGACATGCGAAGCCTTGGCCGCCAACGCCTGCCAACCCGGCAGATCAGCCGGAAGCGGTGGCGTGCGTGTGGTGAAGCGCACCACCAGGCGCACCACCACCAACAGCAGAATCGCGATGCCCAAGGGTTTGTGCAATTGCAGCAGCCATTCATGGCGCTCGGACACCGAGGCAACCATGCCTGCGCCGATGAACAGCATCGCGATAATCATCAAGGCCATCAGCCAATGCAGCAGCCGGGCCAGCGCTGTGAAATGTCGGGGAGCGTTCATTGGCGGGACTCCTGGGCGGCGGGCAGTTGGCCGACTTCGCTGGTACGTCGCAGATAAGAACTGGCATAGGCAGCCGAGCGCGCGGCCAGCAGCGGGTCGTCAGAGCCTTCGATACCCTTGGGCAGAATCAACGGGTCGTAGTTGATGTCGCGGCATTCACCGTTGTCCTGCGCCTGGGCACGCTCCAGCACCAAGGTGCCGGCATTGATCACCTTGCGGTCATCGGGCCAGGCCTTGCTGGCGTCGTTGACCGGATCGCCCGGGTTGGCCAAGGTAATGTTCAGCTGCCAGCGCAGCGGTCCGGCCGCCAAGCGTTTCGTCAGGTCCTGTTCCAGGAAATCGGTGCCTTGGGGAGGCGTCGCATCTGCAGCGTCCTGGCTGACCGGCACCACCCCCCAGCGCACGGCCTGACGCTCACCTTTCGGGTTGACCAGATAGAACGCGTTGATGCCGTTATAGGTTTCGGTGGCATAGCTGGCTGAGGGTTTCGCGGTCTTGACCCATTGCAGGAACGGCATCGCCTCAGGGTGCGCGGCAAAAAACGCGGGCACGGCTGCCGGATTCGGTTTCCCAGTGGCCGGGTCCGGCGATTGAGCCTGTTGCAACTGATAGAAAGCCTGGGGCGTTCCCACCGGGAACACCGGCATGCTGTTCATACCCGTGCGCCATTGCTGACCGTCGGCCTGGGTAAAACGCAGCGCCAGGCTGCGGATCGGCACGCTGCCGTCCGGTGCGTAAGGATTACCGCTGGGCAATGCAAAACGGCCGACCACCGGCGTCCGCGCATCGTTGAACACGCGTGCGCTGGAGTAAGTGCGCGTCTCGCTGCTGCTTTCAAAATAACCCGCGACACAGAC
The DNA here is from genome assembly GCF_014268645.1 of Pseudomonas sp. SWRI154. Classification (NCBI taxonomy): domain Bacteria; kingdom Pseudomonadati; phylum Pseudomonadota; class Gammaproteobacteria; order Pseudomonadales; family Pseudomonadaceae; genus Pseudomonas; species Pseudomonas sp. SWRI154. Next base: position 107,189 of record NZ_JABWQW010000002.1, read on the forward strand.
GCCTTTGGAGTGATTACGCCTAAAGCCCGGATGAACCCCATTGTTCGTTTCCAAGACGTTGACCAAAGCCTTGGGCGTCAGGCGTTGTGGGTCGAGGGTGCCATTGACGTAGGCAAACGCCCCGGCCAGCGCGGCAACGACCAGCGCAATGCCCGTCAGGCGCAGTGTCAGGCTGGCGCCGCTCAATGGCGGCCGACTCGGTTCGGAGGAAGGGTCAACCATTTGCAGACTCCGTGGCACAAGGCCGTTTATGGACAGGACCCGTCAGACGAAAGCCCGACGGATTTATTCCCACGCTCCGTATTTATTTTTCCTGCGCTGGAATAATCTCGCCGCTGGATCGTCTTTCCAGTCCCCACACAGTGACTGCCCAACGAAGCCGCACGCCCATGAACGAACTCGACGACCAGTTGCGCCTGCTCATCCCACGGCTGAGACGCTTTGCCGTGTCGCTGACGCGCAATCCCAGCAATGCCGACGACCTGGTGCAGGCGTGCCTGGAACGGGCCTTGTCAAAGTGGACCGACAAGCGCCCGGACGGCGACCTTCGAGCCTGGCTGTTTTCGATTCTTTATCGGCAATTCCTCGATGCCCACCGCCGTTCCCGACGTTACGCGCGCATGCTGGAATTCTTCACCGGCCGCGACGAGGCACATCCTTCGGCCGAACGCAGCGTCATCGCCCAATCGTCACTCCAGGCGTTCGATCAACTGCCCACCGAACAGCGTGCGCTGCTGTTGTGGGTGTCGGTGGAAGGCTTGAGCTACCAGCAAGTCGCCGACATCCTCGGCGTGCCGACCGGCACCGTGATGTCGCGCCTGTCCCGCGCCCGCCAGAAGTTGCATCAACTCAGCGAAGGCGAAATTGCCCGCCCTGCCCTGCGGATACTCAAATGATCAGCATGCCTCCCAGTGACAACGACCTGCACGCCTACATCGATCATCAATTGAACGCGGACGACCAGCGGCGAGTGGAAACCTACCTAGCCGCAAACCCCGCTGCCGCCAAGCGCGTGCAGGCCTGGCAACAGGACGCGCAACACTTGCGCGCGACCCTGAGCGCAGCCTTGCAACAGCCACCCAATCCAGACTTGGACCCGGCGATCATCCGTCAACGCCTGAGGCATCGCGCCCGTCGCCACCTCGCCAGCGCGGCAGTGCTGGTGCTGGCCGTCGGCCTGGGCGGATTCGGTGGCTGGCAGGCACGGCAAATGACTCTGCTGAGCGCTGCCGCGCCTATGGCTGACGCCTTGCAGGCATACCGGTTGATTGCCCAGCTGGGCATCCTCCCAGCCGATTACCAGACGGGCGACGAGCAGAGCATGCAGGGCTGGCTCGACCGTTACTTCACCCAGGCCGATCGCCTGCCGGACCTCTCGGCAGCGGGCTTCAAGCCGGTCAGCGGACGATTGCTCAGCACCGAACAAGGCGCGGCGGCCATGGTGATTTATCAGGACCCGAGCGGCCAGAAGATCAGCTTCTACGTGCGCCCACCGGGCCCGAAAAACTTCCTGCTGCCCCGTGGCAGCCGGCGCGAAGGTGAATTGCAGGCGCAATACTGGTCCGGGCCGGGGTACAACTACGCGATGGTCATCCCCAGCGATACGCCCGCCGCGCAAAAGCTCAAGCAGACGCTGGACTTCTGATTTCAAAACCGCGACTTAGCCCTGCCTGAACACCTGCGAAGGCCTGCGCAGCAGTGGGTCGAAGGGGTTGATTCGCGGCCCGATCACGGCGGCTTCGCGCTTGAGCATCTCCACCACCGTCGGCAGGCGATCCGGCCCGAGCCGGTCGCTGATCGTCGCCACACTCAACGCTGCAACGGCCCGGCCTTCACGATCGAGGATGGGCACCGCCACCCCGGCCATGCCCTGCAGCACGCCGGTATTGCGCCCGGCGTAACCCAGCGTGCGGACGTTCTCGACCTCCGTGCGCAAGAAGACTTCGTCGTACAGATGAAAATCCTTGAGTCGCGGCAGGTTGTAATGGATCACCGTCTCGCGTTCCTCCTCCGGCAGGAACGCCAGGATCGCCAGGCTGCCTTGGCCCACGCCCAAGGCCACTCGACCGCCGATGTCGCCGGTGAAGGTGCGGATCGGAAACGGACCTTCACTGCGATCCAGGCAAATCGCATCGAAGCCGCAGCGCGCCAGCAGAAACAGCGAATCCCCCAATGACGCCGACAGCCGCAACATGGCAGGCCTGGCCAGTTCGCGCAGGTTGCCGGTGTTGCCCGCACGGGCCGCCAGGGCGAAGAAGTCCAAGCTCAGGCGATACCGTTTGCTGCGCGCATCCTGCTCGACCATGCCTTCGTCCATCAGGCCGCGCAGCAAGCGGTGCGTGGTCGGTTGTGACAGGCCAATGCGCTGGGCCAGTTGCGTCACCCGCTCCCCGCCTTCAACGGTCTCCCCGAGGCTGCGCAGCACGGCAAACAACCGGGAGACCGAGCCGACTCCGACTTCACCTTTTTCGTTATTCCGTTCAGTGGAATCAGCCATGTATTTTCTCGTAAGGTAATTTACTCACCGAATGAAAATGAAAATAGTCATTGCTTCAGTGAAATAGTCCATTGAGCCCATCCTAGTCTTCGTCCTACTCTGCGTCCATACAGGGGCGATTCGAACAACAGCGGCAGCCGACTTGAGGTCGAGCGCCAACGCACCCCGCAGCACCCTTTCGTATCTGCCCATAAAAAAGCGCGCCTTGCGGCGACGCATAACAATCTCAGGTGGAGCGCAGTCATGGCTTTCGTGCAACTTGAAGACTTGAGCAAACGTTACGGCGACTTGGATGCCGTGGTGGCCACCAACCTCTCGGTGGAGAAAGGCGAATTCGTTTCGCTGTTGGGCCCTTCTGGTTGCGGCAAGACCACGACCTTGCAAATGATCGCCGGCTTCGTTGAAGCCAGCAGCGGTCGTATCCTGCTGGACGGACGCGATATCACCCACGCCAAACCCGCCAGCCGAGGCCTGGGTGTGGTGTTCCAAAGCTACGCGCTGTTTCCCCACATGACCGTCAAGGACAACGTCGCCTTCGGCTTGCGCATGCGCAAAGTGCCCGGTGCCCAATTGCAGTCGCGGGTCGATCGGGTGCTCAAGCTGGTGCGCCTGGACCTGCACGCCGAGCGCTATCCAAGGGAACTCTCCGGCGGCCAGCGCCAGCGCGTGGCACTGGCCCGGGCGTTGGTGATCGAACCGCCGGTACTGCTGCTCGATGAACCGCTGTCCAACCTTGACGCCAACCTGCGCGAAGAAATGCAGTTCGAGATCCGCCGCATCCAGCGTGAAGTCGGCATTACCACCTTGATGGTGACGCACGACCAGTCTGAGGCGCTGTCGATCAGCGACCGGGTCGTGGTGATGCAGGCTGGGCGCATCACCCAGATCGACGCGCCCTATACCCTTTATGAACACCCTCGCACCGAGTTCATCTCCGGGTTCGTCGGCAAAGCCAACCTGCTGGCCGGTACGCGTGACAATGCCGCAATCGCGCAGGTCAGCAGCACCGGCCAAGGCGAGCTGACCCTGAGCCTGCGTCCGGAAAAAATCGACCTGTGCGCCCCCGGGTCGGGCCGACTGCAAGGCACCCTCACCAGCCGCTTTTTCCTCGGCAGCCAATGGCTGTACAGCGTTGCCACGCCATTGGGCGAGCTCAGCGTGGTGCGCCGCAACGACGGCTCGGCGCCGTTGAGCGAGGGCACCGTGGTTGGCCTTGACTGGGATCCTGCGCTGCTGCGGGTGCTGAGCGTGGACGAGGTGCCGGCATGAAACTGATCGACGCGATGCGCCGGGGCCGCCAAGGCTATTTGATGTCGGCCCCAGCCTTGGCCTTGTACCTGGGCCTGCTGGTGATTCCCCTCGGTTTGACCCTGGTGTTGTCGTTCAATGTCTTTGACTACGGCTCGGGCATCAACAGCGAGGCCTACACCTTCGAGCATTACACCAGCCTGCTGGGCGACCCGTATTTCTATGAAATCTTCCTGCGCACGTTCTGGATCAGCGCGCTGACCACCGTCTTGTGTGTGGTGATCGGCGTACCCGAGGCCTACATCCTCAGCCGCATGGGCACACCTTGGCGTTCGATTTTCCTGATCCTGATCCTTACGCCGTTGCTGATATCGGTGGTGGTGCGGGCCTTCGGCTGGAGCTTGCTGCTCGGTGCCGATGGCCTGGTCAACCAGACTCTGCAGGCCCTGGGCGGCTCGCCGATGAAGCTTCTTTATACGCCGTTCGCCGTGGTCATCGCCCTGGTGCACGTGATGCTGCCGTTCATGATCATTCCGGTCTGGACCTCGTTGCAAAAACTCGACCCGGCTGCCGAACAAGCCGCTCTTTCCCTCGGTGCCAGCCAGTTCACGGTGATCCGCAAAGTGGTGCTCCCGCAGATCATGCCCGGCGTGTTGTCCGGCACGCTGATCGTGTTCGGCCTCGCCGCCAGTTCCTTCGCCATCCCGGGCCTGCTCGGCGGACGTCGCTTGAAAATGGTCGCCACGTTGATCTACGACCAGTACCTGTCGGAACTCAACTGGCCCATGGGCGCAGCCATTGCCGTCGCGCTGCTGCTGCTCAACCTGCTGATCATGTTGTCGTGGAACCGCATGATCGAAGGCCGCTACAAGAAGTCATTGGGGTAATTCACCATGTCCAGGAACGGTCCTTTCGCCCTGTTGTTTCACACCCTGGTGGTGATGTTCATGCTGGCGCCGCTGGTGGTGGTCTGCCTGGTCGCCTTCACCCCGGAGAACACCCTGAGCCTGCCCACCACGGAATTTTCCCTGCGCTGGTTCCGCGCCGTTTTCGAACGCGCGGACTTCGTCGATGCCTTCTACAACAGCCTGATCCTGGCGTTCTGCGCAGCCTCGCTGGCGACCTTGATCGCGGTGCCGGCGGCGTTGGCGATCACCCGGCTGGAGTTTCCCGGACGGGATTTTTTCAACGGTTTGTTTCTTTCGCCGATCATCATTCCGCACCTGGTGCTGGGCGTGGCGCTGCTGCGGTTGTTCGCATTGATGGGCGTGAACGGCAGCTTCGCCTGGTTGATCTTCGCTCATGTGTTGGTGATCACGCCGTATGTGTTGCGCCTGGTGCTGGCCTCCGCCATCGGCTTGGATCGTAGCGCCGAACAGGCGGCGCAATCGCTGGGGGCCGGACGCTTCACGCTGTTCAGGGAAATTACTTTGCCGATGATCCTGCCGGGCGTGGCTGGCGGTTGGCTTCTGGCGTTCATCAACAGTTTCGATGAGGTCACGCTGTCGATCTTCGTCACCTCGCCGGCCACCCAAACCCTGCCGGTGCGCATGTACGTCTACGCCACCGAATCCATCGACCCGATGATGGCGGCGGTGTCGGCGCTGGTCATTGCGCTAACCGCGCTGACCATGATTCTGCTCGACCGGGTCTACGGCCTGGACCGGGTCCTGGTAGGCAAACAATGAGGGCACCATGGCGCTGCTGAAACGACTGGCCGAAGGCGACCGCCCGGCCCTGGACTTCATCCTTGATGGCGAACCGGCCAGCGGCCTGCTCGGCGATACGGTATTGACCGCCGTGCTGACCAGCAGCGAACACCTGCGCGGCAGTGATTTCAGCGCCGAGCCCCGGGCCGGTTTCTGCCTGATGGGCGCCTGCCAGGATTGCTGGGTCCGATTGGGCAACGGCCGCCGCGTGCGCGCCTGTTCGACCCTGCTCGAAGCCGGCCAGCAGATCAGCCGCGAACCAGGACGCCAGGTATGAAATCCATCGCCATCATCGGCGCCGGCCCCGCCGGTATCCGTGCCGCGCAGACGCTGGTTGGCCACGGCATCTACCCGATCCTGCTCGACGAAGCCGCACGCGGCGGCGGGCAGATTTACCGGCGCCAGCCGGCCCACTTCAAGCGCTCGCCGGCCAAGCTCTACGGCTTCGAAGCGCGCAAGGCCAGCGCCATTCACCAAGCCGTGGATGAATTGCGCGAACGGATCGACTACCGCCCCGACACCTTGGTGTGGAATGCCGAGGCCGGGCAGTTGGACACCTTGCACGCGGGCCGCGCCGCTCGCCTGGCGTACACCAGCGTGATCGTCGCAACAGGCGCCACCGACAGGATCCTGCCGGTCCCTGGCTGGACCCTGCCGGGGGTGTACAGCCTGGGCGCGGCGCAGATCGCCCTGAAATTCCAGGGCTGCGCCATCGGTGAGCGCATCGTGTTCGCGGGCAGTGGACCGCTGCTGTATCTGGTGGCTTACCAATATGCCAAGGCCGGCGCGAACGTGGTCGCGGTACTCGACAGCTCCCCGTTCAACGCCCAGGCCCGCGCCCTGCCCGGCCTGCTCGCTCAACCAGCGACCCTGGCCAAGGGGATTTACTACCGCGCCTGGCTGACGGCCCATGGCGTCTCTGTGCATCAAGGCGCGAGCCTTTCGCGCATCGACGGCGAGCGTCGAGTGCAGTCGTTGCAATGGCAAAACAAAAAAGGCCAGCACGTGCTCGATTGCGATGCGGTCGCCTTCGCCCATGGCTTGCGCAGCGAAACCCAACTGGCCGATCTGCTGGGCTGCGAATTTTCCTGGAGCCCGCTCAATCGCGCCTGGCTGCCGCAACGCGACAGCGCCGGCCGCAGCAGCGCGGCGGGAGTTTACCTGGCCGGTGACGGCGCCGGCATCATGGGCGCCGACGCCGCCGAGATGGCGGGCGAACGGGCGGCCCTGGCGTTGCTCGAAGACCTCGGTTACCAGATCGACCCGCAACGTTGCACGCAATTGGAACAATCCCTCGAACGCATCGGCCATTTCCGGCAAGGCCTGGAGCGCGCGTTTACCTTTCCCGAGGACTGGGCAAGCCGTGCCGCCGACGATCTGATGATCTGCCGCTGCGAAGAAGTCAGCGTCGGCGACATCCGTCGCGTCGTCGGCGAAGGCCATTGGGAGATCAACCGGGTCAAGGCCCATTGCCGGGTCGGCATGGGCCGTTGCCAGGGACGGATGTGCGGTGCCGCGGCAGCGGAAATCATCGCCCGTGAAAGTGCGCGCACGGTCGATCAGATCGGTCGCCTGCGCGCGCAGGCACCGATCAAGCCCGTGCCGTTCGGCCTGGAGGTCGAGCCATGATCGAGGTGGATGTGGTGATCGTCGGCGGTGGCATCGTCGGCGCCTCGGCGGCACTGTTCCTGAGCAAGGCCGGACGTCGCGTGGCGCTGCTGGAGCGGGATTTCTGTGGCGCGCATTCGAGTGGCGTCAACTACGGCGGCGTGCGACGTCAGGGCCGACCCTTGGCGCAGCTGCCGCTGTCGCAACGCGCCCATGAAATCTGGGGCCAATTGCCGCAACTGATTGGCATCGACGGTGAGTATCAGCGCAGCGGCCATCTGAAGCTCGCCCGCAGCCTCGACGACCTGCGGGCATTGCACGACTATGCCGCCAGCAGCCAGGGCTTCGGCCTCGATTTGCAGTTGCTGGATCGCGACGAACTGCGCAGGCGGTTCCCCTGGGTCGGCAGCGTCGCGGTCGGCGCCTCCCTGTGCCCTGGCGACGGCCACGCCAATCCACGCCTGGTGTCGCCGGCGTTTGCCCAGGCCGCCCGCCGGCATGGCGCACAGGTTCACGAACAATGCCCGGTCAGCAGCGTTACGCACGACGGGCAGCGCTTTGCCGTGCGGACCGAAACCGGCCTTGAGCTGCGCGCGCCGTGGCTGCTGAACTGCGCCGGGGCCTGGGCGAGCCGGTTCGCCGCGCAATTTGGCGAAGCGGTACCGATGCACGCCGGTCATCCGGCGATGCTGGTCACCGAGCCGCTGCCCGTCGTGATGGACGCCAGCACCGGCGTCGAGGGCGGCGGCATCTATGCGCGTCAGGTCGCCCGTGGCAATTGCGTACTGGGCGGTGGTCAGGGTTTCGCCTTGGACGATGCCCGTGCCCGCCCCGGCCAGAACGCCGTCGTCGAGATCCTGCGCCAAGCCGTCGAGCTCTATCCGTTCCTCAAAGGCGCCCAGGCGATCCGCACCTGGAGCGGCACCGAAGGTTATCTACCCGATCGCCAACCGGTGATCGGTCCCAGCAGTACCCAACCCGGTCTGTTGCACGCGTTCGGCTTTGCCGGCGCAGGTTTCCAGATCGGCCCGGCGGTGGGCCAGGCGCTCGCCGAGATCATCTGCAGCGGCGCCTCAACCACGCCGCTGGATGCGTTTTCCATCACCCGGTTCCACTCCATCTCCGTTGCTTGATAGAGGAAGGTCGCGCCAATGAATAACGTCAAACGCAGTGCACTGTTCGGTTTCTGCTCGTTGGGTTCCGCTTGCCTGGGCGCCCTGCTCCCGGTCACCCAGGCGTTGGCCGAACCGACGCTCTACCTGGGCATGAACGGCGGCACCATGGAGCGGCTGTATGCCGACAAGGTCTTGCCGGCTTTCGAGAAGGCCAACAATGTCAAAGTGGTGATCGTGCCCGGCACCTCTGCGGATATCCTGGCAAAAGTCCAGGCGAGCAAAGGCAATCCGCAGATGCACGTGATGTTCCTCGACGACGGCATCATGTACCGCGCCATCGCCATGGGCCTGTGCGACAAGCTGGAAGACAGCCCGCCCCTGGCGCAGATTCCGGCCAAGGGGCGGATCAAGGATCAGGCCGTTGCGGTAAGCCTCGGGGTCACCGGGCTGGCCTACAACACGCGGCTGTTCAAGGAAAAAGGCTGGAGCGCGCCGACTTCATGGATGGATTTGGCCGACCCGCGCTTCAAGGACAAAGTGGTGTTCCAATCCATGGCTTCGTCCACCTTCGGCCTGCACGGGTTCCTGATGTTCAACCGGATCCAGGGCGGCAGCGAAACCGACGTCGAGCCAGGCTTCAAGGCTTGGCCGAACACGATCGGGCGCAATGTGCTGGAATACATCCCCAGTTCGGCGAAAATTTCCGAAATGCTGCAAACGGACGAAGCGGCGCTGTTCCCGCTGACGCCGACCCAAGTGACTGCGTTGAAACTCAAGGGCATGCCGGTGGAGTACGCGCAACCGAAGGAAGGCGCGGTGGTGCTGAACGTCGCCGAGTGCGCCGTTGCGAAAAACAGCGAACCTGAATTGGCGCAGAAGCTCGCCGCTTTCCTGCTGACGCCCGAAGCCCAGGCCATCGCCCTTGAAGAAGGTGACCAGATCCCCTCCAACCCCAACACCCCGACCACCGACAAGACCGGTGGCCAGGTGCAAGCAATGAAGCAATACCTGGAGACCGCTATCGCGGTGGATTGGGATCAGGTCAACGAACAGCGTCCGGCCTGGAATGCCCGTTGGAACCGTAGCATCGAGCGCTAGGCAACAGGCGCCGGTCTTTTTGTTTATCATTCAGATCAACAACGCCAACGAACTCGGAGCTTGATCCCCGTGGCGAGGGAGCAAGCTCCCTCGCCACGGGTCCGGTGCCGAGTCCGATACTTGCGTTCCCCTCACGGCCCTTATGCGACCCCATCCATGCACACCCTCACCCAACTGCGCAGCGGCCAACTGTCGGGCATCACCCGGCTGAAGCTGTCGTGCGACATGACGCAGTTCCCCCGAGAAATCTTCAACCTCGCGGACTCGCTCGAAATCCTCGACCTGAGCGGCAACCAACTCGATACGCTGCCAGACGACCTGCATCGACTCACGCGCCTGCGCATCCTGTTCTGTTCGGACAACCGCTTCACCGAATTGCCCGAATGCCTCGGGCGCTGTAGCGCATTGACGATGATCGGCTTCAAGGCCAACCGCATCGAACGCGTGCGCGGCGCCGCCTTGCCGCCCCTGCTGCGCTGGCTGATCTTGACCGACAACCGCATCAGCCGACTGCCGGATGAGCTGGGCCAGCGTCCACACTTGCAAAAGTTGATGCTGGCGGGCAATCGCCTTCGCCAATTGCCCGAGAGCCTGGCCCAGTGTCATCGCCTCGAACTGCTGCGCATCGCCGCCAATCAACTGGGCGAACTGCCGTCGTGGCTGCTGCAGATGCCCAGCCTCAGTTGGCTGGCCTATGCCGGCAATCCATTGGAAGCCCAAGCCGAGGCCGCCGCACTTCACGGCGCCACGCCTGTCGATTGGGCGCAACTGAGCTTGCAAGCTTCATTGGGCGAAGGGGCTTCAGGGGTGATTCATCAAGCGTTGTGGCAACCGCCCGGCCAGGTCGCGCGAAACGTCGCCGTCAAGTTGTACAAGGGTCAGATGACCAGCGACGGCTCCCCGTTGCATGAAATGCATGCCTGCATCACAGCCGGTCAACATCCGAACCTGATCGGGGTGCTGGGCCAGATCGACGGCCATCCCGAGCAACAGGCCGGGCTGGTGATGACGCTGATCGGCCCCGATTACTACAACCTGGCCGGACTACCGAGCCTGGCGTCCTGTACCCGCGACGTGTATGACGATGAGCTGCGCCTGCACGCGGATGTGGCTTTGCGCATCGCCCGGGGCATTGCTTCGGCGGCGGCTCACCTGCATCGCCAGGGCATTACCCACGGTGATCTGTACGGGCACAATATCCTTTGCAATGATCAGGGCGACTGCCTGCTCGGAGACCTCGGCGCGGCGTCTTTCCATGCCACCACCGACAACGTACAGACCCGCGCACTGCAGCGCATCGAGGTGCGGGCCTTCGGGATTTTGCTGGGGGAGTTGCTGGCGCGGATCGAACCGGCGCTCGGCGCTGAAGAGCTGGCGACGTTGCAGGATCTGCAGGCGCGCTGTTGTCAGCCGGAAGTACTGGCACGGCCGGGGTTCGATGAGATTGAAGGTTTACTGCGCGGACGTGGCGAGGGAGCTAACTCCCCCACCAGAGGAAATCGCGGGTAGTGCTTAGCCGGCCAAGCCGACAAACATATCCTGCACATCGTCATGGTTATCGAGGCCTTCAAGGAAGGCTTCGACTTCGGCCATCTGCTCGTCGGTCAGGCCGCTGACCGGGTTCTTCGGCTGATAGCCCAGTTTGGCCGACAATACCGTGAAGCCCTGCTCCGGCAATGCCTTTTGCACAGCATCGAGGTCGGCAGGTTCAGTGATGAACAACGTTGCGCCATCTTCGCCCGGCTCGAAATCCTGGGCACCGGCCTCGATGGCGGCCATTTCCGGATCGGCGTCGGGGCTGTCCGGGGCGGCCTCGATCATGCCGACGTGATTGAAGTCCCAGGCGACCGAACCCGACGCGCCGAGCTGTCCCTTACGGAACGCAACGCGAATCTCCGCGACGGTACGGTTGATGTTGTCGGTCACGCACTCGACGATCAGCGGCACCTGATGGGGCGCGAACCCCTCGTAGGTAACGCGATGGTACTGCACGGTTTCGCCGAGCTGGCCAGAGCCTTTCTTGATCGCACGCTCCAGGGTCTCGCGGGGCATCGAGGCTTTTTTCGCCTGTTCGACCACCAATCGCAGGTGCGCATTGGTCGCGACATCAGCGCCGTTGCGCGCGGCAATGGTGATCTCCTTCACCAATTTGCCGAAGATCTTGCCCTTGGCGTTGGCAGCCGCTTCTTTGTGTTTAACCTTCCACTGTGCGCCCATTACTCACTCTCTTGTCTGACGCGCCGAGACATCTGCCGGCCGGCGCTGTGGCGCAAGTTTATACGGCCTATACCGGCTGATCGACCAAAAAATCGCTCCCCTCGCAGCCAGTCTTGAATCGACATTTTCCCGTTGTGCTGTAGGGCGTTTCTGAAACAGCGATTCGGGGACAGCGTTGCACGCTGGGGTTTCGTACCCTTTGCACCTCTCTCTCAGCAAGTATGGGCTGCAATGCGCAACGATACGGAATACCCCTTCAGCCTGACAATCATCGAAAGCGATATGCGCCTGCAAGTCCTCAGGCTCAACGGCCGGGAGGCTTTGAATCGGCCGTACCGCTTCGACCTCGACCTGATTGGCCTGGTGCCGCCGATCAGTCCTGAAGCGTTGCTCGGACAAGTGGCCTTCCTGCGCCTGGGTGAAGCCTCAGGGGTCCACGGGATTGTGCACAGCGTCAGCCTGGCCGCTGACACTGCACACCAGGTCGACTACCGCTTGACGCTGGTTCCCTACCTCCAGCAACTGGACCAGGGCCCGCGGCGACGGGTTTTCCATCGGCTCAGCGTCGTACAGATTCTGCAGCGTCTGCTAGAGGAAAATGCGGTGCCTTCCCACAGCTATCGTTTTGAGCTGCCGCACGGGCGTTACCCGAGTCGTCCATTCTGTATTCAATATGAGGAAAGCGACCTGACGCTATTACAGCGGTTGTGCGAGGAAGAAGGCATCCATTATCACTTCGAACACAACGCCCGAGGACATGTCGCGGTATTTGCCGAGGACGCCATAAGCTTCCCGGCGCAGGCGGTTGAGCTGGTCATGCGCCCGGATGCGGACCGGCGCTCGACTCTCAGGCAGCTATACCAACGGCATCGCTCGATAACCGCAGGCCCTTCCGCCGGATCCCGGGACCGAGCACCTGCCGAATCCGTCCCGCACACTGCCCTCGCATCAGGCGCGGGCGGCGAGGGAATACGTGAAGATCCGGCGCAGCTTCATCGTTTTCAGACCGGTGGCCGTAGCCTTGAGCGGTTGCGCTATCGACACGGTGAGATACACGGCCATTCCATCGAACCGGCGCTGCGCAGCGGTCATATCGCACAGATTTGCAACCATCCGATATCGGCCTTCAATGACCAATGGTTGATTGTCGAGGTCCAGCATCGCGGACGACAGTTTTCCATTCTTGAAACGAACCTGCCGGCCACACCGCCCGAACGGAACTACCGCAACCGGTTTTCCGCGATACCCTGGTCCGCTGTGTTCCGACCACCCCTGAAGCACCCGAGGCCGCGCATACCCGGTTATCACGTCGCCTACGTGCTCGGCCCGGCCGGCCAGCCGGCCGGGTCCGATGAGCATGGCCAGGTCGACGTGTGTCTCTGGAGTCCGGCCGAAGAAGCAATCGCATTGCCCGTGTCGTGGCAGGCGCCAGAGGAGCGTGCCCGGTTGATCGCCGGCAGTGAAGTATTGGTCAGTTTTCTCGAGGGCGATCCCGACCGGCCAGTACTGTGCCCGGCAATGTCCAGTTCGGGACTGAGCAGCGACGGCACATCCCCGGCGCCCCCGTCGGAGCCAGGCGGCAAAGATGTGGGCCTGCTGTTCGACTGGCTCATGAACCCGCCGGACGCCTCGCCTTGACGACCGGTCACGCAAGTCCCCGGCGGCCTTGCAAGCCGCCGGTATGAACGAAGATCAAGCGGGTGCCGGATGCAAACATCCCGGCCTCGACCCGAGCCTTGAGCAACATCAACGCCTTGCCGGTGTACAACGGCTCCAACTCGATAACACGGGTGGTTTCGATGAAGGCGATAAGGTCTGCATCCACCCGGGCGAAACCGCCCCGGCTGCCATCGAGCAGTTCATACAGCGGATTGGCAAGTCCCGCTGCCTCGACGATTTTTTCAACCTGCGGCTTCACCCCATGATCTTCGGGCACCGCCAGGACACCATAGACGGGACGCTTGCCGGCTTCAGCCAGCACCAGCCCCGCCAGCGACGTTCCGGTGCCGCAGGGCAACCACCAACCGTGGTAATCGTCCCAACCCAACCCTTGCAACTGAGCGCTGACGCTGGTCACCCACGTCATGCAGCCTTCGGCGCCAGGCAATCCAGAGCCCCCTTCGGGTATTGGCCATAACCTCGGATATTGCGCCTGCCAGGGCGCCCAGAAATCCGGATCATGCCGTCTTCGGTATCCTTCGTATCCCAACCAATGCAGCGTCATGCCGAACGCTTTCAGGTCGAGCACCGTTGGCGTGTCCTGGGGATGGCCGCGCAGCAGTCCAACGGTCGCAAAACCGAAGCGCTCACCCGCCGCGGCCAGTGCATGCAAGTGATTGGAATAAGCACCGCCCAGGCTCATGACGCCTTCGGCACTGGCCTCTTGGGCATCGCGCAAATGATGAAGCAGCTTGAACCACTTGTTGCCGCTGACCAGCGAATCGATCTGGTCCAGGCGCAACACCGCCACCTCGATATTGGCACGGTCGAGCCAGTCCAGGTGAAGGGGTTTGAGGCGCGGTTCAGGTTGCCAATCAAGGGCGGGGAGAAACATCGCAGCAGGCCGAGGGGGAACAGGCCAGCATCTTAGCAGCTCGATTCAAACACCTGCGGGAGCGAAGCTGTTCGCTACCGCAGGAACCGCCCGAGCGCTACAGCTGCGCCGCCAACCGCGAACCCTGGTTGATCGCACGCTTGGCGTCCAGCTCCGCCGCCACGTCGGCACCGCCGATGAGATGGACAGTCTGCCCAGCTGCTTCCAGGCCTTCCTGCAATTCGCGCAGCGGATCCTGGCCGGCGCAGATCACGATGTTGTCCACCGCCAGCACTTGCGGCTCACCCGTTTCGCCGATGCGGATATGCAAGCCCTCGTCGTCAATCTTCAGGTACTCGACGCTGTTAAGCATTTGCACTTGCTTGTTTTTCAAGCCCGTGCGGTGAATCCAGCCGGTGGTCTTGCCCAAGCCGTCGCCGACCTTGGAGGTCTTGCGCTGCAGCAGGAATACCTGGCGCGCCGGTGCATGGGGTTCGGGCTTGATCCCAGCGACACCGCCACGAGCTTCGAGCTGGGTATCGATCCCCCACTCCTTCCAGAAAGCTTCACGGTCCTGGCTGGTGGCGACGCCCTGGTGAACGAGAAACTCCGACACGTCAAAACCGATCCCGCCGGCCCCGATCACTGCGACGCTGCGGCCAACCGGCTTGCGCTCCAGGATCACGTCCAGGTAGCTCAACACCTTGGCATGCTCCACACCCGCAATAGCCGGTGTACGCGGCGCGATACCGGTGGCCAGGATGATCTCGTCGAAACCGCCGGCCAACAGTTGCGCTACATCGACGCGGGTATCGAGGCACAGCTCAACATGGGTGGTCTGCAACTTGCGCTTGAAGTAGCGCAGGGTTTCAAAGAACTCTTCCTTGCCCGGCACGCGCTTGGCGACGTTGAACTGACCACCGATTTCGCTGGCCGAGTCGAACAGCGTCACTTGGTGCCCACGCTCGGCCGCCACGGTGGCCGCCGACAACCCGGCGGGACCAGCGCCGACCACGGCGATTTTCTTCACCTGGGTCACCGGCAGGTAGTTGAGTTCGGTTTCATGGCACGCCCGCGGATTCACCAGGCAGCTGGTGAGCTTGCCGCCGAACGTATGGTCCAGGCAGGCCTGGTTGCAACCGATGCAGGTGTTGATTTCATCGCTGCGACCGGCAGCGGCCTTGTTGACGAACTCCGGATCGGCGAGGAAGGGTCGCGCCATGGACACCATGTCGGCGTCGCCTTCGGCCAGGATCCGCTCGGCGATTTCGGGCGTATTGATACGGTTGGTGGTGATCAATGGAATGCCCACTGAGCCACGCAGCTTGGCCGTGACCTTACTGAACGCCGCCCGCGGCACCTTGGTGGCGATGGTCGGGATACGCGCTTCATGCCAACCGATACCGGTGTTGATGATCGTCGCACCGGCCGCTTCGATCGCCTTGGCCAACTGGACAATTTCGTCCCAGGTGCTGCCCCCTTCCACCAGATCGAGCATCGACAGGCGGAAGATAATGATGAAGTTCGGGCCCACCGCCTCGCGCACCCGGCGGACAATCTCCACCGGCAGGCGCATGCGGTTCTCGTAGCTGCCGCCCCAACGGTCGGTTCGATGGTTGGTGTGAGCGGCCAGGAATTGATTAATGAAATAGCCTTCCGAGCCCATGATCTCGACACCGTCGTATTCGGCCTTCTGGGCCAGGACCGAGCAGGTGACGAAATCGCCAATTTGCTTTTCGATGCCCTCTTCGTCCAGTTCCTTGGGCTTGAACGGATTGATCGGTGCCTGGATCGCGCTCGGAGCCACCTGCTTGGGGCTGTAGGCATAGCGACCCGCATGGAGAATCTGCATGCAGATCTTGCCACCCGCCTCGTGCACGGCCCGGGTGACAATCTGATGCTTGAGGGCCTCTTCCTCAGTGGTCAGCTTCGCCGCGCCGGAATAGACGCCACCCTCATCGTTAGGCCCAATCCCACCGGTGACCATCAGGCCCACCCCACCCCGGGCCCGCTCGGCAAAATAGGCCGCCATGCGCTCGAAACCACCGGGCTTCTCTTCGAGGCCAGTGTGCATCGACCCCATCAGTGTACGGTTGCGCAGCGTGGTAAAGCCCAGGTCCAGCGGGGCCAGCAAATTCGGATAAGGAGCGGCGGTCATCGGTAACTCCACTACGGGCGATCACGGAAAAATGCGGAAGCTCTGCGGCCTCCGTCTGTCATGGCCCACAGCGTAAGAGCCGTCGTGCGGACGCTCAATGACCGTAAGTGACAAGTTAATGATCCAGATGCGCAAGAGACCGATCTACCGTGGGTGACTCCCGACGGAGCGGGCCAGTCCTATCAATGCTGGCTCAGGTGCTCAACCCTAAAACAACCCTAATAACATGGTCGCCCTCGCATGCATCCCCAACGAAAAATGCTGCACAACGAATTGCACGCCCGCCCGTCGTTGTATTTTGACGAGCCGGCCCACGTCTTCCACCTGGCGTTTCTGGGCGACAACAGCCAGTGCAACTCTTTGCTCGAGCGACTTTGCCCTGATACCGTCGCCGCGCAAGGCGCGCAAGGCATCACGCGCCTGGACGGACACCCGCTCAAGTGGGAGCGCCACGCCGAATTTTTCACCCTGACCCTGGTCGTTCCCGCCAGCAGCAACGAGCTGCAATGGACCACGCTGCCCGAAAGCCTTGCCCGGGGTATCGAAGATCACGCCCAGCAGCTCATCAATGCCGTTCAGGTAGTGGTGCGCGCAGAAGCCGGTCTCGACCTGCCCAGCTACGGCTTCAAGGACCCTTGCGGCTCGTGTGTGGGCGGCGGCGATGCGGTGGTCTGGAGCGATTTTCGCCTGACCGAGGACGGCACCAATCGCCTGCTGTTCATCAATCGACGGCTCAACGCCTATCGCCAGGGGCGCATGATCCGCCGCCTGCTGGAAATCGAGACCTATCGCATGATGGCGTCCTTGTCGCTCGATATCGCCAAGGCGTTGGACCCGCAACTGAACGAATTCGATCGCACCCTGGTAAGCCTTTCCGAGCGCAACGCCAATGCCAGTGGCGTGCATGCCAAGGCTCTGCTGGAGGACATCGCCCTGCTGTCGCGCCAAGTCGTCGGCAGCACGGTCAGGAATCGCCACCGATTCAGCGCGACCCGAGCCTACGCACAACTGGTGTTCGAGCGCCTGGGGGAGTTGCGCGAAAGTCACCTGGGGGATTGCCAGCGGCTGGGTGTGTTCATCGAACGACGCTTCAAACCCACCGTGCGTTATTGCGCAGCCACCGAACAGCGCCTCGAACAACTGGCCATGAGCGTCGCCAACCTGGGCGACCTGCTGCAAGCCCGCGTGCAAGTCGAGATGGAAGACCAGAACGCCGAGATCCTGCGCAGCCTCAACGCCCGCGCCGATGCCCAGATCAAGATCCAGCGCGCGGTGGAAGGCCTGTCGATCATTGCCATCACCTACTACCTGATCAACCTGTTCAAGTTGATCTATAGCGGATTGAACACCTTGGGCGCCAGCCTCTCGCCCCGTGAAGCGCTGCTGGGCATGACGCCACCGGTGCTGTTGATTCTGCTGTTGATTCTGATCCGGATCAGGAAGGCCAAAAATCACTAGCGTGCCCTGCCAGCGCAGAGGGCGTCCGAGGTTTCCCGGACACCCTTGCGTCTATTTGCGTCGCTTACAAATCAGTGCCCGCCCTTCGCTAATCCCTTGTTTTACCGTACCCTGCCCCGTAGCTCCTGACGAAAAATCACGAACCTGTACACGGCCGCTGACTGTTCCCCCATGCGCAAATTTCTGTACCTGCTGTTTTCACTGGCCTTGATTGCCGCCCTGGTCACCTACGCACTGTGGACGACCGATCGTCCGGCGGGTCATTACCTGTCTGACCTTCGGATAAACCTGGCGATCGACCAGGGCACGCCGGCGGATCGAGGCAATCTGCTGGGCATCCAGCCTGAACTGTTTCCCACCGACTACCAAAGCCCGGAACGCCTGCATCGCAAGTTGGCGGCCTATCTGCAGACGGCTCGTGACCAAGGGTTTCTCAACGACAAGACCATCGTGGTCCTGCCAGAGCACATCGGTACCTGGCTAATGGTCAGCGGTGAGAAAGACGAGGTGTACCAAGCCACCACGTTCAAGCAAGCCATGCATTGGCTGGCCGTCAGCAATCCGCTGGCTTTCATCCGGGCATTGGCCGGCGCCAAAGGTGATAGCCGCCTGGATGACGCCTACCTGCGCATGAAAGCAGCCACCATGGCTCATGATTACCAGACGCTGTTCGGCGGGCTGGCCAAGGAGTTCGGCGTGACCCTGGTGGCCGGCTCCATCGTGCTGCCCGAACCCAGCGTCAGCGAAGGCGAACTGAAGATTGGTCGCGGCGCGCTGTACAACAGCAGCCTGGTGTTCGGTCGCGATGGCCGACCGATCGGCCAACCGCAGCGCCAACGACATCCGGTGTTTGACCAGCAGGAGGTGCTTGAGGCCGAGCACTCGGACGCGAGCCGAGTGATCGAGACCCCCGCGGGTCGCCTGGGCATACTGATCGGCAGTGACAGTTGGTACCCGCTTCATTATCGGCAGCTCAACGAACAGGGCGCGCAATTGATCGCCGTGCCCGCTTTTGTCATGGGTCGCGACACGTGGGACAAGCCATGGAGCGGCTATAAAGGCCTGTCCACTCCGGACGAAGTGAGCCTCAAGCCCGGCGAATTGACTGAAGGCCAAGCCTGGCTTCGCCTGACATTGACCAGCCAGTTGCCTATCAGCCAGGCGCGGGGCGGCGTCAGCGTGTTCTTGCGCGGGCAATTCTGGGACAACGGCAGCGCCGGACAGAGCTTCATCAACCACAACGGCGAGCAATTCTCCGATGGCCAATCCCGTGGCGCCCGCCTGCTGAACCTCTGGCTGTGAACATGAAGCCGCAACCGATGCGCCTGGGAGACCTGTCCGTAGGCTTCGTCCACAGCCTTGCTGATGCAGTGGCCAGCCACGGACAGGATCCCCAGCCATTGCTCGAACAATACGGCCTCGATGCGGCACGCCTGGCCGAGCCCGGGGCTCGCCTGTCGATTCCGCGCTACATGCGCCTGGGCCACGCTGCGATCCAATTGACCGAAGATCCCGCCCTGGGATTGCGCATGGGTCAGCTCAGCCGCTTGAGCCAAGCCGGGCTCGCTGGCGTCACCGCGGCCCAGGCGCCGAATGTACGCGAAGCCGCTCGCTGCATGATCCGTTTCGAGGCGCTGTACGGCTCCAACTATCGTGGGCAGTCGAGTTTCCATGAGGACACCCGAGGCGCGTGGCTGCGGTTCTATTCCATCAGCCCGTATAACGCCTACAACCGCTTCGTCGTCGATTCCATCATCGCTGGCTGGCTCCAGCAATTATCCAGCGTGAGCAATGTCGCGCTGCGCGCCGAACGCATCGATATCGAGTTCCAGGAACCTGCCTATGCGCAAGCCTATCGGGTCTTGGGCGATTGCCACATCCAGTTCGGCGCCGAACAGAATCAACTGCGCCTTGGCCTGGAAAGCCTCGCCCAGCGCAATCCACAACATTGCCCAAGCACCTGGCGGCACCTGATCCAATTATGCGAACGGGAGCTGGAGCAACTGACCCGCACCCGCACCCTGCGCGAACGCATCATCCAGTTGCTGGGGCCGCTACTCAGCGGCGGACGGGAACCGGGGCTTGAAGAAGTGGCGACACGCCTGAAGCTGCCGACCTGGACGTTGCGTCGCAAACTGGCTGAAGAAGGTACGCGATTCAGGGCGATCCTCAACGACACCCGCCGAGACCTCGCCATGACGTACATTCGCGACACGGAACTGGCATTCGGCGAAATCGCCTATTTGCTCGGATTCGCCTCGGCCGAAGCGTTTCAACGCGCCTTCAAGCGCTGGAACAACCAGACGCCGGGAGAGTTTCGCCGCAGTCGCAAGAGAGCGTGAGCTGCCCGGCGTGCCGTACGGTCTGCAGTTAACTTGCGCGCCTACAGCTCGGTGGCATCTTCGGCGGGCTCCAATGGGTCCAGCTCATACGCCTGATATTCCAGCAGCTCTTCCTGATAATCGTCCATTACGAATCCTTCCCATAAATGTTGAAACCGAGGGCTTAATGGCCTCGAATCAGCATAAAGCTGCTTTATGAACAAAACATGAAGCCGTGGCTTCATGAATTAAACGTAGCACAGCGTTGGGAAATTAATGAATGAAGTGTGGCAAGGGATTACAACCCTGCCACCACAACTCAGGACGCCGGAAGTGGCTGGATTGGCTCGGAGGGAGGCGGCAAGGAACTGGCCGGTGGCGGAGTGACGGTTTCCGTCGATGAAGGCGCGTAGGAGTCCGGCTCGCCAGGGGCGATCGGCGCAGGCTCGACTGGCGGCGCGACCGGCTCCGACACGGCAGGAGCCGGTTCCATAGGCGCCGGCGCAACTTCTTGGACCGGAGCCAAAGGTACTGGCGCAAGCGCTGGTTGAGGGGCCTGTAGCGCAGCCGGCTCAGGAGCGGGCATCGCCGCGGCCGGTTCGGCCTTCGATTCCGGAACGCCCAGCTCGGTCTTGGGTTTTTCGAGGTTCTCGGTGGACTTCTTCGTTTCCTTCGCTTCCGGAGGCAGGAACGCCTCCACCAGCGTAAAGAAACGCTCATAGAACTTGTCCGCCGACACCGTTTCGCTGGCGACCTTGACCATCGAATCGTCCGAGGAGCCAATCGGCATCGACACCGATCCCAGGACACCCACGCCCAAGCTGGCGGAGTTGTTGGTTTTCTTCAGTGCGTAGCGGTCCTGCAAGGCGTTGGCGAACAGGGTCGCCCGATGCCCTGGACCGCCGTCTTCGGCGCAGACCAGGTTGAAGCTGATCTCCATATGGGTATCGCCGGTTTGCTGGAAGCTCTTGTGGCCGCTGACCAGTTTAGGGTCGCTGCTGGTGATGATGTAGCCCTGGCTGAGCAGCGCACGACGCCCTGCTTCACAGGTCGCCACATCAGTCACTGAATAAGTACGCGAAAACGTGCCCGAATCATCGAAGTTTTCATGCTCGTAGATGGCGGCTTTCTTGGAGGAACAACCGGCGGCAACCGCCAGCAGCAAGGCCAGCCCAACGGTGCGCATGTGAAATGATCTGAACATTGAACATCCTGAGGAAAACAATCCGGGGCGTATTGTGCAACAGAACGCTGCCGGGCAGCGTGGGTATCTCGCCCAAAGGGATGACAAGTCTACGGGGGGTTGGCTGCGGGAAAAAGACTCAATCTCGATGAATCGATGAACATCCCTGTCGTGGCAATACACGGATACAAAAAGACCCCGACCTTTCGGCCGGGGTCTGGTGGGCAACGCATCAAGAACCGTTAGAAACGCTTGATGTCCGCCTGGTTTTCCAACTGCTTGCGATAGGCCGCGAAGTCTTGCTGGCCGACGCGTGAAGCGAGGTAGCGGCGATATTCGGCCTTTTCTTCCTCGGTCGGTGCCGCAGCTTCGTTCACACCGTTCAAGCGCAGGACCGTCAGGCTGCCGTCAGGCAGGGTCACGCTGGCGAACGTCGGCTTGTCCTTAGCCTCGGGCTTGGGCATGCGGAACAGCGCCTGCAGCACGGCCGGGTCGATACCGTCCTGGCTACGGGTTGCCGCTTCGAAGATCTTCCAGCTCTGGCCGTTGATCGGTTTGTCCAGCGCTGTCTTGCCATCGCGCAGGCTGGCAATCAGCTCATCGGCCTGGGTCTTGGAAGCCGAGCTGGCATGTTCCTTGGTCAACTGGGCGCGAATAGGCCCGGCGACTTTGTCCAGCGGCAGCTGCTCAGGCTTGCGGTGCTCCTTGGCACGCAGCACCACGACGGTTTCCGGATCCAGCTCGATGGCGGTACTGTTGGCACCCTCCTCCAGCACTTCCGGGCTGAACGCAGCGGTGACCACGGCACGGTTAGCCGCAATTCCTTCACCGCCTTCACGACCGAACGGCGCCGACGTGTGAACGGTCAGCTTCAAGTCCTGGGCCGGCTGCGCCAGGTCGGAAGCCTCGAACGAGGCATCTTCCAGCTGTTTGGTCGCCTCGACAAAGCGCTGCTCCACTTGCTGGGTCTTCAGGTCGCGAGTCAGCTTGTCCTTCAGGCTCGCAAAGCTCGGGACCTCAGGTGCTTCGACTCCCAGCAGCTTGATCAGATGCAGGCCGAAATCGGTGCGTACCGGTGCCGATACCTGATCCTTGTTCAAGGCATACAGCGCCTTTTCGAACTCCGGATCGTAAACGCCCGGACCGGCAAAGCCCAGGTCACCGCCGTTGTTGGCCGAGCCCGGATCCTGGGAAAATTCCTTCGCCAAGGCTTCAAACGACTCGCCCTTGGCCAGCCGAGCCTGGATTTCATCGATCTTCGCCTTGGCCTGGGCCTCGGTGACCTTGTCGTTCACTTCGATCAGGATGTGCGCAGCCCGACGCTGTTCGGACAGGTTGGCGATTTCTTTCTGATACGCCGCTTGCAGCTCCTCGTCCTTGACGGTGACTTGGTCGAAGAAAGAGGCTTTTTTCAGCTCTACGTAATCGATGACCACCTGATCAGGCGTCATGAACTCCTTGGCATGCTGGTCATAGTAGGCCTTGACCTCATCATCGGTCACCTTCACAGCCGATGGGTCCGCCTTGATGGATAGAGTTGCAAAGTCGCGAGTCTGCTTCTCCAGCCGGGCAAATGCCAACACCTGGGCGTCAGTGACAAAGCCACTGCCAGCCAGACCGGCGCGCAGTTGGCCGATCAGCATTTCCTGCGTCAGCATCTGACGGAACTGCAAACGGCCGTAACCCAACTGACGGATGACCTGGTCGAAACGCTCAGGGCTGAATTTGCCGTCGACCTGGAACTCAGGCGTCTGCAGGATCACTTGGTCCAGCGCGGCTTCGGAGAAAGCGAATTTAGCGTCATGTGCGCCTTGCAACAGCAGCTTGCGATCGATCAGGCCCTTGAGGGCCGAGTCGCGCAGCATTTTCTCGTCCAGCAAGGAAGCGTCGAAATCCTTGCCCAACTGTTGCATGAGCTGACGGCGTTGCATATCTACCGCTTGGATCAGCTCGTTCTGGCTGATTTCTTCGCCATTGACCTTAGCCGCGTCATTGCTGCTGGTGGTCGCCTGGAAAATGGCTTCGAAACCGGTCAACGCCATTAATGCGACGATGATCCCGATGATGGTCTTGGCAATCCAGCCTTGTGAATTGTCCCTGATATTCTGCAGCATGCGTCCCCCAGAAACGGTTGAACTTCAAATTTAGGCAACCGTGGAGCGTGGGTAGAATCCGGATAGAAGAAAGGCGCATCCGAGGATGCGCCTTCTCGTAACTGGCGGAGCGGACCGGGCTCGAACCCGCGAGCCCTGGCGTGACAGCCCGGTTGTTACCGGACGCATTACCGCTCCGCTGCCAAGCCAGGCATGACCCCGACCCGGATAAACTCAGTGAAACCTTAGTTAACGGCTTCTTTCAGTGCTTTACCAGCTTTGAAGCCTGGCTTTTTGGCAGCAGCGATCTGCAGCGTCTTGCCGGTCTGCGGGTTGCGACCAACACGAGCTGGACGATCGGTAACGGAGAACGTACCGAAACCAACCAGAACAACAGAGTCGCCAGCCTTGAGAGCGCCAGTGACGGATTCGATTACAGCGTCCAGCGCACGGCCAGCAGCAGCTTTCGGGATATCAGCGGATGCAGCGATAGCATCAATCAGTTCCGACTTGTTCACTCTAAGTCCCCTTATATCTATTTTGAGATGATTCTAAGTTTTTTTGGTGAAAGCAAAAACGAGTGCTGAATGGCCTGCAGACACTTAAGAGCCGCTTTATAACAAGGGCTCTAAAAAACTGTCAAGGAAGCCCCCCAGGCAAATGCGTATTAATGCGTGCTAATTCTTTCCTTAGAGTCAGACTCTCGCTTTTCTTCCTTCGCGACAATCTCCGGAGCCACATCCGGCAAGGGCTCCGGCGCGTATTGCAGCGCAATTTGCAGGACCTCGTCAATCCATTTAACCGGTTTGATCTGAAGATCCTGCTTGATGTTGTCAGGAATTTCCTTCAGATCACGGACATTCTCTTCCGGAATGATCACGATCTTGATCCCGCCACGGTGAGCCGCCAGCAGTTTTTCCTTCAGACCGCCGATCGCCAACACCTGTCCGCGCAGGGTGATTTCGCCCGTCATGGCAACATCCGCGCGCACCGGAATACCGGTCAACGCAGAAACCAGGGCGGTGCACATACCCACGCCAGCACTCGGTCCGTCCTTGGGTGTCGCCCCCTCCGGCATATGGATGTGGGTATCGCGTTTCTCGTGGAAATCCAAGGGGATGCCCAGGCTACGCGCTCGGCTGCGGACAACCGTCAACGCCGCGGTGATCGACTCCACCATCACATCACCGAGGGAACCGGTCTTGATCAACTGCCCTTTGCCCGGTACCACAGCGGCTTCGATGGTGAGCAATTCACCACCGACTTGCGTCCACGCCAGGCCTGTTACCTGACCGATCTGATCCTGCTGCTCGGCCAGGCCGTAGCGGAATTTACGCACGCCAAGGAAGTGCTCGAGCAAGTCCGCCGTCACCTTGACCGCGAAGCGTTTTTCCAGCGCATGTTCCTTCACCGCCTTGCGGCAGACCTTGGCGATTTGTCGCTCCAGGCCACGCACACCGGCTTCGCGGGTGTAGTAACGAATGATGTCGCGAATCGCTTCCTCGTCGAACTCCAGCTCGCCTTTCTTCAAGCCGTTGGCCTGGATCTGCTTGGGCGAAAGGTATTTGACGGCAATGTTGATCTTCTCGTCTTCGGTATAGCCAGGAAGACGAATCACCTCCATCCGGTCCAGCAGCGCTGGCGGAATATTCATGGAGTTGGAGGTGCAGAGGAACATCACATCCGACAAGTCGTAGTCGACTTCCAGATAGTGGTCGTTGAAATTGTGATTCTGCTCGGGATCGAGAACTTCCAGCAACGCAGATGCGGGATCGCCGCGCATATCGCTGCCCATCTTGTCGATTTCATCCAAAAGGAACAACGGGTTGCGCACGCCAACCTTTGTCATCTTTTGAATCAATCTTCCCGGCATAGACCCGATGTAGGTACGGCGATGACCACGAATTTCGGCTTCGTCGCGCACGCCACCGAGGGCCATGCGAACGAATTTACGGTTGGTTGCGTGGGCAATCGATTCCGCCAGGGAAGTTTTACCAACCCCCGGAGGACCGACCAGGCACAGAACCGGACCACGGATTTTCTTCACGCGTTTCTGCACGGCGAGGTATTCAAGGATGCGTTCCTTGACCTCTTCCAGACCGTAATGGTCGGCATCCAGGATGTCTTCGGCACGCGCCAGATCAAGGCGCACCTTGCTCTGGGCTTTCCACGGCACCTGGACCAGCCAGTCGATGTAGGAGCGCACCACGGTGGCCTCGGCTGACATCGGCGACATTTGCTTGAGTTTGTTCAGTTCGGCCTGGGCCTTGGCCAGGGCGTCCTTGGGCAGGCCAGCGGCATCGATGCGCTTTTTCAGCTCTTCGATCTCGTTGTGACCTTCATCGCCATCGCCGAGCTCTTTCTGAATGGCCTTCATCTGCTCGTTCAGGTAGTACTCGCGCTGGCTGCGCTCCATCTGCTTCTTGACGCGACCGCGAATGCGCTTCTCGACCTGTAGCAGGTCGATCTCACCGTCGAGTAACGCCAGTACGTGCTCGACGCGCGCCGACAGATCGATGATTTCGAGGATTTCCTGTTTCTGCTCGATCTTGAGGGCCATGTGGGCAGCCATCGTATCGACCAGGCGTCCGGGTTCATCGATGCTGTTAAGCGACGACAGCACCTCGGCAGGCACCTTCTTGCCCAACTGCACGTACTGTTCGAACTGCGACAGCAGGCTGCGGACAAACACCTCGGATTCACGCTCCGGCGCATCGACTTCATCGATCAACGAGACTTCGGCACGGCAATGACCGTCCACTTCGCTGAAACGCTCGACCGAACCACGCTGCTCGCCCTCGACCAGCACCTTGACAGTGCCGTCAGGCAGCTTGAGCAGTTGCAGGACCGTTGCAATCGTACCTACGCGATAAAGTGCCTCTTCGCCGGGATCGTCGTCAGCAGGGTTTTTCTGAGCAATCAGAAGAATCTGCTTATCACCCGTCATCGCGGCCTCAAGGGCTTCGATGGACTTCTCGCGCCCCACGAACAGCGGGATAACCATGTGCGGATACACCACGACATCGCGCAATGGCAGGAGAGGCAATTCGATGGTTGTCTTCATGATTTCGCCTCTACGGCGGCCATAAGGCCGTAAACAGATGGAAGTAAGCTTGAAACCAAGATGGGGGCAGCCTTTAAAAAAAACAAGCGCTAAGACACGTCTAAAACGCGCTAATAGCAAAGGGGCCCGAAGGCCCCTTCTTTATTTCGGCACCTGGACGCTCAGGCGTCCGGTGCAGCCTTGGCAGCCGGCTCACTGTTTTCGTAGATATACAGCGGCTTGGACTTGCCTTCTATGACGCTTTCGTCGATCACGACTTTACTCACCTCGGACTGCGAGGGGATTTCGTACATCGTGTCGAGCAGTACGCCTTCCAGAATCGAGCGCAACCCACGGGCACCGGTCTTACGCTCCAGGGCTCGCTTGGCGACGGATTTCAGCGCGTCGGAACGGAACTCCAGGTCTACACCTTCCATTTCGAACAGCTTGGCATATTGTTTGGTCAGGGCGTTTTTCGGCTCGGTCAGAATCTGCATCAATGCTGCTTCATCCAACTCATCCAGAGTCGCCAGGACCGGCAGACGACCGACGAACTCCGGGATCAGACCGAACTTGACCAAATCGTCAGGCTCGACTTCACGCAGGGATTCACCCACCTTCTTGCCCTCTTCCTTGCTGCGCACTTCGGCGTTGAAACCAATGCCGCCGCGCGTAGAACGGTTCTGGATGACTTTTTCGAGGCCAGAGAACGCTCCACCGCAGATGAACAGGATGTTACGGGTATCGACCTGCAGGAATTCCTGCTGCGGATGCTTGCGACCACCTTGGGGTGGAACGGAAGCGACCGTGCCTTCGATCAACTTGAGCAAGGCCTGCTGCACGCCCTCGCCGGAAACATCCCGGGTGATGGACGGGTTATCGGACTTGCGGGAAATCTTGTCGATTTCATCGATGTAGACAATGCCCATCTGCGCCTTTTCCACATCGTAGTCGCATTTCTGCAACAGCTTCTGAATGATGTTCTCGACGTCCTCACCCACGTAACCCGCCTCGGTGAGGGTGGTTGCGTCGGCAATGGTGAACGGAACGTTCAGCAAGCGCGCCAGGGTTTCGGCAAGCAGGGTCTTACCCGAACCTGTCGGGCCGATCAGCAGGATGTTGCTCTTGCCGAGTTCGACGTCGTCGTTCTTTTTGTCACGCTGGTTCAGGCGCTTGTAGTGGTTGTACACCGCTACGGCCAGTACCTTTTTCGCGCGTTCCTGACCGATTACATACTGGTCGAGGATGCCGCTGATTTCTTTAGGCGAAGGCAACTTATGCGCGCTGCTTTCGGCCTGGGCTTCCTGCACCTCCTCGCGGATGATGTCATTGCACAGGTCGACGCACTCGTCGCAAATGAAGACCGAGGGGCCGGCAATCAATTTGCGTACTTCATGCTGGCTTTTGCCACAGAAGGAGCAATAAAGCAGTTTGCCGTTGTCCTCGCCGTTGCGGGTGTCAGTCATTCGATCGATCCAAATCCGATAGGCTTGCAACACAAGATGAAGGCAATTGCGGGCTTTTTCAAGCCCGCAGGTGATCGGACTTGCCGATCAACCTCATTTTGAGCTGCTTATTTTAAGCGGGGCGCTGGCTGATCACTTCATCGATCAGACCATATTCGCGTGCGGCTTCAGCGCTCATGAAATTGTCGCGATTGGTATCGCGCTCGATTTCCTCAAGCGTGCGCCCGCTGTGCTTGGCCATCAAGGTGTTGAGGCGCTCGCGGATGAAGAGGATTTCCTTGGCATGGATTTCGATATCCGATGCCTGGCCCTGGAAACCGCCCAACGGCTGGTGAATCATCACGCGGGAGTTCGGCAGGCAATAACGCTTGCCATGAGCGCCGGCGGTCAGCAAAAACGCGCCCATGCTGCACGCCTGACCGATACAGGTCGTCGAAACGTTAGGCTTGATGAACTGCATGGTGTCGTAGATCGACATGCCCGCCGTCACCGAACCGCCTGGAGAGTTGATATAGAGATGGATGTCTTTGTCCGGGTTTTCGGCTTCAAGGAACAACAGCTGCGCGCAGATCAGGTTGGCCATGTAATCCTCTACCGGCCCCACCAAAAAGATCACTCGTTCCTTGAGCAGACGCGAATAGATGTCATAGGCACGTTCGCCACGGGCGGACTGCTCGATAACCATCGGGACCAGGCCGCCAGCGGCTTGGATGTCAGAGCTCTGCTGATAAAAAGAATTGCGGGACATGTCTCGCAGTCACTCCCAAATAGTTATGTCTTGAATACGCATAAGCCAGCGCGAAGGCTGGCTTATGGTGTGTGTTTCTTACTGCAGAACCATCAATCGGCTTGTGGAGCTTCCACCGGCTTGACCGCTTCTTCGTAAGAGACCGCTTTGTCGGTCACGCTAGCTTTCTGCAGAACAGTATCCACAACTTGTTCTTCCAGCACAACCGAACGGACTTCGTTCAGCTGCTGCTCGTTCTTGTAGTACCAGGACACCACCTGCTCAGGCTCTTGATAGGCCGAAGCCATTTCCTGGATCAGCTCGCGAACGCGCGTTTCGTCAGGCTTGAGTTCGAACTGCTTGACCACTTCGGCGACGATCAGGCCCAGCACGACGCGGCGCTTGGCTTGCTCTTCGAACAGCTCGGCCGGCAGCTGGTCAGGCTTGATGTTGCCACCGAACTGCTGAACGGCCTGTACGCGCAGACGGTTCACTTCGTTGTCCAGCAGAGCCTTTGGCACTTCGATCGGGTTGGAGGCCAGCAGACCATCCATGACCTGGTTCTTGATCTTCGACTTGATGGCCTGACGCAGTTCACGCTCCATGTTCTTGCGAACTTCGGCACGGAAACCTTCCAGACCGGTTTCCTTGATACCGAACTGGGCGAAGAACTCTTCGTTCAGCTCAGGCAGCTTCGGCTCGGAAACACTGTTGACGGTCACGGTGAACTCGGCGGCTTTGCCGGCCAGGTCCAGGTTCTGGTAGTCCTCGGGGAAGGTCAGGTTCAGCACCCGCTCTTCACCGGCCTTGGCGCCAACCAGGCCATCTTCGAAACCAGGGATCATGCGACCGGAGCCCAGCACCAGCTGGGTAGCCTTGGCGGAACCGCCGGCGAACACTTCACCGTCGACCTTGCCGACGAAATCGATGTTCAACTGGTCTTCGTTCTGGGCGGCACGATCGGTCGCCTCGAAACGGGTGTTCTGCTTGCGCAGGATGTCGAGCATCTTGTCCAGGTCAGCGTCCGAAACGTCAGCGCTCAGGCGCTCGACAGCAATGGACTCAAAACCGGCGACAGTGAACTCAGGGAACACTTCGAACGTGGCAACGAACTCGAGGTCCTTGCCTTTTTCCAGCACTTTAGGCTCGACGGAAGGAGCGCCAGCCGGGTTCAGCTTCTGCTCGACGACCGCTTCATAGAACGAAGACTGGATCACGTCGCCCACGGCTTCCTGGCGTGCATCAGCTTCGTAGCGCTGGCGGATTACGCTCATTGGCACTTTGCCTGGGCGGAAACCTGGGATTTTGGCCTTTTGGGCAGTCTGCTGCAGACGCTTGTTGACCTGAGTCTCGATGCGCTCAGCCGGCACGGTGATGCTCATGCGGCGCTCAAGAGCAGAAGTATTTTCAACAGAAACTTGCATGGATATTCCTCGTTGCACAGACGTTGGCCGGGCGTTTCCGACCCCAGAATCAAGGGCATGCATTCTAGTAGGTCAAACTCAAGAAGTCACCCTACTGAAAACGCGCAGGAAACAGGCGCCGAATTTAGAAGCGGGACAATGCGTCATGCCCCGCCCGGTTTGCAAATACAGTCGGTCATTGCCAGGGCTCTGGGCGGCACTTCTATATATAGAAGCACCGCCTCCTTTCTACCCCGGCATACGACTCGCGCCGGAAGCCCGACGGGAAGTCGAGCATCATCACGAAACACATTTTGCGACGAATCGCATGCTTCGCACTCGCGCCAGAACCAGGCCGAGGCGTATACACGATCCTTGAAAACAAAAACGGCGCAGCCCTTTTCAGGTTCTGCGCCGTTCTCTGCTAATTAAATAGCGACTTGTATGGTGCGGACGGAGAGACTCGAACTCTCACACCTTGCGGCGCTGGAACCTAAATCCAGTGTGTCTACCAATTCCACCACATCCGCGTATCAAGCTTTTAAAGCAAAGGCGCCAGACTATTAAATCTGGCGCCTTCCTAGAATATGGGGTGGACGATGGGGATCGAACCCACGACAACGGGAGTCACAATCCCGTGCTCTACCAACTGAGCTACGCCCACCATATTGCCTTGTAGCGTTACTTGTGCCAAAGCTGCCTAATTGGCGCACCCGGCAGGACTCGAACCTGCGACCATCCGCTTAGAAGGCGGATGCTCTATCCAGCTGAGCTACGGGCGCCTTTTTAATCTGTATTCTTGGACGATTACAAACTAAGTGCTTTCAGTTTCGCCGAATTGAAACAACCAACTCCGCTCGACCTTCTTAACCAGTGCTAGGCTGTGCCCGACAAGTGCGACGAATGTTATAGACGACCCGATAGGTCGTCAACTCTTTTTTAAAAAAAATTCATTTAATTAAAGGAGTTAGGGGAATTTGCAGACCAAGCGCCTTTGCCCTCACGCCTCGGCATGCGAGAATGCGTTCTCTTTTTTTCCCCTCTCGATGGTTAACCACGCGCAATGACTGCACAACTTATCGACGGCAAATCGATCGCCGCCAGCCTGCGCCAGCAGATCGCCCAACGAGTCACCGAGCGCCGCCAACAGGGCCTGCGCACGCCCGGCCTTGCGGTGATCCTGGTCGGCAGCGATCCCGCCTCTCAGGTTTATGTCTCGCACAAGCGTAAAGACTGTGAGGAGGTCGGCTTCCTTTCCCAGGCCTACGACCTGCCTTGCGAAACCACCCAGCAAGCGCTGGCCGAGTTGATCGACCGCCTCAATGACGATCCGAACATCGACGGCGTGCTGCTCCAGTTGCCCCTGCCCGAGCACCTCGATGCCTCGAAACTGCTGGAGCGTATCCGCCCGGACAAAGACGTCGACGGTTTCCATCCTTATAACGTCGGTCGCCTCGCCCAACGCATTCCATTGCTGCGCCCCTGCACGCCCAAGGGCATCATGACCTTGCTGGAAAGCACCGGCGTGGACCTTTACGGACTCGATGCCGTGGTGGTGGGCGCCTCCAACATCGTCGGCCGCCCGATGGCCATGGAGTTGCTGCTGGCCGGTTGCACCGTCACCGTGACCCATCGTTTCACCAAAGACCTGGCGGGGCACGTCGGCCGCGCCGACCTGGTGGTCGTCGCCGCCGGTAAGCCTGGCCTGGTCCGGGGCGAATGGATCAAGGAAGGCGCCATCGTCATCGACGTGGGCATCAATCGCCAGGACGATGGCAAGCTGGTGGGCGACGTGGTCTATGAGACCGCCCTGCCCCGCGCCGGCTGGATCACTCCGGTACCCGGTGGAGTGGGACCGATGACCCGCGCCTGCCTGTTGGAGAACACACTCTATGCAGCCGAGACGCTGCATAGCTGACAGACGGGACGATCAGCCCAATTCCGTGGAGCGAGCCTCTTCGCTCCGCGGTATCCCGATCGACGGATCCTGCTCCGCCAAGCAGCTGATTCTCTATCTCGCCAAATTTTTTCAGATTCGATTCGCCAGAATCGCCCTTCATTAAACTTTATTTATTCACGAGTCCCGGTGGCACAGGCATATAGCGCTGTCCTCGCCCATACTCATAAAATGCGGTGCTTTTTAACAAGCCGCTGTTCAACGGCATCTTCAACTCTATCGAGTCTACTCGCGTGAAAATTCGTCTTTCGGTCATTAGCCTGCTTCTCGTTTTCACAGGCATTCTCATCACGCAAAACGTCAGCGCGCAGGAAACCATTGCAGCTCCCCGAGACACCTCAAAATTGCAAGTCGCCTCAGGCAGCGCAATCCTCCTCGATCTACAGACAGATAAAGTCGTCTACTCGAGCAATCCGGACGTCGTGGTGCCGATTGCTTCGGTGACCAAATTGATGACTGGCCTGATTGTCCTGGACGCCAAGCAGAACCTGGACGAATACATCTCGATGACCATCGCCAACACGCCAGAAATGAAGGGCGTGTTCTCCCGAGTCAAGCTCAACAGTGAACTGTCACGCCGGGACGTGCTGCTGATCGCACTGATGTCCTCGGAAAACCGCGCCGCCGCCAGTCTCGCCCATCACTATCCCGGCGGTTACGCGGCGTTCATTGCGGCGATGAACGCCAAGGCCAAGGCGCTGGGCATGACCAGCACCCACTATGTCGAGCCCACCGGCCTGTCTACCCAAAACGTATCGACCGCCCGTGACCTGACGAAACTGTTGATCGCTGCGCGCAAATACCCGTTGCTGAGCGAATTGAGCACCACCAAGGAAAAGACCGTAACGTTCCGCAAGCCGGTCTACAGCCTCGGCTTTCGCAACACTGATCACCTGGTCCACAAGGCCAACTGGGACATTCAACTGACCAAGACCGGCTTCACCAACCAGGCCGGTCATTGCCTGGTACTGGTCACGAAAATGGGTAATCGTCCGATGGCATTGGTCATTCTCGACGCCTTCGGCAAATACACCCATTTTGCCGATGCAAGCCGCATCCGCAGTTGGGTCGAGACAGGCAAGAGCGCCAGCGTCCCGGCCGTGGCCCTTCAATACAAAGCCGCGAAGAATCTCAAGAGCCGCCAAAGCGGTGTGGTTGAAGCATCCAAGTAGCGTGGCGCAACAATCCTATAGCCTCAGAGAAATAGCCCCGAGCAAATAGCCCTGAATGAAAATAGCCCCGACGTGTCGGGGCTATTTTATTCAGGGCTTGAGATCTCCCAAAGGATCGTAAGGCCTGGAAGAGGGTGCATCCTGCGAGTCCTTCTCGTCATCCCGGGGCGCCTTCGCCGGGCCTATCGGATCGACCTGTGGATCGTCGAGATCCGGCGAGTCCGGATCGAAACCCAAATCATCATTACTAGACGAATGCTCGGACGAATGGGGCCCCGAAGGTGTTTTCGACTGTGCCATAGCTGCCTCCTTGAATCATGGCCCGGAGTTTCCAGGCCCTGACGATAAGAACCCGAGGCATGCCAGGTTGTGCCCGAGAGGTGACGAACGGGGATCGCATCAGCGTGCAGCGTCCAAAGCCTTGGTCGCCCGCGCCGCTGCTTGCTCCTGCCCTGCCCCGGCCAATTGCTCGGCGGCTTGTAACCAGCGTTGCGAATCAACATTGGCAGGAAGTTGCGTAGGCTTCTGGATCAGTACTGCCCAGCCCCCAGCACCTTTAAAAGCCGACTCGAATGCATCGAAACTCATCAAC
This sequence comes from Pseudomonas sp. SWRI154, assembly GCF_014268645.1. NCBI lineage: Bacteria > Pseudomonadati > Pseudomonadota > Gammaproteobacteria > Pseudomonadales > Pseudomonadaceae > Pseudomonas > Pseudomonas sp. SWRI154. The sequence goes on from NZ_JABWQW010000002.1 coordinate 140,787, forward strand.
GAGCGCCGATTCATTCCAGAGCGCAGCAACACCGTGTGTTTCTGCCGGTTATAACCCGCGAGGATCGCGTAGCGCGGCTCGGACCAGAACGCCGAACCCTTGGTGTAGCGCAGCAATACCGGATAGCCCGCCGCCACCTGTTCGAGCAATGCGGCAAGTTCACCATCGAGGGGGTACACCACCAGCCCGTATTCACGCGCCAGGGTTTGCAGGTTCTGCTGCAAACGAGCCTCGCCACCGGGCAGGTGCAAAGGTTTCTCCAGCAGCCCGGGCGTGATTACCGTTCCTTGCAAGGTCAACAGAGCCGCCATCGATTGCGGCGCACCCTGGTGCATTTCACCGCGAAAGAACGGCACGCTGTTGAGCTCCACCCGCTCGGGCAGGCGCTTGATCTGCGGCGACACGCTGCCGGCGCACCCCGCCAGGGCGGCGAGGCAGGACACCGCCAATACCAGTGATCGAAAAGATGAAATTACTGGCGACATGATGACTCTCTTGTTCAGGCAGACCCGGCATTCGAGCCGGGCGTGGGCCGACGATCATAAGGCGCGCATCGGCCCGGGTATAGCCATAAGCAACAGTTTCACAACCGCGATAGAACGAACCGATCCGTCGGCGCGCACCACGGATCGACTGCTCGTAACACTTGAGCGACTAGACTGTCCATGTAGAGAGTGTATTGCCCGCTTCCGGGCAGAAGGAGGCGCAGATGAGCCTGATGATGACTGTTCTGATGCTGATATTCGGCTGGCTGAGCGTAGCGGCGGCCATGTTGTGGGGCGTGCTGCGGATCGCCCGGCGCCACCACCCCGCGCCGCAGCCACAAGCGCAACAGAACCCGAAAACCGCCGGCCGCCACGCCACCGCGCACTGACCTTTACGTCATCCATGAAAAAGCCGCCCGGGACCTTCGACCCGGGCGGCTTTTATCTATCTGGCTAGGCTTTTTCGGCGACTGCCTTTTCCCTGGCCCGACGAGACAGCATGTTCAACACCTCGATCGCTGCCGAGAAGGCCATGGCCGCGTAGATGTAGCCCTTGGGCACATGGGCACCGAAGCCTTCGGCAATCAGCGTCATGCCGATCATGATCAAGAAGCCCAGGGCAAGCATCACCACGGTAGGGTTGTCGTTGATGAATTTCGCCAATGGCTCGGCGGCCAGCAGCATCACCAGGACCGAAACCACCACGGCAATGATCATGATCGGCAAATGTTCGGTCATACCCACCGCCGTGATGATGCTGTCGATGGAGAACACCAGGTCGAGCATCAGGATCTGACCGATCGCGGCGGCAAACCCAAGGGTCACGCCGGACGTAGCGGATTTCGGATCATTCGGCGCCGGATCCATGCTGTGGTGGATCTCAGTGGTGGCCTTCCACAGCAGGAACAGGCCGCCCGCGATCAGGATCATATCCTTCCAGGAAAATGCCTGGCCGAGGATCTCGATGACAGGTTCGGTCAACTGCACGATGAAGGCGATGGTGCTCAACAAGCCCAGGCGCAGGATCAACGCCATGCCGATACCGATCCGCCGAGCCTTGGCCCGATGTTGTTCGGGCAGCTTGTTGGTCAGAATCGAAATGAAGATCAGGTTATCGATGCCGAGCACGATTTCCATGACGACTAGGGTTGCCAAGGCAATCCAGGCGGTTGGGCTGGCGGCGAGCTGTAACAGATAATCCATGGTTCAGTCCTGACTCGATAAGACGGGTTAAAGGGTTTGGGTGGAAGGTTTGGCTGCTTCAGCGTCGTCCTCGGGTTCTTCCTTGGGGCTGATCAACCCACCGGAGAGCTCGCTGATGGCTTGTTCGGCAGCCTTGTGAGTATCGTCGATGGCCTGCTTGGCCGTTTCAACCGCTTGTTCCTTCAACTGCTCCGCCAAGTGCTGGGCGCTTTTTTCGGCTTGTTCGCAGCCCACGAGCGCCAGCGACGACAACGATAGCAAGGCCGCTAGGCCCAAGGATTTGTACGTCATGCAGACTGTGCCTCTCAGAGAATAGACGGAGCCGAAGATGGCTCACCGATGGCCCGGCATTCTAGAGAGGCAAACACTTCAGGAAAATTCGTATTTTTAGCGGTTATACTTCGGTTTTTACGAACTGGCGCGCCGCATGCTCAATTATCGACAGCTTCATTATTTCTGGGTCGTGGCAAAAACCGGCAGCATCGTGCGTGCCTGCGAGCAATTGAACCTGACCCCACAAACCATCAGCGGGCAGATTTCCCTGTTCGAACAGACATACAACATCAAGTTGTTCCAACGGGTCGGGCGCCAGCTGGAACTGACCGAAGCCGGCCGCCAGACGTTGCCCTACGCCGAACACATGTTCCAGCTGGGCGGCGAACTGGAGTTGATGCTGCGGGCCCAGCCCAACGAGCAGCAAACGTTGTTTCGGGTCGGGGTGGCGGATGTGGTGCCCAAGTCCATCGTCTACCGGCTATTGGCGCCAACCATGGAGCTGAGCGACCCACTGCGTATCACCTGCCGCGAAGACAAGCTCGAGCGGCTACTGGCAGACCTGGCGATTCAACGCCTGGACCTGGTGATTTCAGACAGCCCGATGCCGACGCACCTGGACATCAAGGGCTTCAGCCAGAAACTGGGGGAATGCGGGATCAGCTTTTTCGCCACTGCAGCATTGGCCGAGCGCCATGGGCAGGATTTTCCCCACAGCTTGCATGACGCCCCGCTGCTGATTCCCGGGCCGGAGACGGTGGTGCGCAGCCGCCTGCAACGTTGGTTCGCCGAGCAACAGATCCAGCCGCGTATCGTCGGCGAGTTTGACGACAGCGCGCTGATGCAGGCGTTTGGTCAGTCAGGCAGCGGGATTTTCATCGGCCCCAGCGTGATTGCCGAAGAGGTGAAGCGGCAGTACGGCGTGCAAGTCATCGGCCAGACCGATGCGGTGAGCGAGTCGTTCTACGCAATTTCCGTGGAGCGCAAGGTCAGCCATCCGGGCATCGTCGCGATCACCGAAGGGGCACGCCGCGAGTTGTTCAGTGCCTAGCACTGCGCGCAACTGACGCGAGGTCTGAACGTCATCAGCCATAACGTCAGCAGGATCGACACCAGGATGAACCCGGCCGCGGCGAAACCGACGTTGCCCAACCCCAGGGTATCGATCACCCGGCCACCGACCATCGCGCCCAGGCCAATTCCCAGGTTGGCGCCGGCGATGTTCAGCGACGCGGCGAACGCCGGCGCCTCAGGCGCAGCCTTCATCAACCGGACGTGGCTGACCAGGAACAACGCCGCCTGGGTCACGCCCCAAATGCCCAGCGCGGCGGCCAGCCCGAGGGTCGAATGAATACTCGGCACCAGCGCAACCATACCGCCGATCATGAACAGGCAGAACACCATCGAAGCGATCAACGGATGCCGGTCCACCGCGCGGCCTCCCAAAGAATTGCCCAGCAGGCCCACGGCCCCAAAGCCCATCAGGCACCAGCCTACGAGCGTGCCGTTAAAGCCGGCCAGCCGTTCGAGAATATCCGCCAGGTAGGTATAGGCGGTGAACATGCCGCTGAACACCAGGACCGACAACAGCACATGCCCCTGCATCAAAGGGCTGCGCAGGATTTTGAGCTGCGAGCGAAAGCTCACTTGATGCTGATGCAGGTTGGTTTTTGGCAGATAGATAAACAACAGCAACGCCTTGGCAAACGCGATAACGGCCAGAATCGCAAAAGCGCTGCGCCAGCCAAACGCATCGGCGATCAGCGTACCCACCGGAATGCCGAATACCGTGGCACAGACGATGCCGAATCCGATCCGGGCAATCGCGCGTCCGGCGAACTGCGGTCCGACAATGTCGACCGCCGTTTCGCTGGCCAACGCCCAGAATACCGGCAGGCCCAGCGCCGGGATCAGCCGGGCAACAGCCATGACCCAGATGTTGGGTGCCAGCGCCGCGAGGGTATTGGCCAGGCCGAACATCACCAGCACGCTGATAAACAATTTGCGCCGTTCGACACGGGCGAACCAGGCCGTCAGGAAAGGCCCGAACGCCGCAACGGTAAACGCGAACAAGGTCACCAGCAGCCCCGCCTGGGGGATGCTGACGTGCAGGTCACGGGCGATGGACGGCAGCAGGCCGACGATGATGAATTCCGTGGTCAACACCGTGAAACCAGCGGCGGACAACAGAAAGATTGGCAACAGCATGCAAGACTCCAACAAAACGACGACACCAGCGCTAGCCCAATGGCCCGCTGGAGAAATTGAAAATTGAGAAGGGCAAAGCCTAACAGAATGCCTCCGTCAGAAAAATCCGCTCAAACAAGCAGGTGACGGATCGTCACAGGTCCGTCAGATTTTTCGTTGGGCTGTGATAAAGTCCGCGGCCTGCAAACGCTCTACTTTCTTTTCGGTCCCGCTCATGTGGCCTGCCCGCTTGTTGCCCTGTTTGGCTGACCGTTGCACATAAAAAATCAGAGATACCGTCATGACAGCTGTCTCCCCTTCTCTTCTGCACCGCCTCAAACACACCAGCCTGGTCACGCAAATTATCATCGGCCTGATCGCCGGTATCTTGCTGGCGTGGCTGGCACCGGAGCTGGCAAAGTCCACCGCGTTCATCGGCAAGGTCTTCGTCTCCGCGCTCAAGGCTGTTGCGCCGATCCTGGTATTCGTACTGGTCATGGCCTCGATCGCCAACCATAAGCACGGCCAGGAAACCCACATCCGGCCCATCCTTTTCCTGTATCTGCTGGGTACCTTCGCCGCCGCGGTGGTCGCGGTCGTTGCCAGCACGTTATTTCCGTCGAGCCTGGTGCTGAGCACTTCCGACGTCGCCGTCACCGCGCCCGGCGGCATCAGCGAAGTGCTGCAAAGCCTGTTGCTCAGTGTGGTGGACAACCCCGTCCGGGCGCTGATGGATGGCAACTTCATCGGCATCCTGGCCTGGGCCATCGGCATGGGCGTCGCCATCCGCCACGCCGGCCAAACCACGCGCACCGTATTGGATGACCTGTCTAACGGCGTGACCGTCATCGTGCGCCTGGTCATCCGCTTCGCGCCGCTGGGGATCTTCGGGCTGGTGGCGTCGACCCTGGCCACTTCCGGCTTTGGCGCGCTGCTCGGTTACCTGCACCTGTTGACAGTGCTGATCGGCTGCATGCTGTTCGTGGCACTGGTGGTCAACCCGCTGATTGTGTTGTGGAAGCTGCGTCGCAACCCATACCCGCTGGTGTTCACCTGCTTGCGCGAGAGCGGCATCACTGCGTTCTTCACCCGCAGCTCGGCGGCAAACATTCCGGTGAACCTGGAACTGAGCAAACGCCTCGGCTTGCACGAAGACACCTATTCGGTCTCGATCCCGCTGGGCGCGACCATCAACATGGCCGGCGCCGCCATCACCATCACAGTGCTGACGCTGGCGGCCGTGCATACCCTGGGTATCGCGGTGGATTTGCCCACGGCAGTGCTGCTGAGTGTTGTCGCCGCCATTTGCGCCTGCGGTGCGTCCGGTGTCGCCGGCGGTTCGCTGCTGCTCATTCCGCTGGCATGCAGCCTGTTTGGCATCCCCAGCGAAATCGCCATGCAAGTGGTCGCCGTGGGGTTCATCATCGGTGTCCTGCAGGACTCGGCGGAAACCGCGCTGAACTCGTCGACGGATGTGTTGTTCACCGCGGCGGCTTGCCTGGGTGAGGAAGAACGGTCGCAGCGTACTGCCTGACAGACAGATATGAAAAAGCCCGGAACGGCTCACACCGTTCCGGGCTTTTTCATGCTTGCGGGTTTAGAACGCGCCCATGTAATCGCGCTTGCCTACTTCTACGCCGTTGTGACGCAATAGCGCGTAGGTAGTGGTGACATGGAAGAAGAATTGCGGCAGACCGTAGGTCAACAGGTAGGTTTGACCACTGAAGCGCTTCTCCTTCGGCGTACCCGGACGGGTGACGATTTCGATGCCTTCCTTGCCGTCGATCTGCTCGGGTTTGATGCCATCGATGAACGCCAGCACCTTGGCGATCAACGCTTGCAGCTCAGCGAAAGTAGTCTCGCTGTCGTCATATTTCGGCACTTCAATCTCGGCCAGTCGGGCGGACACGCCTTTGGCGAAATCCACGGCGATCTGCACCTGGCGCACCAACGGAAACATGTCCGGGAACAGGCGCGCTTGCAGGAAAGCGTTCGGGTCGATGCTTTTTGAGGTGGCGTGGGCTTCGGCCTTGTTCAGGACATCGCTCAGGGCATTGAGCATCTGCTTGAAAACCGGGACGGATGCGGCGTACAGGGAAATAGTCATGGTGGTCTCATGCGGTGGTGAAAAAGAGATGAATCGAACGTGGGCGATTATAGCCGCGGCTTGTTACGCACCTTGTCTTTTATTGCGCAAGGATTAGGCTAGCGTCCTCCACAGCATAGGGAACGCGCGATGAGCATCGAAGAACAAAGCCAGGCCGAAGAACCACGGCTCAATAGCACGGAAATCCGCATTCTCGGCGCATTGATCGAAAAGCAGGCGACCAATCCCGAAACATATCCCCTCACGCTCAACGCGCTGGTGCTCGCCTGTAACCAGAAAACCAGTCGTGAACCAGTGACCAACCTCAATCCGGGCCAGGTTGGCCAAAGCCTGCGGGCATTGGAAGGTCGAGGCTTCACCCGACTGGTGATGGGCAGCCGCGCCGACCGCTGGGAACACCGGGTCGACAAAGCGCTGGAGCTGGTGCCGGCCCAGGTGGTCCTGATGGGATTGCTGTTCTTGCGCGGCCCGCAAACGGTCAATGAGCTGCTGACCCGCAGCGGCCGCATGCATGACTTCGAAGATGCCGAGCAGGTCGTGCATCAGCTTGAGCGGCTGATTGCCCGGGGCTTGGCGCTGCTGGTGCCACGCCAGGCCGGCCAGCGCGAAGATCGTTATGTGCATGCGATGGGCGACCCGGCGGACATCGAGGCCATCCTCGCCGCCCGCCACCAACCGACAGAACGCACCATCGGCAGCGGCGTATCGCTGGAGCGCATCGAAGAACTTGAAGCGCGGATCGCCGCATTGGAAGAACGCCTGGCACGACTGGAATAACGCGGCCTACACGGACCGGGCGAAGGCCACGGCTTTTTCGAACTGTTCCAGATTGGGCCGCACGCCGGTGTACAGCACGAACTGCTCCAACGCCTGGATCGCGATGACTTCCAGCCCGGTGATCACTCGCTTGCCCTCCGTCCGGGCCTGCACGATCAGCGGCGTTTCCGACGGGATCGCCACTACATCGAACACGGTTTCAGCCGCGGCGATCGCGGCGCGGTCGAACGCCAGGTGATCCGCTTCCGGGCCGCCGGTCATGCCGATTGGCGTTACGTTGATCAGCATCTGCGGGCGTCGGTCAGCCAGTCCAGCCTGCCAGTCGTAACCCAGCGAATCGGCAAGGGCTCGGCCAGTCGTTTCGTTGCGAGCGACGATCAACCCGTTCTTGTAGCCCCCGTCGCGCAAGGCGCTGGCGACGGCCTTGGCCATGCCGCCGCTGCCGCGCAGCGCAAAGGTCGAATCCTTGGACACGGCATGACTTTGCAGCAACTGAGCGATGGCGATGTAGTCGGTGTTGTAGGCCTTCAAGTGCCCGTTGGTATTGACAATGGTATTGATGGACTGGATCGCTGCGGCGGAAGGGTCCAATTCGTCGACCAAGGCAATGCACGCCTCCTTGAACGGCATCGATACGCCGCAGCCACGAATGCCCAAGGCACGAATCCCGCGCACGGCACCAGGCAGGTCCTGGCTGCTGAAGGCCTTGTAATAGAAATTAAGCCCCAGTTGTTCGTACAGATGATTGTGAAAGCGCAGGCCAAAATTGCCTGGGCGCCCCGATAGCGACATGCACAATTGCGTGTCTTTGTTGGGATTGATCTGCATGCTCGTCTCCTTGATGCCACTTTCGGACAGGCGGGATCACCGTCCCGACAGTTTATTTCGATGATCAGACACCGGGCGCAGCGCGGCGACTCGGCAATTTGTAAAAAAAACCGCCACAGACCTTACACAACATTTACCCAACGGCGCTGCAAATCCTGGGAAAATCGCGGTCATAGCAAGTATCCCCGCGCCCCTACTTGGGTCTGTTGCAGACCACAGGCGCCGGGGCCGGAACGAGGAATCGCCATGAAACGCAAACTCCCCATCATCGCCCTGCTTGTGGGGGCTCTCGCGGTCACCGGCCAGGCATCCGCCCATGGTCGCGGTGGTTGGGAGGGGCCTGCAGTGTTCGGCGCCATCGTCGGCTCGGCCATCGTTGGTTCGGCGCTGATCAGCCGTGACCGGCCGGTGTACGTCCAGCAACCGGTTTACGTGCAGCCGCAGCCGGTCTATGTGCAACAGCCGCCACCGGTCTATTACCAGCCGCAACCGGTGTACGTGGAACAGCCGATCTACTACCGCCCGGCACCGGTGTATTACGGACCGCCACGGGGCTATTACTACGGTCCACCACGTGGCCACTACGGTCGCTGGTAATCACCGTTTAAGCGAAACAAAAAAGCAGCCGGCGATCAGTGATCACCGGCTGCTTTTTTTTGGGCTGACATCTGTTACGAGGTCAGACGTGCTCGCTGCTTTTAAGCCGCACCGAGCCGTGCTCTGGCTCCAGCTGTTCAGGCACCGCTACCACCGGAATCTCGTTGCCGTCGCAGTCGTGCAGCTTGCCGTCACTGAAGTAATCCCCTTCGCGCAGCGCCGCCAGGTCCTGGTAACGCAACACCCGCTCGGTACCGGCGGCGAAGACGGACTGCTGGTCGGAGTTGCCGGTGGTGAAGTGATTGAACGCCAGGTTCAGGATGATCGCCATGATCGCCGAGGAGCTTATGCCCGAGTGGAAGATCGTCGCGAACCAACTGGGGAAATGATCGTAGAAGTTCGGGGCAGCGATGGGAATCATGCCAAAACCGATGGATGTGGCAACGATGATCAGGTTGACGTTGTTGCGGTAATCAACCTTCGACAGGGTCCGGATGCCGCTGGCGGCCACGGTGCCGAACAGCACGATTCCGGCGCCACCGAGCACCGAGGTGGGCACTGCGGCGATCACCCGCCCCATGAACGGCAACAGGCCGAGCACGACCAGGAACACCCCGCCAGTTGCCACCACGAAACGGCTCTTGATCCCAGTCACCGCCACCAGGCCGACGTTCTGGGCAAACGCGCTTTGGGTGAAGGAACCAAAGATCGGCGCAATCATGCTCGACAGCATGTCCGCCCGCAGACCGTTGCCCAGCCGTCGGGAGTCGACCTTGGTGTCGATGATCTCACCCACTGCCAGGATATCGGCGGAGGTTTCCACCAACGTCACCATGATCACAATGCACATCGACAGGATCGCGGCGATGTGAAAGGTCGGCATCCCAAAATGAAACGGCGTCGGGAAGCCGAACATCGGGCCTTCGCCGACGGAGGAAAAATCCGCCATGCCGAGGAACACAGCGATGACCGTACCGATGACCATCGCCAGCAGAATCGACAGCCGCGAGATGGTCGCGCTGCCCATTTTGCTCAGCAACAACACCAACACCAGGGTCACCGCAGCCAGGCCGATGTTTGCCATGCTGCCAAAATCGGGCGCATGGCTGTTGCCGCCCATTGCCCAGCGCGCCGCCACCGGCATCAGCGTCAGGCCGATGGTGGTGATGACGATGCCGGTGACCAATGGCGGGAAGAATCGGGTGATCCGCGAAAACACCGGTGTAATCAGCAGGCCGATCAGGGATGCGGCGATCACGGCGCCGAGGATGGCCTGGAAGCCCCCTTCTCCACCGGTGCCGACGATCGCGACCATGGTGGCGACGCCCGAAAACGAGACGCCTTGTACCAGCGGTAGCTGACAGCCAAAAAACGGCACGCCGAGCGTCTGCAACAAAGTTGCCAGCCCCCCTGCGAACAACGACGCGGCGATCAGTAGACCGATGTCCGACGGTGACAACCCCGCCGCTTGGCCAATGATCAAGGGCACCGCGACGATTCCACCATACATGGTCAACACATGTTGCAGGCCGTAAGCCATATTCGCGCCGGCACCGAGATTTTCGTCCTCGGGCCGTGGGAGTGAAGCATGGGGCGTTTTCATGGTTCGGGGGTTCCCTGTTTTTTGTTATGGGCACACTGTATTCAAAACTCGCGACAAATGTCTATAGAGTTGTATACAACTTGTTACCCGTACATCGTCTACAGGGTTGCAATTGCCGAACCAGAAAGTTCAGCTTTTTATACCAGAAGCCGCTGCACCGCTGGCCGCAGCTCCTCTCGGGGCGGCACCCTCAAACCAAACTGGTTTTCCAGCAGGTCGATCAGTTCGTCGGCATCGTTAATGGTGCGTCGTTCGCTGTCGTGTCCAATCCGGTGCACGGCGTAGCTGTTGCCATTGAGGGTCTTGCGCAGCCCTTCCCCAGTACGAGCGACCATCAACCGGCCCATGAAGGGTGATTCCGGGTGGGAGCAGACGTACCAATTGCCGACGGTATAGTCGATTTCCTCCTGGCGTTGCAGGTCGAACAGATACATCGGCCGCCATTCATCGGCGACCTGGGCCCTCAGCAGATAGCCGTCTTGATTGGCCTCGATGCGGTACGGCTCGTGGGGCGTCGGTTGAACGTCGCGACTGTCCAGCAACAGCGGCGCGGTGGGCACCATGCCGCCAAAGCCGACATCGGTGATATAGCGCACGTCGTCAAGCGTCACCAGGCTCAGCCGATGAGTACGCGCGGTCCAGGCGCCCTCGGGCGCGTTCATGACGACCCGTCCGGTGATGCCGCGGGCGCTGAAGCCGAGCACCTGCAAAAGCGCGAGGAACAACTGATTGAGCTCATAGCAATAACCACCGCGCCCCTGCTCGAACACCTTTCGTTCGACCGATTCGAGGTCGATGGGCACCGGCTGACGCAGCAGCGATGAGAGGGTCTCGAAAGGAAACTCGGCCGTATGACGCTGTTGAAGCACACGTAACGTATGGAGGGTTGGCGGCGGGGCCGTATCGAAGCCCAGTCGGCGCAAATAACGGCCGGTATCGTTCAGTCGCGACTCGCTCATGGGGATGGTCCTTTCCTGTCAGGTGCAGGGCCAGCGGTAAGCTGGCGGCAGTGCGCAGGTATAAGGCATTTCCCTCTTGCGGACAATCTGCGGCGACCGCCCCTTCTACGTTTAAGGCCGCTTTCGCGAAGACAACCGGATCCAAGTGGGCGCATGGTCGCTGGGATGAGGTTGGTTCCTGACCCAAGCGTCCACGCCCGCCTCGCTCAGGTAAGCGCTGGCCGCCGGGTTGAGCAGCAAATGATCGATGCGCAGCCCGGAATTCTTCTGCCAATGCTGACGGAAATAATCCCAGAAGGTGTAGATGCGCTCGTCCGGGTAGAGGTGACGCAACGAGTCCGTCCAGCCCTGGTCCAGCAAGCGTTGATAACATTCGCGGCTTTGCGGTTGCAACAGCGCATCCTTGAGCCAGGAACGCGGGTTGTAGATGTCCATGTCGGTGGGCACTACGTTGTAGTCTCCGGCCAGCACCACCGGATGATCGCTTGCCTGTAGCGCCTGCGCATAATCGATCAGCCGTTCGAACCAGGCCAATTTATAGTCGAACTTGGGGCCTGGCTGCGGGTTGCCGTTGGGCAGGTAAAGGCAGCCCACCAGGACACCGTGCACCGCCGCTTCCAGGTAGCGACTGTGACTGTCGTCGTCGCCACCCGGCAGGCCGCGCCGGCTCTCCAGCGGTTGCGCATCGCGCGCCAGGATCGCAACACCATTCCACGAAGCCTGGCCATGCCAGATCGATCCATACCCTACCGACTCCAGTTCCGCTGCCGGGAAATCCTTATCCGCCGCCTTGAGCTCCTGCAGGCAAACGACGTCGGGTTTCTCCCGTTCCAGCCATTCCAGCAGGTTAGGCAACCGGGCCCGGATGCCGTTGATATTGAAGGTTGCGATTCGCAGGTTCTTCATGGGCCAAAAACTCTGAATGCCAACACACTGGTTGTGACCGTGAGGAAGCCGCCCAGGTTGCAACCACTGTTCAGGAACCGGTTCGCGGTAACGACTGGCCGCTCTCGAGCAAGTTCGCAAATGCCTGTTTGTCGATGGGCCGACTGAGGAAGTATCCCTGGACTTCGTGGCATTCATCCGAGCCCAGCGACCCCAGTTGGGCCAGCGTTTCAACGCCTTCGGCAGTGACGGTCAGGCCCATCGCCTTGCCCAGGTTGATGATCGCCTGGACCACGGCCCGATCGTTGCTGCTGTTGCTCATGGAGGCGATGAAGCGCTTGTCGATCTTGATGCCATCGAATGGATAGGTACGCAAATAACCGAGGGATGAATAACCGGTGCCAAAGTCGTCCATGTTCAAGCGCACGCCCAACTCCTTGAGTGCATTCATGACTTGGAGCGCGCCATTCACATCGTTCAGCATGACGTTTTCGGTAATTTCCAGCTCCAGGCGACTCGCCGGAAAATGGGTTTCGATCAGTACCTGGCGGACATCCTCCACGACATCGCTGCGTTCGAATTGTGCTGGGGAAAGATTGACCGAAACCATCAACGCTCCCGGCCAGGTCAGCGCGGTCTGACAGGCCTCACGCAATACCCAGCGTGAAAGCGGGACAATCAGGTCGGTTTGTTCGGCCAGCGGGATAAACGCGTCGGGACCCAACAAGCCTTGGGTCGGATGCTGCCAGCGAACCAGTGCCTCGACCGCGACGATTTCGCTGCCATCGACTTTGTAGCGAGGCTGGAAATGCAGGATGAACTGGTTGTTCTTCACCGCCTGGCGCAGGTCACTTTCCAGCTGGCGTCGGTGTTGGATCTGGTCGTTCATGTGCGAGACAAAATAGCACCAGGTCTTCTTGCCCTCCGACTTCGCCTGGTACAGGGCGATGTCGGCGCAGCGGATCAACTCACTCGGCACATAGCCTTGGCGGCGGCTGACGGCAATGCCGATGCTGGCGCCGATGTGCAACGAATGGGTCTCGTAGTGGATCGGCTGTTGCAGGCTGTCGATCAATCGCGCGCAGAATCGATCAATTTCAGCGCTGTGCTCCACGCCACTGAGCACCACCACGAACTCATCGCCTCCCAGGCGCGCCACCAGGTCCTGCTCACGCGTGCTGTCGCGCAGGCGCTGGGCAACTTCCAGCAACACCGCATCGCCGGCCGGGTGGCCAAGCGAATCGTTGATCGGCTTGAAGTTGTCCAGATCCACCATCAGCAAAGCCAACGGCGCGGCATGCTCCTTGGCGACCAAGGCGTCGTCCAGGTGCCTCGCCAACTTGTTGCGGTTCGGCAGGCCGGTCAACGCATCGTGTAGCGACAGGTGCTGGACCTGGGCATGGGCGGCCACCTCGTCGGTGATGTCGCTGGCGGTGCCGCGATACCCCGTAACGGCCGCCTTGTCATAGATCGGCCGCGCCGAAACCCGACAGAATCGCAATTGCCCGGAATGATCGCGGTAGGAACAACGCAGGTTGCTGGCGTTCTGATCCTCCGCCAGTTTGCCTAGCCACAGCGCGATCGGCGTCGTATCGCAATACAACAGTTGTTCGATGTCCTGGCCCAGCCACTGCTGGTCGGAAAATCCCGTGACGGTATTAAAGCGACCCGACAGGTAGGTGATGTGCTGCTGGCTATCGATTTCCCAGATCCAGTCGGACGCGGCCTCGGCCACGGCGCGAAAGCGCTCTTCGCTGGCTTCAAGTGCTTGTTTCGACTTTTCAAGGCTGTCGTAGCTGGCGTCTACCTGTCGAGCCGTGCGCATGGCATAGCGAAAAAAGTAAGCCGTGAGCAATGCCAGGATCAGCAACGCCCCACCCAGTGGCGGCAGCAGGGACCAGAGCAACTGCCGGCCCGGCCGCTCCAGCCGCGACACCAGGCTATAACCCGTGCTATCCAGCGGCACGGCGGCCTGGCCGGGCCCCAACGCGGTGTCTTTGACGAGGGTCAACTCGGTAAGGCCGTAGCTCTTGCCCAGCTTGCGAAGTTTGGCGGGCGTCAATTGATCGACGAACAGCAACACCGACGTTCCTTCAGGCGCCACCCGGGGGCGTTCGTCATTGGGAAGAATCACCGAAGCCGTAACAACGGCCGGCCAGCCTTCGAACAAGGTGTAACGGATCGCGGATGTCGTCAGGTCAGCTTGCGCCTGGAGCTGATCCGTGAGGTCCGCCAGCGGCGCATCCATGTAGGCCGTTGCCTCTGCCCGGACATGCTGCCCTCGCACCACGGCGTATTTGGTGCGCTCACGGTCAATGACGAATACCCCCTCGTAGTCATCATTGGTGAATAGCGTCTTGCCCATGTTCTGTTCGGCATAGGCCCACTGCACGTCGACTTCACCGTTGAGGTGATCGTACGCCGTGGTCCAGTAGGCGTAGCTGGCGATGTAGTTTTTCGAGGCGGTGATGCGATTATCAAGGGCGCGTTCGATATAGAAATGGGTCTTGCGCACATCCTCCGTATCCAGCTTTTGCGCGATGTTGAACAGCGCGACAACGGCCACCAGAACCCCCAGGACAAACAATCCGCCGACGGCCACCACCAGGCGACGGGTAATCGGCGTGTGACGCTTGGCATCAGAGGGGGTAGCGGCAGTGGTGTCCATTGACGTGCTCCTGTCCTTGCGGCGCTGGCTTCGCCGTACAGCTTTATTTCATGAGCGGCGCTCGGCCCTGGTGTTTTCTTAACCTTAGCAGGCACCGCTGTGACAGATGACGAGCCCACGGAATTTGACGAAAGGGCCTACGCATCGCTTGCGCCACGGGTCGAACAATGGACCGTTCTGCGCGACTGATGATTCCAACGGATCTCAACGATCGGAGCGTTCCAAAGCATCGAGCACGCCTTCCCTGGACAAGGCCGCGACACAGTTGCGACCGCTGTGCTTGGCTTGATAGAGCGCCGCATCGGCGCGCTGGATAAACGCTTCGGTACTGTCCAGGCTGCTAGGCACGAAGGCATAACAGCCAAGGCTCACGGTCAGATAACCAGAGGGGGAAGCCGAATGGGTAATGTGCTTGTCGATCACACTGCGACGGATCTGCTCGGCCAATGCCATCGCACCCTGCAGGTTGGTGTCGGGCAGCAGCACAGCGAACTCCTCACCGCCGTAACGCACCGCCAGGTCGGCTTTGCGATGACAGCAATTCTTGAGCACGGTCGCTACTTCCGCCAGGCAGTGGTCCCCGGCAACGTGCCCGTAGGTATCGTTGTAGCGTTTGAAAAAATCGATGTCGAGCATGATCAGGCTCAACGGGCTGCGCTGACGGGCGCCTCGACCGAATTCGATGTCCAGGGCGCGCTCGAACAAGCGGCGGTTTGCCAGTCCGGTCAGGCTGTCATGGGTGGCGATCAGCTCCAGCGCCTCCTGGGCCTTGCGTAGATCGGCTTCAATTCGCTCGCTGTTACGCACCTGGCGCACGAATACCCAGCCGAACAGGCAGATGCCCAGCACGACCAGGCCCACGATGAGACTGGATTGGAACGCCCTGTCGTACCAGCCCGCGAGGATCGCTTCTTCAGACATCGCGGCGGTGACAACCAATGGATACGCGCGCAAATGCTGATGATCATAAAGCCTGATGACCCCATCGGCGGCGGAGCGGATCACGGCATTGCCGATGGCGGTCCCTTGCGTCTCATGCTGGAAGATCGCTTCCTGGGCCAGGGAACGGCCGATCTTGGCCTCATCGAAAGGCCGGCGAGCCAGCAAGGTTCCGTCGGCCAGCGCGAGGACCATCTCGCCTTCGTCATCGAGGCTGAAGCTTTTGAAGAACTGGTCGAAATAGGCCATTTTGACCCCGGCCATCAGCACGCCCTGGAAATTGCCGTCCGAATCGTTCAATCGCCGTGAAACGGGGATGATCCACTCACCATTCTGGCGACTGCGAATCGCCGGCCCGATATGCGCAAGCAGGGAAGCATTCTGTTGATGGAAAGCAAAATACTCGCGATCCGCGACCCCCGCTCCCCTGTGCAGATTGGCAAAGGAGGTGATGACCCAATGTCCGTCCTTATCAAACAGAAACAGCCCATGTAACTGCTCCAGCGACTGCACGCGCCGGGCAAACGTCTGTTGCAGACGCGGTTGTAACGCAGGGCCGAAACCGTCGATCTGCATCCAGTCTGCCAGGCTGGCGAGGACCAGGTCAGTCTGTTGGAACGTGTCCTGGGCCTGCTGGGCCATGGCCCGCGTCAGGTTGGCCGAGGCGACGCGGGCCGACGCCAGGTCGTAGCGACGGGACTGTTCCAATTGCAGGTAGAGCAAGCCACACAGGCACAGGCAGACAGCGGCGATAAACGCAACCGCTGCCTTGAGCAACGGCAGGCGCTTGAGAGCACCACCGGGAGCGTGGAACGGATCAAAAATGGGGATAGGCAAGCGAATTCCTGAAGAGGGCAATACATGAGCGAATCGCTCAAAGCCCCCAATATTCGTGAGCTTAGCCTGCCGCTTGTAAGGCGGCAATTAGCCATTGGAACGAAGCCGATGGGTGGCTGAATGGATCCAAAAACCCATCGTCGCTTCTGACGCCCGACCTTCTCTTGAAGGTGATGTATCGCTGGTTTCATCGCACCGGCGGAATCCGGATTTCCCCAGCGCGGCATTGTGTCTTGACGCCCTTGCCACACTCGGTGAACGCCAGGTCCTTGCTCATGCACACTCGCACTTCCGACAGTTGCGGCCCGCTGCAAATCACCGCGAAGCCGTTGGAGTCGATATCAGGATTGCTTTGGCGAAACAGCCGGGCAATCTCCTCAGCCTCAAGATAAGTAGAAGAGCTGAAGGGTTGCAATTGCGCGGGAATCTTTACCGTGCCGATGGCTTTGTCCGAAGCTTCCAGATAGCCCACGGCGCCGAGCCCGCTGCAAGTCCCGTGTTTGGACCATTCATGCTCCAACAGCTTGCGGGTCGTAAACAGCGTCAAGCCCTTCTCTCGCTCGGCCGCGGTCAAGGCCACCTTGGGCGAGCAGGATTGAGGCCAGCCGCCCTTGGCATATTGCGGCCAGAGGCCATGGAGGACAAAACCGTAGCCTTTGCCGGAACACTGCGTGTCGTTCTGGTGAGTGAGGCAAAAAGTCGGCGACCAGGACAGCGCCAGTACGTAATAGTCGAACACTCCCGCGATGGATGGTGCGCGAACTTGATGCGGCTCCCGAGCACTGGCCGCGCCGATGGAACCTAATATCATCGCAACCAGCATGACGACCGTAAAACATTGCTTCATCGACCCATTCCTTGGTGAATATCTCGAAAGACGGCAATGAGGACGGACCGGATTAATTTTGCGTCGGCTGTCCAACCCCATCAAAGTGCGCTTTTTTACAAGCAAACCTTGTCGGGGGCTATCTAAATTGCGTAACGCGCCATAACGTTGGCAGCCCTTGACTACAAATTCCCGACGACTATGAGCAAACCGACCCCGGCCGCCGACATCCCCTTGACCCGCCCCGCTACCGTCAGTCTGCGGGAAGCTTTCTGGTTCTGGCTCAAGTTGGGCTTCATCAGCTTTGGCGGCCCGGCGGGACAGATCTCGATCATGCATCAGGAACTCGTGGAGCGTCGTCGCTGGATCTCCGAACGACGCTTCCTGCATGCGCTCAATTACTGCATGTTGCTGCCAGGGCCGGAGGCGCAGCAGTTGGCTACTTATCTGGGCTGGCTGATGCATCGCAGCTGGGGCGGGGTGATTGCCGGGGCGTTGTTCGTGCTGCCGTCGCTGTTCATCCTGATTGCGTTGTCCTGGTTGTATGTCGCCTTTGGCGAAGTACCGGCAGTGGCGGGAGTTTTCTACGGCATCAAGCCCGCAGTAACGGCAATCGTGGTGCATGCTGCGCATCGGATAGGCTCGCGCGCGCTCAAGAATGGCTGGTTATGGGTCATCGCTGCGGCGTCATTCACGGCCATATTCGCGTTTGATACTCCCTTCCCCCTTATCGTATTGGCCGCCGCTGTCATCGGCTATTTCGGTGGCCGCTGGGCACCGGACAAATTCAGCCTGGGTGGCCATGGGGCCAATCATCGATCCTACGGCCCGGCACTGATAGACGACGACACCCCGCCACCGGAACATGCTCGGTTCAGCAGCGCTCGACTCGTTCGGTTGGCGATGATCGGCGCCCTGTTGTGGGCATTGCCGATGGGGCTGCTAACGATGTTTTTCGGCTGGGAAGGCACTCTCACGCAAATGGCCTGGTTCTTCACCAAGGCCGCGTTGCTGACTTTCGGTGGCGCCTATGCGGTTTTGCCCTATCTGTATCAGGGCGCCGTCGAGCACTTCGGCTGGCTGACGCCGACCCAGATGATCGACGGCCTGGCGCTGGGCGAAACCACGCCCGGGCCGCTGATCATGGTGGTGGCATTCGTCGGTTTCGTCGGCGGCTACGTGATGCAAGTGTTCGGTCCCGATCAGGCTTTCATGGCCGGCGCCGTGGCGGCCTCGCTGGTAACCTGGTTCACCTTCCTGCCGTCCTTCCTGTTCATCCTGGCAGGCGGGCCGCTGGTGGAATCGACTCATGATTCGTTGAAGTTCACCGCCCCATTGACCGCCATCACCGCCGCCGTAGTCGGCGTGATCCTCAACCTGGCCTGCTTCTTTGGCTACCACGTACTTTGGCCCAACGGGTTCGCCGGTGCGCTGGACTGGCCCTCGGCAATCATCGCGACAGCAGCGGCCATTGCGCTATTTCGCTACAAGCGCGGGGTGATCCAAGTGCTGTTGGCGTGCGGGCTTGCCGGGTTGGCGGTGCATTTGCTGCGCTAGACGAGGCGTTTGCTCAGATAGATTGCGCAAGCCGGGCACAGGGTCTTGAATTGCGCGGTGGCGCCGATTGCAGCAGGCGCCAGCGAGCGGTCTCGCGCCTGATAGCCCTGTGCAACGAAAAACGCCGCGGCGCTGTCCGTCAACAAGTGAAGCCACTCTACCCCGTCGTTTTTTGCAAACGCCTCGAGGACGGCTAACACCGTTGCGCCAGTGCCTCGCCGTCGTTGCCCTTCCAGCACAACCAGTGAACGCAACAATCTGTCGGAGCCCTCGCCCTCAAGGCCGCCGAACGCCACGTCGACGCCCTGCTGGCTGAAGCTGAAAAAGCGCCGGCCAGGTTGATCAAGGTCTTCTACCGGAAGGCCAGCCAAGGCGAGCGCCTTGAGCAGCGGCCCCAGTGCGTCACTGTTTAATGCTGTCATCTGCACGGCGAATGTCCTGTCCTATGCTCTGCTCGGAAACTACGCCGCCTCTACCGGAACCTGCAACAGCTCCAGTAAGAAAATTGAACGGCCCGTGGCCGAGGCGAACTAATCAGGTTCATGGCCCGGCCAAGGCCTTCGCGTCAAATCGGCCTGGGTCCCGACCTGAACAGCAATGGCACAGGTGACCCGTCAATGGATTCAACCTCCCTCGAAATCTTTACCGACACCCAACTGCTGGGCATCTCCATCGCCAACTGGTTACTGGCACTGACCGTGACAGCGGTGAGTTTTATCATCGCCAGGACAGGCGTCGGTTTCCTGCTGAAAAACGTGCGTGCCCGGGCTCAAAAACCTGATGCCTACCTCAGCCACATCGCTGTCGAAGTGCTTTCCAGTACCAGCAATACCTTGTTGTTATTGGCCTCGATTCTGATTGGCATCGGCATATTGGACCTACCGGAACGCTGGTTGGGCCGGGTCAGCAGCCTTTGGTTCGTGGTGGCCGCCTTGCAGGTGGGATTGTGGGCAAACCGGGCGATCGCCCTGGCGTTGCTGCACTATTTCGCCCGTCACAGCCATACCGATATTCATCAGAAAAGTGCCTTGGCCACCCTGAGCCTATGGGGCGCGAAGGTGTTCCTGTGGGCGGTGGTGCTGCTGGCCATGCTTTCCAACCTGGGCGTGAATATTACGGCCTTTATCGCCAGCCTCGGGGTTGGCGGCATCGCCGTGGCGCTCGCCGTGCAGAACATCCTCGGGGATTTGTTCGCCTCGCTGTCAATCGCCGTGGACAAACCCTTCGAAGTCGGTGACTTCATTGTGGTGGGCTCCCTGGCCGGCACCGTAGAACACGTCGGCCTGAAAACCACGCGGATCCGCAGCCTGGGCGGCGAGCAGATCGTCATGGCCAACGCCGGGATGATCAGCACCACGATCCAGAACTACAAGCGGCTCCAGGAGCGGCGCATCGTTTTCGAATTTTCTCTGCCCCAGCAATGCTCGCCAGAACAACTGCGCCAAGTGCCGGTTATCGTCGAACGCATCATCAAGGCTCAGGAAAAGACCCGCTTCGACCGCGCGCACTTTCGCGGGTTTGGCGAAAGCGCACTGGAATTCGAGACGGTGTATATCGTGCTGGATCCCAGCTACAACGTGTACATGGACATCCAGCAGGCCATCAACCTGGGCATGATGGAGGAATTCGCCAAGATCGGCGTGCGCTTCGCCATGCCGTCCCGCGCCGTGCACATCGCTTCGCTGCCGGATATACCCGGGCGAATGTCCACGGACAACGTGCCCGCGCAGGCTGCGGCGTCGTTTGAGGCGCGGCATTGATGCGCCTTATCCCGTGTGAGCTGCCCGAATCCGGCCCTTCGCCAATCAAAATGAAACGACTCATGATCCAGCGCAAATGAACACTCAGCCCCTTCAGCTAAGCTCAACCTATCACCACGACAGGGAATAGACATGAGCAAGGCAGACGAACTCGCGGCCAAGCTGAGGCAGGCCCAACGAACCCCGGCCGATACCGACAATTACGCCGACCTGGCCATTGAACATTGGCCCGGCCAGGTCTATGACTTGTACCGTCAGATCGAAACCTGGCTGGCGCCGGTCTGTGAGGCCGGCCTGGACATCCGAAACAACCCGACCCACGTATTTGAACGCCATTGCAGTGGTTCGACCTACAACTACGCCATCGACCAACTGGTGATCGAAGGCAATCATCGGCGCATCGTGCTCGACCCGATCGCGCGCTTTTCCTCCAGCTCGGACGGCTGCATCGAAATCCACATGACGGGCCTGGAGCGCTGCATCCTGCGCACCGTGGGTGGGCACGGCGAATCGATCTGGCATTTGCGGTCAACCGGACCGCAGCGCTCAGAACCGCTGACGCTGGATGAAGATGCCTTCCTCTCGGTTGTCGAGGAAGGCCTGGGGCTCTGAAAAGAAAATGGGCGACCTTGAGTCGCCCATTTTCGCGAAGACTGAAGCGTTTAGCCGGCCGCCGATTCAAGCTCGGCGTCAGGCCCTGATTCAGATGCCCGAGTCCCGTGGATCGTTGTTTGTCTGCCAACCAGAGTTGTCCAGGCGTTATCGATCTCGTCGGCGGCGCCTTGTGCATGTTGGGCATCCGCCCAGCTCCAGTAGCGCTCGGACACCAATCCGCCCACTGCCTGAGCGCACAACTCATCGCAACTGATGCCCATCTTGCCCGCAGCGGCGATCACTGCGAGGAGCGCTTGCTCCAATTGGGAAACTCTCTCGGTAGACACAAAACTAACCAACTCGGTAGGTAACGAGTCCAAAGCTTACCAAGATATCAATGTGCCACCAACCGCAGCCGCCGAGCGGTTCACTCACGCACTATCTGGCGTTGCACTCGCCGCATCGTCTCTGATCAACCCAACGCACCGGACGTCGCCGCGCTCGAGACGGGCGGCGACTGGCGCGCCGCCGCGCGGGCCGCCAGGAAGGCCAGGACGGCAGCGATGCCCAGCACGCCGGCGCTGGTTTCGAACGTCGCACGATAGCCGCTCGCATCAAACAGGGCGCCCCCAACGGTGGCGCCCGTGGCGATGGCAAGCTGGACGATCGCCACCAGCAATCCGCCGCCTGCTTCGGCATTCTCGGGCAAGGACCTGGCCAGCCAGGTCCACCAGCCAACAGGGGCCGCTGTCGCCACCAGGCCCCATAGACCCAGCAGCAAGGCGGTGATGATCACCGACTCACCGAACGCAACCAAGGCGAGGGCAATTGCAGCCATCACTAATGGGATGATGACGAGCGTTCGATACAAGCCATTTGTCAGGAATGAGCCGATCAGGAAGGTGCCGAGCAGACCCGCCAAACCAATCACCAACAGCATCAACGACAGCAGCGACACGCTCACCTGCGTCACTGTTTCCAGGAACGGTCGCAGATAAGTGAACAACATGAATTGACCCATGAAGAACGTGCTGACTGCCAGCATGCCCAATGCCACCTGCGCCTGAGCCATCAATTTGAAAGGGTTGCCAGTGCCTCGTTTCGCGTTGGCGGGCATCGAAGGCAGGCGCAACAGCAGCCAGACGAGGGCAAGCGCGGCGACAGGCACGATGCAAAAGAACGCGCCGCGCCAACCAATGATCGCCCCGAGAAAACTGCCCAACGGCGCGGCCACCACCGTCGCCAAGGCATTGCCTCCATTGACGATAGCCAAGGCGCGGGGGATTTTGTCCTCCGGTACCAGGCGCATGGCCGTGGCCGCCGACAGCGACCAGAAGCCGCCAATCGCAACGCCAATCAACGCACGGCCGACCATGAATATCGGGTAATTGGGTGCCATGGCAGCCACTGTTCCAGACACGATCATCAGCATTGTCAGCGCCGAGAGTAGCCATTTGCGGTCGACTCGCGCGGCAACCGATGCGATGAACAGGCTGGTGACCAGCGCAAATGCGCCGGAGACGGCAATGCCTTGGCCGGCCTGCCCTTCGCTGACGTGAAGATCCGTCGCTACCGGCGTCAGCAGGCTGACCGGCATGAACTCCGAGGCCACGAGCGCGAAGGCGGCAAGCGACATGGCGAGCACCGCACCCCACGCAGGCTGGCCCTGCGGTTTGGGCAATGAGGTAGTGGTCATTGATGAAAGCCTTGAATTATCGATGGGTTAAGCGTCGGGCTATGCAACGCCCGAAGATGAAAACAACGGCTCGCAGCCACTGATTGGATTCTGCATTTTCAAGGACTCGCGCCGTTGGTCGGTAGAACGTTTCACTGGAGTTCTTGCCTGATCCTGTGAACGTATCTGTAGGGCGTAGGCAACGCTTCGCTTGGCGGGTTAATGTTCTGCCCATAACTATCAACCCGACAGAAGATCGACATGACCACTCAAGGCAGATCGCCACAAGAGCGCCTCGCGGGCCTCATCGGTACCCGGGCGACCGGAACGGGCGACTTCGAGACGTCGATTGCCGGCCTGTGTTTTTTCCGCCGCGACGCCCCTGCCCCGCCCGCGACCTGCATGATCGAACCGAGCGTCGTCCTCGTCGCCCAGGGCATGAAACAAGTCTGGATCGGCGGCCAGGCTTATGGCTATGACACCACGCGCTTCCTCATGACATCGCTGGATATGCCCGCAAATTCCGAAGTGCTGATGGCAAGCCCGAAACAGCCGTGCCTGGGCTTGGTCATGAGGTTGGACTTGCGCATGGTCGCCGATCTGGTCGCCCAGGGCGGCCTGGCGCCACGCGTTGAACGCCCGGTCGGGATTGGCGCCGGAATCGGTACGGCTACGCCTGATTTCCTGGCGCCGTTCGCACGTTTGCTGGCCTTGTTGGATGAGCCCGAGGCGATCCCGGTACTGGCGCCATTGATCCAGCGTGAAATCCACTATCGACTGTTGATGAGCGACCAGGCGGCGCGACTGAGGCAGATTGCCTCCGTCGACAGCCAGGGGTATCGGATCGCCAAGGCGATAGACTGGCTGAAACTGAACTACACCGGGCCAATCCGCGTCGACGACCTCGCGGCGCGAGTGCAGATGAGCGCGCCGACGTTCCATCATCATTTCCGCCAGCTCACCGCGATGAGTCCGCTGCAATACCAGAAGTGGCTGCGGTTGAACGAGGCAAAGCGCTTGATGCTCAATGAGCACTTGGACGTGGCGAGCGCCGCCTACAGGGTCGGCTATGAAAGCCCCTCGCAGTTCAGCCGTGAATACAGCCGCCTGTTCGGCGAATCCCCCAAGCGTGACATTGCCGCCTTGCGCAGGCCGCCAAGCGTCATCAAAACCGTCTGATTAAACTGAACCCTTGTGGCGACGGAGCCTTGGAGTCGCCCGGCGCCTCATCCAGCTTCCCGGCCAGCACAATGCATTTCAACGCCAAGATCATCGTCGGGTCTACCAACGCCACGCGATGGCCGTTGAGCTCATAAGCCGGGCAATGGCCGAGCACCAGCGGCAACTCCGTACACCCGAGGATCAACACCTTCGCGCCCAATTCGCACAAGTGTTCGGCCGCGAGGAGCAATTGCTCCTTGCAAAGCCCTTCGGTGTAGCCGGCCTTGATACCGCGGGGCCCGTAGATCGCCTCCATCACCATGGCTTGATAATCGACACCGGGCGTAACAAGCTCAAGCCCGGCGCGGCTGGCAGCCTGATGATAGACCTGGCTTTGCAACGTACCCGAGGTCGCCAGCAGGCCGACCGCCTTGCCGGCGCCGTACGCGTCCACAATCCAGTCCACCGTCTCGGTCAGCATATTCACGATCGGCACCGTCAAATGCGCCTGGATACGTTCGACAAACGCGTGGGCGGTGTTGCAGGGGATCGCGATGGCATGGGCGCCTGATGCTTCAAGACGCCTGCACGCGGCGTACAACGCCATCGTCGGGTCGGTTTCGGCGCGCAGCAAATTGGCCGTTCGATCGGGTATCTGCGGGTTTTGCTCGACAACCATCTTGATGTGGTCCTGATCCTTGCCAGCCGGCGTATGGCTGACCACCTTGGCCATGAAATCCACCGTGGCCGCAGGCCCGACACCGCCAACCACACCCAGCTTGAACGCCGGACGGCTCGGCGGCTCGCGGTCCGTCGTCGCGAAATCCGCGTAAAGCTGATTGATGTCCGGCACGGCGATCCCACGGCGCTGCAAGTCATTGCCGATGAGCGAAAGCTCAGTCATGCCGGGCAGAATCAGCGTGGCGCCCTGGGCTTGAAGCGAAAGGCACGCCTGGAAAACCGCCTCGAACGGTGCGCCGTCAAAGTGACCGTCCTTGATGCCATCGAGGCCGTACATCGCCTCCATCACATTCGATTGTGCTTCGACGGCGGGGTAGACGATGGAGAAGTCCTTGCCGAAGTGATCTTCGAACAAACCGCAATGGCGCACGAAGTCGGAAGCAATCACGCCCAACGTTGCCCCGACCGGTACGCGGCGGCGGACGTGTCGGCTCAGGGCGGCCATCATGTCCAGCACCGCGATACCCAATTCAGCCTCGATCTGCGCGCGGAAAGTCTGGCTCGCGAAGCATGGCAGCATCACCGCATCAAGGCCATTGGCCTCGAATGCCTTGCAGACCTGGAAGACGTAGAACTTGCGCGACGTCATGCTCGCGCTTTCGTCCAAGGGCAGCAGCACGTCCTTGAAGGGGTGCTGTTCAAACAGGAAATGGTAGCGATCCGGCTCCTCCAGCACGGCCCTGGACTTGACCAGCTTATTGAACAAATCAGCGCCAGCCAGCGACCCCAGGCCACCGACGATGCCTAGCTTGCGCACCGCAAGCGCGTTGCGAATCGACTCCCCCTTCGCTCTCATATCCTGGCTCCTCAAACCACCGGAACCGGTTCGGCGGTTGACCGGACGGTAGCCTGCCCGCGGCCTTCCTCAGCAGGCTCCTCGTGCGGCTCGGCTTTGGCGACGACTGCCGTTGCAATGCTGTTGCCCACCACATTGGTGGCAGTGCGCGCCATGTCCAGGAACTGGTCGATACCAATGATCAGCAGCAGCCCCGCCTCCGGGAGGTTGAACATCGGCAACGTTGCCGCGACCACCACGACCGATGCACGCGCGACGCCGGCCATGCCCTTGCTGGTGATCATCAGCGTCAGGAGAATCAGCATCTGTTGAGTGAAACTCAGGTCGATGTTGTAGGCCTGGGCGATGAACAGGATAGCGAACGCCTGGTACATCATCGAGCCGTCCAGGTTGAACGAATACCCCAGGGGCAGGACGAAACTGGACACGCGCTTGGGCGCGCCGAACTTCTCCAGCGCCTCGATGGTTTTCGGGTACGCGGATTCGCTGCTGGCGGTAGAAAACGCCAGTAGGATCGGTTCGCGGATAAGCTTGCCAAGGTGGAACACGGAACGTCCGAGGAACACGTACCCGGCGCCGAACAACAGTGCCCAGAGAATCAGGATGCCCAAGTAGAATTCGGCGATGAGCTTGCCGTAGTCCACCAGCAAGCCCAGCCCCTGGGTGGTGATGGCAGACGCAATGGCGGCGAACACCCCAATCGGCGCGAAAGCCATGACGTAGTCGGTGATCTTGAACATCACTTTCGCCAGTTCTTCGATGGAATCGGTGATACGCATGAAACCGGCGCGTTTGACGCCAGCCAGCGCGAAGCCGAAGAACAGCGAAAAGACCACGATCTGGAGGATTTCGTTATTGGCCATCGCCTCGGCAATGCTGCGAGGAAACACATGACCGATAAACGCCTTGAGACTGAAATCGCCGGTGTTGACCGGCACAGCGGCGGTCGCATGCTGGGCCACTTCCATGTTCAATCCGGCACCGGGTTGAAACAAATTCACCAACCCCATCCCAATCAGCAGCGAGACCACCGACGCCGTCACGAACCAGGCCATTGCCCGGGCGCCAATCCGGCCCACGGAACGGGAATTGCCCATGCTGGCGATGCCCCCTACCAGCGTCGCGAACACCAGCGGCGCGATGATCATCTTGATCATGCGCAGGAAAATATCCGTGACCATCGAGAAGTACGCCGCAATCTCCTTGGCGTTTTGCTCGCTCCCTGCGAAATGATGACACGCCCAACCCGTCAGCACGCCTAAGGCGATGCCCATTGCTATTCGACGCGGGAGCTTGTTCTTCTTCACGGTACTGTCCTCAAGTAGTTCTTGGATTTTTTTTACTTGGCGGGGAATACGCTGACCGCACACTGCTGCGAGTCATCAACGCTACGAGGACGATTCTAGGGAGCGGATTGAGCGACATGATGAGTAATCCGGCTGACGCCATGCGTTTTTGGAATAGTTTCGAATTCGCTGCGATAGGCCGGGGCAATGAGTTCTAGAATCTGTCGATCGCAGCGGGAGATTCCGAGATGCAACTCAAATGGCTGGACGACCTTTTGGCGATTGCCGAATGTAAGAACTTCTCCCGGGCAGCCGAAGTCCGGTGCGTGACGCAATCGGCTTTGTCACGGCGCATTCGTTCGCTTGAGGAATGGGTGGGGGTCAAGCTCGTGGACCGTGGAACCTACCCCGTCCAATTGACGGCGGCGGGCATCACCTTCTGCGATGAAAGCAGAGAAGCGCTGGCCGGACTCTTGAGGTTGCGCTCAACCTTGCGCGATGTGGAACGCATGCCGGGACGCTCGATCCAGATCACCGCAGGCCATAGCCTGTCGATGACCTTCCTGCCCAAGTGGCTTTCGCAATTCCAACAACACAACGAGCAGTTCAACGCCCGGGTGGTGGCCGCCAATATCCACGACGCGGTCATCGCCCTGGAAGAAGGCAGTTGCGACTTGATGATGGTCTACCATCACCCGCTCGCGCCCATTCTGCTGGACGCCGAGCGTTTTGGCAGCCTGACCCTCGGCCACGACGCATTCGTTCCACTCTGTGCACCCAATCGCAAGGGCGAACCGCTGTTCCGTCTGCCGGGCCGCTCCGGCAAAGCCGTCCCGTACCTCGCCTACACGGCCACGACGTTCCTCGGCCGTGTCGCCGACATTGTCATCAGGAACGGCCAGGCCCCGGCCGCGCTGGAGCGCTGTTATGAAGCCGACATGGCGATGCTGCTGATGCGCATGGCAATCGAAGGCTACGGCGTGGCCTGGTTGCCGCAAAGCGCAGTGATCGATGAGCTGGAGCGAGGGTTGCTGGTCAGGGCCGGTGACGAGCAATGGAGTACGCGGCTGGAGATTCGCTCGTATTGCGCGATTGCCAATCGCAATCCGACGATGCGCAAGTTATGGAAGACCCTGGAAGGGGCTTCGTTGCGTCCGTCGGCTTAGTCCTGGTCAGGCCTTACCCTGGTAGTACTGCGCCATGTAATCGACGAACGCCCGAACCTTGGCTGGCAGATGCCGGGCATGAGGATAAAGCGCGTAGTAGTGCCGCTCCCCGAGGGTGTGCTCAGGCAGGATCCGCACCAGCCTACCCGCCAGCAAGTCATCCTGCACCGTCGTCAAGGTGAACGCGGCGATGCCACCACCCGCGCGGGCGCAGGCGTGCAAGGCGGTAATGGTGTCCGTATGAAATGTGCCCTGGCAATCCAGCGTGGTCGATTCGCCGCCTTCATTGCCGAGCGTCCATTGAGTGGCTACCCCGTAGGTCAGCAATCGATGGTCGTTGAGTTCGGCCACGCTGCGAGGCAAACCGCACTTGAACACGTAGGCCGGCGCCGCCACGAGCACCAGCGGCGAGACGCTGAGCAACCGGGCGACCAAACTGCTGTCGGCCAATGGTCCGCAAATTCGCAGCGCCACATCGAAGCGATCGGCCACCAGATCGATCAGAGAATCGGAGCACGACAAATCAACCCTGATATCCGGAAAACGTGCCTGGAACGCCGGCAACCAATGCGCGAGTTCCAATGTGCCAATGACCAGCGGCGCGCTGACTCGAAGCAGTCCGGAGGGCCGTTCCTGTTCCAGGGCGGCGGCCTGGGACGCGGCGTCAACGCGATCAAGAATATCCACGCACGCTGTGTAGTATCTTTCCCCTGCCGCCGTCAGACTCATGCGCCGGGTATTGCGGTTGACCAGGCGCACGCCCAGCGCGGATTCCAATTGTTGCAAGTGCCGCGACACCGACGAGTGCGTGGTGTCCAGTCGCTCGGCGGCGGCTGAAAAACCCTTGGCTTCGGCGATGCTGCGGAACACGCGCATGGCGAACATCTGATTCATAGGGCTTCAGCGCACCGGTAGCTTGATGATGTCGGCGGTACTCATCACGTCACCGAACGTGTCCTCGATTTCAGCCAGGGCAGCCTTATGTAAAGCGTCCTTGTTTATCGAGTCACCGTTGACCCGAGTGATCGCGCGGGTGGCCGAGGCATCGGCCGCCACCAGCACGTTATAGCCCTGCGGGGCCGCATCACGGGCTGCTCCCGCCACGCACGCATGGGTCATGAGGCCGGAGACGATCAGGCTCTCGATGCCTGCGGTTTTCAGCCGGTTGTCCAGATCGGTACTGCCGAACACGCTCACGGTAGTTTTCTGCAAGACCGAATCCTTGGCCCGGGGCTGCATGTCAGGGTGGAATTTCACGGTTTCACCGTCGACGGCGAACACTGGCGAACCGGCAGGTGCAATGTGCTGGACATGGTAGACCGGCATTTCATGTTCATTGGCGAACTCGATCAGTTTCCGCGCGTTGGCCAGCGCTGCGGCGCCATCCGGGATCGGCATCTTACCGGTGAAGTATTCGTTCTGAAAATCGATCACCAGTAACGCGGTCTTACCGGCAGGCAACTGGCTGACCTGCACCGCGCCAGACATTGCGCGGATGGTCGGGTGAGTCTCGGCCGAGGCGCCAGCACTGGCGAGAACGCCCGATAAAACACAGGCACTGAGAAAACGGCGGGGGAAACGTTGCATGGGAGATTCCTTCATTCGTGGAGTGGATGAGGGAATGCTAGGGGGATGGTCTGCACTGGAACACAGTGCGCGCGGCACAGGACTTGTTTGGGATTCGCACAGATACGTCGTTTTTTAGGCGATACGAGCAACGCAACGGATGGGGCGCATGGATTGATCTTGAAACAAATGAACCTCCAGACCCTGAAACGAGGCCAAGGACTTCATCGTATGGTTGGGGTTATCGCCTTGGCTGGCCAAAGAAACAGCTGACGAAGGGCCTTTTTTATACATATAGAATATGCATAATGAAAACATTCAGAGTTCAGTATGATTCGGCGAAAAACGCTGCGAACAAAAAGAAGCACAAAGTAAGCCTGGCAGACGTTTAAGCCGTATTTTACGACGGTATGGCCCTTGAACGAGAGGACAACGACCATGATGAAACACGCTGGGTTATCATGGGCCGAGACGCAACCGGTCGTGTTCTCGTCGTTGCCTAGACCTACCGCGAACCGGACTTCGTCCGCCTCATCAGCGCGCGAGTAGCCTCCAAAAACGAACTGCATCAGTACCTAGGGGGGTGACCTATGAAAGAAGAATACGATTTCAGCACCGCCAAGCGCGGTCCCGTTGCGAGCAGTAAAGGCAAGACCCGCATCACCATCATGCTCGATGACGACGTGATCAAAGCTGCTCGCGAGTCCGCCGAAAATGCCGGCATTGGCTATCAAACCGTCATCAACCATCTGCTGCGTCAGGCCCTGATATCCGAAACCGTCCACAACCTGGCACCAGCGCCGCAAAAGCGAACCCGCACCGTCAAACCCTACGCAAACGGAATTACCCGATCCGATGTGAAGGATCTGGAGAAACGGCTAGCCGCCATGACTGAAGAACTACACAAGATGATGAATGCGCCTAAGCCCGGCAGCGCCAAGGCATCGGCATGATCTGAGGAACGCGGTGACGCGCAGGCACTGCCTCAACGCAGTGCCTCTGCCATGCTGCCAATGATTATTCGCTTACCCTCCCTCTCCCCCACCTCCAACGCTTGCCCATCCCGCTGCTTCCCCTGCCGCGCCTGCCCCACCAGTTGCGGAATCAAGTCCCCTTCCGGCAAATGCTTCCAGAACCGCCCCGGCATGTGCTGTCGCAACGCGGTGGGATTGAGCCTTGCCGGGTTGAAAATGTGACGATAATAGGTGCGCCACAACTCGGCGCCGGGGTCTTCGGCATGGCGGGCCCATTGTTGCCACTGCTCGGGGCAGCGCCGCTGGTAATCCAGCGACTGGCCATCGAAACGGATACCGTCGCGAGGCGTTGCGATCAGCCAGCGCTGCCGGCCCAGCCGCTCGGCGAAATGACCACTCGCGCTTTCAAGGATGTCGTGGGCCGGCTGGTGGAAAGCCACCAGATCCAGTTCCAGTCGCTCGGCCACGGCTGGCGGCAAGGGGATGAAGCGCACAAAGGCGTGCAGATGATGGGTTTCGCGACTGACCTGCTTGATGCGCCGTTGCAGTTCGCTGCCTAGTCGATCCCCGGCGAGCATGGCCGTGCGGTCGCCATGGGCGACGCGCCAGAGCACTTCGTACAACAGACTCCAGCGCTGCTCACCCTGATAGCGGCTGGCCTGTTCGAGCTGATCCAACAAGGCCGCCGGAACACGCGTGCGGAACGGTCCCGGACCTTGCGGCAAGGGCGCCGACACGGCCAACAAATCGGCCGTGGGGCCCTGGGACCATGTCACGTCGCAGGGGTCGATTCCATGTCCGAGCAGCGTTCGGGCCTGGTCACGCCACGTGGCGAAATCATCGTCACAATCCACCGCGATCATGCCCATAATCCCATTTGCACAGGCCTTTGAGGATCGCGCAAACGAGCCCGCAGCAAGCCACTGCGCATTTGAGCGTCGGCGGGTCGATAATCGCTGGTGACGATAAACGGCCGGGCCTTCTCAAGTACGCAGCGCATCTGCACCAGATCGTCGTAGCGAATCCGCCGCTCCCTGCGCAGCGCTACCAGGCGTTGCACACTCCGCAGGCCAATGCCGGGGATACGCGCCAGCAACGCAGGCTCGGCACGGTTGAGGTCAAGAGGGAAAACTTCGCGATTGGCCAATGCCCAGGCCAGCTTGGGATCGATGTCCAGGTCCAGGTTGGCGGTTTTTCCCAGCAGCTCGCCGGCCTTGTAGCCGTAGCCGCGCATGAGGAAGTCGGCCTGATACAGACGATGTTCGCGCAGCAATGGCGGCGCGGCCAGCGGAACGCTGGCGGGGCTGTCGGGGATCGGGCTGAAGGCGGAATAGTAGACCCGCCGCAAGCCGTAGCCTTGGTAGAGCGACTCGGCATTGCTCAGGATGGCGTGGTCATCGGTGGCATCAGCCCCCACGATCACTTGGGTGCTTTGCCCGGCCGGGGCAAAACGCGGCGCCCGGGGCTCGCCGGCCACCGCTTGTTGACCGTGATGGATGGTGCCCATGGCCTGGCGGATGGTCGTCAATCGCTTTTCCGGCGCCAGGTGCTTGAGGCTCACCTCGCTGGACAGTTCGATGTTCACGCTTAGGCGATCCGCCAACCGTCCCGCTTCTTCGATCAACAGCGGATCAGCATCGGGAATGGTCTTGAGATGGATGTAGCCGCGAAACTGGTGCTCCTCTCGCAGCAGCCGTGCCACTCGGATCAATTGCTCCATCGTGTAATCCGCCGAGCGAATGATGCCGGAACTGAGGAACAGGCCGCTGATGCAGTTTCGCCGGTAGAAATCCAGCGTCAGGCGAACCACCTCCTCCGGCGTGAATCGCGCCCTCGGCACGTTGCTAGAGCGACGGTTGACGCAGTATTGGCAGTCATACAGGCAGAAATTGGTCAACAACACCTTGAGTAGAGAAACACAGCGGCCGTCCGGCGTGTAACTATGGCAAATGCCCATGCCATCGGTGGCGCCAAGCCCGTCGCGCCCCCGAGAACTGCGTTTGGGGGCGCCACTGCTGGCGCAAGATGCGTCATATTTGGCGGCGTCGGCAAGAATGCCGAGTTTCGCGATGAGTTGCATGGAAGAATGCTCTAGCACTGGATGCATACACAGTATTTTGAGACACGCCCTGATGCAAGCTCCGTTGGTCAATCCAGGCTCGTGACGGACCGAATCATCTCGGCCACGGCGTAGGCCCTGGTGGCGGGATGGGCTATAATCCGTTCATCCACGCGATTGAGGTTCAGCCCCATGGGCAATGTCAGCCTTGAGACAAAGAAGGCCTACGCGGCCAGGACACGCCGATCCAATTACGCAGCCAGCCTGCGCCTGGAAGGCTTCAAGGTGTCTCCCGAAGACGGCGAATGCAAGCTGCCCTCCCGTGAACAAGTCCTGAAGACTTTCACCCAGACCCGAACCTGATGCCCGACAAATATGGCGTCGGCGAAGACGCCTACTGCTACGCGGGCTCCACGGTCCTTCGCAATAAACTCGAGATCCGCGACGAGCCGACCCTGGACGAAGCCGAACAACAACTGTCGGCCATCGCAGCGGCAAGCGTCGAATTCAACCCTCCCCCCTACAACCTGAGCTACCTGCAAAATATTCATCGAGCATTGTTCTGCGACCTGTTCGAGTGGGCCGGGGAGCTGCGCACCGTTGGCATGGCCAAACAAGCCTCGCGCTTTTGCCAACCCGAATACATGGAAAAGGAAGCCGAGAAAATCTTCGCCAAACTGGCGACGGCGAACTGGTTCGAAGGCATGGACCGAGCGGACTTGATCGTGGCTGTGGCAGATGCCTATTCCGACATCAACGTCGTGCACCCCTTCCGCGAAGGCAATGGCCGCGCCCAGCGCATACTGTTTGAGCATCTGATCATGAATGCCGGATTTGAGATCAGTTGGTGGGGGATCGAAAAACACGAATGGATTTGCGCCAATATCGCGGCCTACAACTGCGTGCTTGGGCCTATGGAGAAAGTGTTTGAAAAATGTATCGGGCAAGCGATTCAACCCTAAGCATAAGCCCTCTCTGCGCCTCCCCTTTTAAGTGCTACATTCCCCACCAGCCAAACTTTCCAAAAGATAAACATGTACCGGACCGCCTCTTTCCCACCGAACAAACAAGGTCGCGACTTCGTGGTGGGCGACCTACACGGTCATTTCAACATGCTTGCCACGGCCTTGACCGCGGTGAATTTCAATACCGAGCTGGACCGTATTTTTTCCGTGGGCGATCTTATCGACCGGGGCCCCGACTCAAAAGACGTGTTGAACTGGCTGGAGAAGCCCTGGTTCCACGCGGTACGCGGCAATCACGAGCAAATGCTGATCGACGGTATCGCCGGTCATGGAGACAGGCCCAGGCATATCCGCAACGGTGGCGCTTGGCTCTACAAGTTGACCCCTGCCATCCAGGACAAGCTGTTAAAGGCCTTCGAAAAACTTCCAGTCATTATCGAAATCCATCTATCGCCAAACGAAACGGTCGGGATCGTACATGCCCAGGCGCCGATGATCGGCCTTAACGATGATTGGCAGAGTGCGAAAGACGCCATTACCGGGAAACTTGGAGAGCAGTGTCAACACCAAGCCTTGGCGCAAGCCCTCTATGCCCGAGAAAAAATAGAACGACAGGACCAGACTTCAATCAAGGGCCTCCTCGCTCTCTACGTCGGGCATTCCACCGTCCCCAACGTCACGCGCCTCGGCAACGTCGTTTATATGGACACTGGCTGCTCTTTTTCCGACGGTGCGTTAAGCCTCGTGGAAATCAACAGCCAAGCCGTCATCAGCGTAGGCACGACACAATGAAGTAACGGCCCGTCTCGCGCGCAGGCGCTGGGCCAACCGCAATCGCTAACGCCCCATACCTGATAAACTGGCCGCCCTTCGCATTTTGCCTCCAGATTCCCATGCCTTCTCAAGAAATTTCTAAACAATCGGTCTCTCGGCGCTTCAGTGTTGCACCCATGATGGATTGGACTGACGCCCATTGCCGCTACTTCCTGCGCATCCTCTCCAAGCATGCCCTGCTCTACACCGAAATGGTTACCACCGGCGCGCTACTCAACGGTGACCACGAGCGCTTCCTGCGCCACCATGGGACCGAACACCCGCTTGCCCTGCAATTGGGCGGCAGCGTTCCGGCCGACTTGGCGGCGTGCGCCCGGATGGCCGAGGAACATGGTTACGATGAGGTCAATCTGAATGTCGGTTGCCCCAGCGACCGAGTGCAGAACAACATGATTGGCGCCTGCCTGATGGGGCATCCAGGGCTGGTGGCCGATTGCGTGAAAGCGATGCGTGATGCGGTGTCGATTCCAGTGACAGTCAAGCATCGGATCGGAATCAACGGACGCGACAGTTATGAGCAGCTGTGTGATTTCGTCGGCACGGTGCACGAAAGCGGGTGCACGAGTTTCACCGTGCATGCGCGAATTGCGATCCTGGAAGGGCTGTCGCCGAAGGAGAACCGTGACATTCCGCCGTTGCGGTATGACGTGGTGGCGCGGTTGAAAGCTGATTTCCCTGGGCTGGAAATTGTCCTGAACGGCGGGATCAAGACGCTCGAGGCGTGCCACGAACACCTGCAAACGTTCGACGGTGTCATGCTCGGACGCGAGGCCTACCATAACCCGTACCTGCTGGCCGAAGTCGATCAACAGCTATTCGGCAGCACGGTGCCGGTCATCAGCCGCGCCGAAGCCTTGGCACAGTTGCGGCCTTATATCGCCCATCACTTGGCCACAGGCGGCGCCATGCATCACATCACTCGGCATATATTGGGGCTGGGCACTGGCTTCCCGGGGGCCCGACGGTTTCGGCAGTTGTTGTCGGTGGATATCCACAAGACCAAGGATCCACTGGCGCTTCTGGATCAGGCGGGACACTTGCTTGAAGGGCGGTAACCGTCACTTGCTTTGAACCTGCGAGCTGTTTTGGCATCGTATCTAGCAGTAGTTGCCCCGGCCTTTCAAACAGCCGTTTTCAGGTTGTTGCCGCTGGAGCCATCGATACCTCTTCACACCCTTGAGTGGCTGCCGGCCCTCGGGTAATGTCAACGGACCCATAGGACAGAGCACGCCCATGACTTCCAAGCTGGAACAACTCAAGCAGTTCACTACCGTCGTGGCCGATACCGGCGACTTCGAAGCCATCGCCCGCATCAAGCCCGTAGACGCTACCACCAACCCTTCCCTGCTGCTCAAGGCCTCGGCCATTCACGGCTACGCCGAGCTGCTGAACGCCTGCGTGGCGGACTGCAAGGGCGATGTGGGCTTGGCGAGCGACCGTTTTGGCGTCGCGGTGGGCCAAGAGATCCTGAAAGTGATTCCGGGGCGCATTTCCACCGAAGTGGATGCGCGCCTGTCGTTCGACACCGAGGCCATGTTGAAGCGTGCCCATCGCCTGGTCGACCTGTACGACAAGGCCGGCATTGGCCGTGAGCGCGTATTGATCAAGATCGCGTCCACCTGGGAAGGCATCCGCGCCGCCGAGAAGCTGGAGCGCGAGGGTATCCAGTGCAACCTGACCCTGCTGTTCTCCTTCGCCCAGGCCGCCGCCTGCGCCGATGCCGGCGTGTTCCTGATTTCGCCGTTCGTGGGTCGTATCTATGACTGGTACAAGAAGGCCAATGGCAACGATTACACCGGTTCCGATGATCCGGGCGTGCAATCGGTGACGCGCATCTATAACTACTACAAGGCCAATGACTACAAGACCGTGGTCATGGGCGCAAGCTTCCGCAATCTCAACCAGATCGAGCAACTGGCCGGCTGCGACCGCTTGACGGTCAGCCCTGAACTGCTGGAAAAACTGGCCGCCGACGAGGGCAAGTTGGAACGCAAGCTGGCGCCTGGGCAAGCCGGAGAAGCACGCTTGAGCCTCAACGAGGCACAGTTCCGCTGGCTGTCCAACGAGGACGCCATGGCGACCGAGAAACTGGCCGAAGGCATCCGCCAGTTCGCTCGGGATCAGGAGAAGCTGGAAGCGTTGCTGCAAGCCAAGCTCTGAATTGAGTCAGCGACATGCAAAAGGGCGAACCTGAATGGGTTCGCCCTTTTTTGTGCGTGATGTAGCTGCTGCGGTAAGGTCGCTCAGCCGATAGAGAGAATCAAGGCCGCTCCAACGCGTTGACCAAGTCATGGAACGCTTCACGGTTGGAGTCGTTCAGGCCCATCAGGATCTTGTGGGCTTCCAGCACCTTGATCCGCACTTCCTCTTCGGACTGGTCCTGGTCGGGCAGATCGTCCAGGCACTCCGGGCATGGCACCGGGTCGCCGACGATATTGAACACTTGGTCGAAGCCCATCGATTGCAGAAGACGGGTGATATCGTTGTGGGTGGTCACGACGGTAGGCAGCAGGCCGACCTTTTGCCGCGACAGGATCGACAGCTTGGCCAGCAAGCCCAAGGTGGTGCTGTCGATGCTACGGGTTTCGGTCAAGTCGATCACGATAGCGCTGAAATTCAACGCGGTGAAAATCTTTTCGATTGTCGCATCCAGCGCTGAACACAAGGTCAGGCGCACTTCACCGACAAACTTCAGGACAAATGTGCCGTCCTGCTCGGCGAACTGGATTCTACCGGTACTCATCAAAGGTTCCTGCTCAACACTAACAGGGCGATATCATCCGGCATCTCCCCTAGCGTGGCTAATCCAAACACTTGCCGCAGGCCTTCCAGGCTGCCGCCCGCCGCACTTACCCGTTCAGGCAAGGCCGCTTCTTTCTCTTTGAGTGTAGGTTCTGACAAAAGGTCCAGAATGCCATCAGACATCAGCGTCAGGCTGAACGCCGGAGGCAGTTCCAGCACGTGGTCTTCATAGGTCGCCTCGTTGAACAGGCCCACCGGCAAACCACGCCCTTCCAGGTAACGAACACTGTCGGGTGTATACAACACAGGCAACGGCAGGTGACCGCCGATGCTATACGTCAACAAACCAGTCTCCTCGTCGATGACTCCACCGACCATCGTGACGTGTTTACCCAGCTTACAACTGATCAGGCCCCGGTTGATATGCCCAAGGACTTCCGAAGGCTTGAATTCCGGCAAAGTACCGTTGCGCTTGGATTCGAACAGCAGGCGCGTGGTCATGAATTTCAGCAGTACCGTCACGAACGCCGACGAAGCGCCATGGCCGGAAACGTCCGCCAGATAGAACGCCACTCGACGTTCATCGACCCGGAAATAGTCAACAAAATCCCCCGACAGGTACAACGACGGGATGATCTGGTGGGCAAAGCGGAAGCCATCGACTGTCCAGGGGCTGACCGGCAGCATGTTCATCTGCACCTGGCGCCCGGCATTCTGGTCTTCCTGCAGCAGGTTCAGGCTGGCTTCCAGCTCGCGATTGGCCGTCTCCAGCTTCTCGCGGTAACGTTGGTTTTCCACCAACAGGCGCGAGCGATCCAGCGCCCGGCGTACCGAGTGCTCAAGCACGGCGAGGTCTTCGAGGGGCTTGATCAGGTAGTCCGCCGCGCCCAGGCGCAAGGCTTCGACCGCGTCGTTCATCACGCCCGCACCCGACACCACGATCACCGGAGTCTGCGACGACAGCTCGGTGACCTGGCGAATGAGTTCGAGTCCGCCCATCTGCGGCATGCGCAGGTCGCAGATGACCAGGTCGGGCTTGTCCTGCTCGAATACCTGGAGACCCTGTTGGCCATTGCTGGCCTGCAGGACGCTGAAACCACTGTCTTCCAAGTAGGCTGCGAGACTGGCTCGCACCACTTCGTCATCATCGATTATCAGCAGCGTGGCACTGGTTATTGGCATGTGGGCAAACGGCGCCAGAATTAGGTTGGCGTAGCGGGCTGGGCAATCGGGCCTGGCGCGCACTACTGGATTCGCTTTCTAGCCTCTCTGTCGTACAGGTTTCAGGCCTTTGCCCTACACGCATATACATCAGAGGTGCCCTTCTAAGGCGCAGACGGTACTCCCATCCGCGGGGTGTTTCAAGCTCATGCAGATAGCCGCTTGCCGTCTTTATTTGTCAAAGTCCGGAGAGTTATAAGAACCGAGCGAAGCGTAACTCAATGGAAGGATGGATCTGCGCCTTAACCAACGCCAAAGCGAAGAAGGCGACCTTTCGGCCGCCTTCGTGTTTTGCAAATCGAAATCAGAAATCGTCTTCGACCTGGCCATCCTTGACCTTGAATTCGCGGTTTTGCAGGTAAGCATTGCGGATGAACACGTATTTATCGCCGCTGACCATCTTCTCGGCCGACAGCAGGCTGGCGCGGGTGTCGACGATGTTCAGGCCCCAGATCGAATTGCGCACCGATACATTATCGATATACGGGTACGGCGTGGCATAGCTGTCGACCATCTTCGCAGGCGCATCCCGCAAGGTGCTAGGCCCGAGCAAGGGCAGCATCAAGTACGGCCCACTGCCCAGCCCCCAGTACCCCAAGGTCTGGCCAAAATCTTCGTCGTTGCGCTGCAACCCCATCTTGGTGCCTACGTCGAAGAAGCCCAAGAGGCCAAAGGTGGTGTTGAAGATCAGTCGTGCAGTGTCGACCCCGGCGGCGGCCGGCTTGGCTTGCAGCACGTCGTTGACCAGGTTGCCCATGTCACCGATGTTGCGGAACATGTTGTGGATGCCGTCCTCGAGGAATTGCGGCGTTACGTATTGATAACCTTGCGCCAGCGGCTTGAGGGCATAGGTGTCGATGGTGTCGTTGAAGGTAAAGATCGGACGGTTGACGCTTTCCCATGGATCTTCTTCCGTGGCGGCCTGGGCGGCGAACGGCACCAGCAGGACGCTGGCAGACAGACACAGCTGAGCTAGACGATGGCTCCAGCGCATAGGGAAAACTCCTTGGATTAATCTGGCAAGGGCGCCGAGCCCAGGCGGTAGGGTGGCTAGTATAAGGCGGAACGCGTGGATAGGCAGCACTGAAAAGAGCAGCTGGCTGTAGGAACATTCCGCGATCCGCCGCCTTCATTTCATTGTCACCTGACTGTCATAGGGCCTCGTTAGGCTGCTTGGTTATTTCAAGGACGTTCTCATGCCCCGCGCCGAAGCCCTGCCCCTCCCCGCTCCCAGCCTCACCGCTGTACTGTTTGGCCTGAGTGGATGCCTGGTGGATTTCGGCGCGCGTGTTCGCCAGCCAGGGGCCACGCCGACCGATCTCGCACAACCGACACCCGGTGCATTGGAAAGTCTGCAACGTTTGCAGCATCTGGATATTCCCTGCGCCTGGCTCGACGAATTGCCGCCTGCTGTCAGCCATAGCCTCGCCGCCTCATTGCCGGCATTCATCAAGGCGCCGCAACTTCCTGCAACAAATCAGCCATGGCCAGCACCGCACGCTTGCTGGCAATCGCTGATGGCGCTGAACGTCCAGCAATTGGACGGCTGCGTGTTGATCAGTGGCGAACCGAAGTTGTTGCAGTCGGGGC
The DNA here is from genome assembly GCF_014268645.1 of Pseudomonas sp. SWRI154. Classification (NCBI taxonomy): domain Bacteria; kingdom Pseudomonadati; phylum Pseudomonadota; class Gammaproteobacteria; order Pseudomonadales; family Pseudomonadaceae; genus Pseudomonas; species Pseudomonas sp. SWRI154. The sequence goes on from NZ_JABWQW010000002.1 coordinate 180,648, forward strand.
TCAACGCCGGGTTGTGGACCATCGGGCTGGCTTCCTGTGGCTCGTTGTGCGGCCTGGCACCTGCCGAGTGGCAGGCCTTGAGCCAACAAGAACGGGAGGCCAAACGCGCCAAGGCCACCGTGCAGCTGTTCGGCCTCGGCGTGCATTCGGTGATCGACCATCTGGGAGAACTCGATACCTGCCTGGCCGATATCAGCCTGCGCCGACTTAAAGGCGAGAAGCCGTGACCCGGATCATGCAGGGCGTGTAAGTGTGGATTACTCTTAAGGCAAGCCACGGACTTTTGACGCCGCGTCACGGTCCATGGAAGTGCCTATCAATAAAGGGAGTACGCCAATGCCTGCCAGCCGGGAATTGCAAGAACAACTCGATGCCTTGCGCGAGCAATTGGACCAGAGCCCCCCGCTGACCGACCCGGAGCGCGAGAGTCTGCAAGGGCAACTCAACACCTTGCGTGAGCGACTGGGAGAGGACTCGCCGCTACCTGAACCTCAGCGCGAAAATCTACAAGAGCTGATGGCTCAACTCGAAGCCAAAATCCAGTTGGAGACGGCTCTACCGAACTCCAGTCTCGCCGACGATGTAAACTTGGCCGTGGAACGCTTTGAAGTCGATTATCCTGGTATCGCGAGCACGTTGCGCAACATCATTTTAACGCTGGGCAACATGGGCATTTGAATGCCTGATCCAGAAAAGCCCCGCTGACGATAGCGGGGCTTTTTAACGGCAGCGAGCTGAAATGCAAACTCGCAACCACATGAATGATCTATTGCCGAACCAGTCGACCGTTCGGCAACTGCACCGCTTCAGTACTGCGATACGGATTGATATCCAACCCACCCCGCCGCACATACCGTGCATACACTGTCAGTTTCTCCGGCTTGAGCAAGCGCTGCAGGTCGAGGAAGATCCGTTCGACGCACTGCTCGTGGAAGTCCGAATGCTGACGGAAACTGACGATGTAGGCCAGCAGGCTCGCGTGGTCCAGCGCCGCACCGCGATACTCCACCGCTACGCTGCCCCAATCCGGCTGGCTGGTCACCGGGCAATTGGATTTGAGCAGATGGCTGTGCACGCTCTCCTCGACGATGCGCGATGCATCGCAACGCAGCAGCTCCGGGCGTGGGTGCTCGTAGGAATCGACGCTGATGTCCAACTCGTCGATGCACGCACCGGGCAGCGCCACGATGCCCTCGCTTTCCACATCCTTGAGACTGCGAATTCGTACACCCACTGGCTTGCCAGCAGCGGCCGAAAGGTCCTTGCGCAAGGTCGCTTCCAGGCTGGCGGTATCGGTGAATGGGGTCTGGTTCAACGAGTTCAGGTACAGCTTGAAAGATTTCGATTCGATGATGTTCGGCGAATCCGCCGCAATGGCGAACTCACCGATAGCCACCACCGGCTTGCCGGACGGTAGCAGCCAGGACAGCTCGAAACAGTTCCAGAAATCCACGCCCTTGTACGGCAATGTCTCGGCCGTCAGCCCTAGCTCCGCCCATTTTGCGGTGCGCGGAATGGGAAATAGCAATGAGGGCGTGTACGTGGCGATGTATTCGCTGGATTTGCCCAGCGGCGAATGTTCGGCTGCAGGATGCATGACGGAAACCTGACTGAAGAATCAGCGGATTCTACCAGTCTTTTCCACTACCTTTGAGTGCTTACTGACTGACAGTCAGGTCGCCCTTCACTACATGTCGCCGATCACTACGTCGATACTGCGACTGGCCTTGGTCGCGGGTGCGGGCTGGCCGAAATCAAAGTGCCCCGGTGACGCCCAGGATGAAGTACTCAATGTCAGCGCGGCAGCGGCCAGGGCCAGGCGGTTTATCGTCAACATATTCATAATCCGACAAGTTAAGGTTCAATTTGCCGAAGACTCTAGACAGGTGCGACTGCCAATTGACTGACATTTACGTTACAAGTTTGTCAGGTTTCCCCACCACTCCAGCCGCCACGGTATAACGCCCTCATTCAACACCGCCTCGAGCCGCCCATGAAACTGCTGATCGTCGAAGACCAACTGAAAACCGGCCAATACCTGCGCCAAGGCTTGAGCGAAGCCGGTTTCAACGCCGACCTGGTGGCCGATGGCATCACCGGCCAGCAACTGGCCCTGAGCGGTGAATACACGCTGCTGATTCTCGACGTGATGCTGCCCGGTCGTGATGGCTGGCAGATCCTGCAAGCGGTACGCGGGGCTGGGCTGGACACGCCGGTGCTGTTCCTGACCGCGCGCGATGCGGTGCAGGATCGGGTACACGGGCTGGAACTGGGCGCCGACGATTACCTGGTCAAGCCCTTTGCCTTTTCCGAACTGCTGGCCCGGGTTCGAAGCCTGTTGCGTCGGGGCAGTTCGGCGACCCAGGAAACCAGCCTGCAACTGGCAGACCTGCGCCTGGACCTGATCCGCCGGCGGGTAGAGCGCAGTGGCCGACGTATCGATTTGACCGCCAAGGAGTTTTCCTTGCTGGAAATGCTGCTTCGGCGCCAGGGCGAAGTGCTGCCAAAGTCGCTGATTGCATCGCAGGTCTGGGACATGAATTTCGACAGCGACACCAACGTCATCGAGGTGGCAATCCGGCGTCTGCGGATCAAGGTCGACGATGAGTTTCCCAATAAGCTGATCCACACCGTGCGCGGCATGGGCTATGTCCTCGAAGAGCGCAGCCTGTGAATCGTCGATGGTCGCTGAGCAATCGCTTGGCTCTGCTTTTCGCTGCGTGCACCGCCATTGTGTCGTTGTTTGCAGGCGTGCTGTTCAGCCGAGGCAGCGAGGCGCACTTCATCGAGCTGGACCAGCAAGTGCTCGAAGCCAAGTTGATTGGCGTGCGGCGCGCCTTGCAGGACAGCCATGGCCACGATCCGCGCAAACTCCTGGACGATGAGTTGAGCCGTCAGGCAGACCTGGCCTTGCGCATCAAGGACAACGAAGGCGCCAGCTGGCATGGCGGCTCGATTCGAATTCCAGCGCAAGTGCCGGAGCGGCTTGGCTTGTCCACGCTCAGCGACGCCAACAATGATTATCGGGTGCTGAATGCGCCGCTGTATCTTGATCGCGCGGACTCAGCGCAGCTCACGCTGTTGCTCGACATCACTCATCACCAGCACTTCCTGCAGCGGATGCAGCGCCTGATCTGGTTGACCGTCGGCCTCTCGGCCGTGGCCACCGCCCTGCTCGGCGCCTGGGCAGCGCGACGTGGTCTGCGCCCCTTGCGACGCATGGGCGCCATTGCCAGCAATGTCTCGGTCCGCTCACTCAACGCCCGACTGCCAGAAGAGCATATGCCCGCCGAACTGGCGGAATTGGCCCACAGCATCAACGACATGCTCGGACGCCTGGATGACGCCTTTCAACGTCTCTCTGCCTTTTCCGCCGATATCGCCCATGAATTGCGCACGCCATTGTCGAACCTGCTGACTCACACTCAGGTCACGCTCACCCGTGAGCGCTCGCTGGAGGATTACCGCGAAGCGCTGCACGGCAACCTCGAAGAACTGCAATGGATGGCGCAACTGGTCAACGACATGCTCTACCTGGCCAAGGCCGACCATGGCCTGCTGGCGCTCCATCGCGAACCGCTGCAATTGGCCGAGGAAGTGGATGTGCTGCTGGATTTTTTCGCACCCCTGGCCGAAGACGCCACTGTGCGCCTGAGCCGCGAGGGCGAGTGCCGTATCGAGGGTGACCGCAACATGGTGCGCCGGGCCCTCTCCAACCTGATGGACAACGCCCTGCGCTTCACTCCCGATGGCGGCGAAGTGCGTGTGCGGATTGTGGATGGAGCTCAAGAGGTGAGTGTCAGCGTGGAGAACAGCGGCGAAGGCATTCCAGCGGACTTGCTGCCGCGCCTGTTCGACCGTTTCTATCGCGCCGATTCGTCCCGCCAGGAAGGCAGCAGCGAGCACGCTGGACTGGGGCTGGCCATCACCCGCTCGATCATCCGTGCCCATGGCGGGGAGATCCGCTGCGAATCGGCTGATGGCTGGACGCGGTTCGTGATTGATTTGCCTAACGGACGTTGAGGTCTGCCCGTGGCGAGGGAGCTTGCTCCCGCTGGGCTGCGTAGCGGCCCCAAAATCTCGCTCACCCAAATGACCGGCGGATGCTTCGATATTTTAGGAGCGCTGCGCATTCCAGCGGGAGCAAGCTCCCTCGCCACAGAAGCTCTCTCCCGGCAGACGCCTCAGGAATACCGCAACGCCTGCGCAGGTTCGATCTTCGCCGCGCGCCACGCCGGGTATACGGTGGCGAGGAAGCTCAGGATGAACCCGGCGGAGCAGATCAATATCACGTCGCCACGCTGCAGCTCCGACGGCAAGTTGCTGACGAAGTACACGTCTGAACTGAAGATATGCTGGCCGCTGACCCGTTCCAGCCACCCCACCAATTCGCTGACGTTCAACGCCGCAATTACCCCCAGCACGCCGCCGATCAACGTGCCGACGACGCCAATCACTGTGCCCTGGACCATGAAGATCGCCATGATCTGCCGCGGTGTGGCGCCGATCGTGCGCAGGATGGCGATGTCCGCGCCTTTATCGTTCACTACCATGATCAAGGTGGCGATGATGTTGAACGCCGCCACCGCGACGATCATCAACAACAGCAGGCCGATCATGGTCTTTTCCATTTTCATGGCGCTGAACAGGCTGCCCTGGGTGTGGGTCCAGTCGTCGGCCTTGTAGGCCGCACCAAGGCCGGTGGCGATATCACCGGACACTTTCGGGGCCGCGTACAAATCCTTCACCGCCAGGCGCACGCTCTGCACCTGGTTCGGCTGCCAGTGCTGCATCTGTGCGGCGTCGGCGAGGTGGATCAGCGCCATCGAGCCGTCCAACTCCGCACCAACCTTGAACACACCCACCACATTCAGCCGCTGCATCCGTGGCGTGATGCCGCCCGGCGCGGTGCTGACTTCCGGCACGATCAAGGTCAGCTTGTCGCCGACGTTGAGGCGGAAACGCCGGGCAGTGATTTCGCCGATGACAACGCCAAACTCGCCCGGCTTCAGGGCATCGAGACGCCCCTGGACGATGTGCTGGGCGACGATCGAGACCTTGCCTTCCTGGGCCGGGTCAATGCCGCTGATCTGGATCGGCTGCATCGAACCCTTGTGGCTGAGCATGCCTTCCATTTCAGTGAACGGCACTGCGGCGGTCACTTCGGGATTCTTCAACGCTGCGGCGGCCACCGGCTGCCAGTCGTCGATAGGATTGACGCCGACGATGGTCGCGTGTGGCACCATGCCGAGGATGCGCGAGCTCATTTCGCGCTGGAAGCCGTTCATTACCGACAACACCACGATCATCGCCAGCACGCCCAAGGCGAGGCCGATCATCGAGGTCATGGAGATGAACGAAACAAAGCGATTGCGGCGCTTGGCGCGGGTATAGCGCGTGCCGATAAAGATCGATAACGGTCTGAACATTCGCGGGGCACCGTATGAAAATAAAAGACCCGGCGCTTTTCAACAGGCGCCGGGTTTCGGTCGATCAGATGGGCGTCAGGCAACCTTCCTGCAAGTGCAGGACACGGTCCATCTGGCGGGCCAGGTTCATGTCGTGAGTCACCACCAGGAACGCGGTGCGCATCGAGGTGCTGAGTTCCAGCATCAAGTCCTGGATGCCTTGTGCGGTGTGGGAGTCGAGGTTACCGGTGGGCTCGTCGAGCATCACCAGCCCCGGCTTGTTGACCAGGGCACGGGCAATCGCCACGCGCTGGCGCTCACCACCGGACAGCTCGGCCGGCTTGTGCTCCAGGCGATGGCCCAGCCCTACCCGCTCCAGCAACGCCGTGGCGCGCTGCCGGGCTTCGGGAATTGCCGTGCGGCCGATCAACAGCGGCATGCAGACGTTCTCCAGCGCCGTGAATTCGGGCAGCAAATGGTGGAACTGGTAGACGAAACCCAGGGACCGGTTGCGCAGCAGGCCCCGGGCCTTCTCGTTCAGCGCCGACAGTTCTTCCCCGGCCAGCCAGACACTGCCGGCAGTCGGCGTATCCAGGCCACCGAGCAGGTTGAGCAAGGTACTTTTGCCCGATCCGGAGGTGCCGACAATCGCCACGCGCTCGCCAGGATGCAGCTCCAGTTGCAGGCCCGACAACACCACCACCGACTCCGGTCCTTCCTCGTAGGATTTGCCCAGGTTGCGGCAGCTCAAGATAGCTTTTTCACTCATGCCCGACTCACTCATAACGTAACGCCTCTGCCGGCTGGGTGCGCGCGGCACGCCAGGCTGGGTACAGGGTGGCGAGGAAACTCAGGATCAACGCGGCGCCGCAGACCATCAACACGTCATCGGACTGCAACTGCGATGGCAGGTAGTCGATGAAATACACGTCGGCGTTGAGAAACTTGTGCCCGAGCAGCCCTTCAAGGGCGGCAATCGCGGCGCTGACATTCAATGCGGCGAACATCCCGACCAAGGCCCCCACGAACGTACCGATCACCCCGATGACCGTGCCCTGGACCATGAAGATGCGCATGATCTGCCCCGGCGTGGCGCCGAGGGTGCGCAGGATGGCGATGTCGCCTTTCTTGTCGTTCACCACCATCACCAGCGTCGAGATGATGTTGAAGGCCGCCACGGCCACGATCAGCAACAGCAGCAAGCCGATCATGGCCTTCTCCATGCGGATCGCCTGGTACAGGTTGCCGTGGGTGCGGGTCCAGTCACGGGCGTAGTAACGGTCTTCGCCGAGCTGCTGGGCAATGCTCCAGGCAACGCGCGGCGCCTGGAACAGGTCGTCGAACTTCAGCCGCAGGCCCTGCACCTGATCCGGCTTCCAGCGATGCAGGCGGGCCAGATCCTGGAGATTGGTCACACCCAGGTAGCCGTCCAGCTCGCCGGCGCCGACATGGAAAATGCCGACCACGGTAAAGCGCTTCATGCGTGGGAACATCCCGCCCGGCGTCACGGTGACCTCCGGAGCGACAAACGTCAGCTTGTCGCCGATGGCCACGCCGAGCTTGGCCGCAGCCTTGTCGCCGATAACGATACCGAAGCTGCCCGGCGCCAAGTCGTCGAGTTTCCCCTGTTTCATGAAGTTGTCGATGATCGACACCTGCCGTTCGAGCCCGGGGTCGATGCCGTTGAGCAAGACCTTGGACACCTTGCCGTCGTTGGTCAGCAGCCCCTGCATCTGGGTGAAAGGCGCAACGGCCAGGACCTGAGGGTTCTGCTTGACCTTGGCGGCCAGGCTTGGCCAGTCGCTGATGGCTTCCCCGGTTTCGAGGGTCGCGTGGGGCACCATGCCCAGCACGCGGGTGCGCATTTCATGATCGAAGCCGTTCATCACCGATAGCACGACAATCATCACGACCACGCCCAAGGCGAGACCGATGATGGAAGTCAGGGAAATGAACGATACGAAATGATTGCGACGCTTTGCACGGGTATAACGCGTGCCGATGAATACGAAGAGAGGTCTGAACATGTCGGGGCTTGTTCGGAGGGAAAAGGAACGTCCTTGTGGCGGGGGTCACAAACCAGCTTTACACTCAGACCACCGCCGCTACCATGGGTTCGCCATGTCGACATTAGATGAAGAAGATCGCCGCGAATACTACCGTATCGAGGACACGATCGCACTGGAAATTCGGCCCTTGTCCATTCCTGAAGCTGCCAGCCAGGAAGTGTTGCAGGATGAGTCCCCACTGTTCAATCTGCTCAGCGAACTGCACCTGAGCGAATTCGAGTCACAACACCTGTTGCGCCAGATCAGCGAGCGCGAACGCAGCATCGCGGCCTATCTCAAGGCCATGAACAAGCGCATCGATTTGCTCAGCCAGGTCATCGCCGTGACGGTACTCGGCGAAATCGGCGAGCCCCAGCCGGTGATCATCTCCGAAGGTGGCATCGACTTCCAATACCCCACCCCCATTGCCGTCGGCGCACACCTGTCGATCAAACTGGTGCTGATGCCCCAGGCCTTGGGGTTGTTGCTCCGGGCCCGCGTTACCCATTGCGACCCCAAGGGCGGTGGCTATGACGTAGGCACCGAGTTTGAGCACCCGACCGACGCCCAGCGTCAATTGCTGGCCCGCTATATCCTGCAAAAACAGGCTCAAGAACGACGCCTGGCCCGAGAACTGAACGAATCTGGCATCAATAAGGAAGAACCGTGACCCTCATTTATGGCCACCGCGGCGCCAAGGGCGAAGCACCGGAAAACACCCTCATCGGTTTCCAGGAATGCCTCAAGCACGGCGTGCGCCGTTGCGAGCTGGACCTGCACTTGTCAATGGACGGCGAATTGATGGTGATCCACGATCCGACCCTCAAGCGCACCACGGACCGTCGGGGCAAGGTCGTTGAGCACACCGCTGCCGAACTGGTGACCTACGACGCGCGCAAGGGTGGACCGGGTTGGATCAAGCCTTGCCCGATCCCGCGCCTGGAAGAACTGTTCGAACAGTGTGATTTCGAGCACTGGCAGCTAGAGGTTAAAAGCGCATCGCGCACCCGGGCTGCCGCGACCGTACTGGGGATCCGCGAGATGGCCCAGCGTTTCGGGCTGCTGGACAAGATCACCATCACGTCCAGTTCCCGGGAAGTGCTCAAGGCCGCCCTGGACCTGACGCCAGATATTTCCCGTGGACTGGTGGCCGAATACGCCTGGCTCGACCCGTTGAAGGTAGCCCAAAGCTATGGCTGCGAGATTCTCGCGCTGAACTGGACCCTGTGCACGCCGGAACGCCTGGTCAAGGCGCAGCGCCAGGGGCTGCATGTGTCGGTGTGGACCGTCAACGAGCCCGCGCTCATGCGCAGGCTCGCCGACTTTGGCGCTGACAGCCTGATTACAGACTTTCCCGGTTTGGCCACTGCCACCCTCGAGAATTGCTGAAATCGGTCTCCCCGGCCGGCTCAGGCCACCGGCCGGAGCCGCTCAAAAAAGCCGGTTGAGCCCGTCGTAGGCCGCTACCCGGTAGGCTTCGGCCATGGTCGGGTAGTTGAACGTGGTGTTGACGAAGTACTTCAACGTGTTCAGTTCGCCCGGCTGGTTCATGATCGCCTGGCCGATGTGCACGATCTCCGATGCCTGGTAGCCGAAGCAGTGCACGCCCAGCACTTCCAGGGTCTCACGGTGGAACAGGATCTTCAGCATGCCTTGCGGCTCGCCGGCGATCTGCGCCCGCGCCATGCTCTTGAAGAACGCCTTGCCCACTTCGTATGGCACCTTGGCCTGGGTCAGCTCCTGCTCGTTCTTGCCGATCGAGCTGATCTCCGGAATGGTGTAGATGCCGGTCGGCACATCGTTGACGAAGCGCCAGCTGCCGTTGTCGACAATGCTGCCGGCAGCCGAACGGCCCTGGTCGTGGGCGGCGCTGGCCAGGCTTGGCCAACCGATCACGTCGCCGGCGCCATAAATGTTCGGCACGCAGGTACGATAGTTCTCGTCGACTTCGATCTGGCCGCGGCTGTTGACCTTCACGCCGATATTTTCGAGGCCCAAGGTATCGGTGTTACCGGTACGGCCGTTGCACCAGAGCAAAGCGTCGGCCTTGATCTTCTTGCCCGACTTGAGGTGCAGGATCACGCCGTTGTCGCAACCTTCGACGCGCTCGTAGTCTTCGTTGTGGCGCACGGTGATGTTGTTGTTGCTGAAGTGATAGCTCAGGGCCTGGGAGATTTCCGAGTCGAGGAAGCTCAGCAACTGGCCGCGGTTGTCCACCAGTTCCACCAGCACACCCAGGCCGCTGAAGATCGAGGCGTATTCGCAACCGATCACGCCGGCGCCGTAGACGATCAGCTTGCGCGGGGTGTGCCCCAGGCTCAGGATGGTGTCGCTATCGTAGATACGCGCGTGGTTGAAATCGATGTCGGCCGGGCGATACGGGCGCGATCCAGTGGCGATGATGATGTGCTTGGCCACCAGTTTCTCGACCACGCCATTGCCGCAGACCACTTCGACCGTCTGCTCGTCGGCAAAGCTGCCGGTGCCGAAAAACACGTCCACACGGTTGCGGGCGTAGTAGCCGGTACGCGAGGCCACTTGCTTGGAGATGACCTTCTCGGCGCTCTTGAGCACGTCCGGGAAGGAGAACCAGCGCGGCTCGCCGATGGCCCGGAACATCGGGTTGGTGTTGAACTGCATGATCTGCCGGACCGAGTGACGCAAGGCCTTGGACGGGATGGTGCCCAAGTGGGTGCAGTTGCCGCCGACCTGCCGACGGCTGTCGACCATCGCCACCTTGCGCCCTGCCTTGGCCGCGTTCATTGCCGCGCCTTCCCCCGCCGGGCCGGAACCCAATACCACCACGTCGTAGTTGTAGACAGCCATGCGTACTCCTCAGAACAGGCCGCGGCGCCACATTTGGCACCGACGGCTAAATCATGCCGGCCGGCGGCATGAAGGAACAATTTGGGGCCGGTTCACGAGCCCGGCCACAGTCTATAGAAGCGTCAACGCCGCGCACATTACCCCTTGGTCGCGTCATAGGCTAGGGGGCGTTCTCAATTAGTTTCCCCACCGCGTTGTGCCTTAAAGCGGGCCAGGCAAGGCGCAGGCCGCTGGGAATGGTATTCCCTTTCCAAGGCCTGCAACGCAGCATGGCCCGCTTTAAGGCGCAACCCGGAGGGCCGGGCCTGCTGTTGTGCAGGGCTGCGTTGCTCGAAGCTTATTTGGAATGACCAAACCGCGCTTCTCGCGCCTTGCCCTGCACAACAGCAGACCCGGCGCGGTGGGGAAACTAATTGAGAACGCCCCCTCTGCCTGCGCTATTTCGCCACAGGCAACCTTTCATGACGCTGTCATCGCTTACTCAAGTTCGCCTGCATCATCGTGGCGAGGGAGCTTGCTCCCGCTTGAGTGCGAAGCGCTCACAAAAGGGGCCGCTACGCAGCCCAGCGGGAGCAAGCTCCCTCGCCACGGGCTCATTGCTGGAAACCTATTGGGTTTTTCCGCCGACCATCCGTTCAAACGCATCGTTTGTGCGACCAACGAAACGGTCATTGTCCCGCAAGACAAAAAATACCCCGATGCCATGCTCCTGGGCATAGTCCCAACCCTGTTCAGGGCCGAGAATCAGCAACAGCGTCGATAGTCCATCGGCCATTAGCGCCGAAGGATGAATTACCGTGACGGACGCCAGGTTGTGTAGGACCGGCGCACCGGTACGTGCGTCAAAGGTGTGGGAGTATCGCCTGCCGCCCTGCTCGAAATATTTACGGTAGTCGCCCGAGGTCGAAACGCCATAACCATTGAGCTCGATGACACGCTTCGCCACTCGCTTGTCGTCCCGGGGTTCTTCCAGGGCGATACGCCAAGCGGAATCATCCGGCTTGCGCCCAGCGGCCTTGAGTTCTCCAGTCACCTCGGCCAGATAACTGTCGATGCCCAATGCCTTTAGCCGGCCGGCGATGCGGTCGACGGCATAGCCTGCGGCGATGCTGTTGAAGTCGACCTCGACCGCGGCGTCTTTGCACAACCGCTCGCCGTCGATGTGCAAGTGCCGATAGCCGACACGTTGCCGTGCCTGGGCCAAAGCGTCGGCACTGGGCACCTCTTCGGTACGGGACTGAGGACCGAACCCCCATAGATTCAGCAAAGGTTCCACGGTCAGGTCGAAAGCGCCATCGCTTTGCGAAGACAGCTGCTCACCGACCCGGATCAATTCGAGAACCGGAACGGGCATGACCGCACAACTGTCGGCTGGCAGCGCGTTGAAACGCTCGATGTCCGAGTCACCGCGGTAGGTGGAAAATTGCCGATCGACCTCGGCAAGGATGCTCTCCACCTCGCCACGCACCTCTATCGGACCGGCTGTGGCGACATGCCTGACGTACTGGATCGAATAGCGGCTACCCATGGTCGGGCCATCGAAGCGTTCAAGGGTGTCGCCGTTGCCGCAACCGGACAACACGCCGGCCAGCATCACAAGCCCAATCCATCGTCCAGTTAACAAATCTTCATCTCCCCTCAAAACCACGCCGGCCATTATGGGCTACAGCGCTCCCGCAGCGAGCAATGCTTCCCTACAAGATTGGCCAGAGTGAGTACCTACACATGTCTTCCCAAACGAGCAACGGCAAGGCGATTTTTCGTGTTGTCAGCGGCAACTTCCTGGAGATGTTCGATTTCATGGTGTACGGCTTCTACGCCACAGCCATCGCCAAGACATTCTTCCCCACCGACAGTGCCTTTGCCTCCCTGATGCTGTCCTTGGCGACATTCGGCGCCGGGTTCCTCATGCGTCCCCTGGGGGCGATTTTTCTCGGTGCCTACATCGACCGCCACGGCCGCCGCAAAGGCCTGATCATTACCCTCGCGCTGATGGCCGCCGGCACCGTGCTGATTGCCTGCGTGCCCGGTTACGCCACCCTCGGCGTAGCAGCGCCGTTGCTGGTGCTGCTGGGGCGGTTGTTGCAAGGCTTCTCCGCTGGCGTCGAATTGGGTGGTGTGTCGGTGTACCTGGCAGAGATTTCCACGCCGGGGCGCAAGGGCTTTTTTGTCAGTTGGCAATCCGCCAGCCAGCAGGCTGCCGTGGTGTTTGCCGGCTTGCTGGGAGTCGCTCTGAATCATTGGCTGAGCCCCGTGGAAATGGGTGAATGGGGCTGGCGCGTGCCGTTCCTCGTCGGTTGCCTGATCGTCCCGGTCATCTTCGTGATTCGTCGCTCACTGGAAGAAACACCTGAATTCCAGGCAAGAAAACACCGCCCTACCCTGTCGGAAATCGTCCGTTCCATCGGCCAGAATTTCGGCATCGTCCTGGCGGGCATGGCGCTGGTGGTGATGACCACGGTGTCGTTTTACCTGATCACCGCCTACACACCGACATTTGGCAAGGCCGAGCTGAACCTGTCGGACCTGGATGCGCTGCTGGTCACGGTGTGCATCGGCTTATCGAATTTCTTCTGGCTGCCGGTCATGGGCGCGTTTTCCGACAAGATTGGACGTAAACCCCTGTTGCTGGGTGCGACCATTCTTGCAATCTTGACTGCGTACCCCGCGCTGTCCTGGCTGGTGGCGAACCCCAGCTTCAGCCATTTGCTGATCGTCGAGTTATGGTTGTCGTTCCTGTATGGATCGTACAACGGAGCGATGGTGGTCGCCTTGACCGAAATCATGCCCGTCGAAGTGCGCACCACTGGTTTTTCCCTGGCCTACAGCCTGGCGACGGCGACGTTCGGTGGGTTTACCCCAGCGGCCTGCACCTATCTGATCCATGTGCTCGACAACAAGGCCGCACCGGGCATCTGGCTCAGCGGCGCGGCGGTACTGGGGCTGATTGCAACCTTGGTGCTGTTCAAGGGCAACCGGCATGAACTGCGGATGGCGCAGGCTTCAATGGTCAGCGGCGCCTGACAAAGCCCAGGCGAAAAAAAACGCCCCGACAAATCGGGGCGTTTTCACAAGCGGCTAAGGCTTAGCGCGGGAACGCAGGCGGATTCACATCAGCCATGTCTTCCATCACGCGAACTACCTGGCAGCTGTAGCCGAACTCGTTGTCGTACCAGACGTACAGAACAACGCGATTGTCCTGGACGATGGTTGCTTCGGCGTCGACAACACCGGCGTGGCGCGAGCCGACGAAGTCGGTGGACACGACTTCCTGCGAGTTGACGAAGTCGATTTGCTTGTGCAGATCGGAGTGCAGCGCCATGTAGCGCAGGTACTCGTTCATCTCCTCACGGGTGGCGGCTTTCTCAAGGTTCAGGTTGAGAATGGCCATCGACACGTTCGGCGTTGGTACACGGATCGCGTTACCGGTCAGCTTGCCGGCCAGCTCAGGCAGGGCCTTGGCGGCGGCGGTAGCGGCGCCGGTCTCGGTGATGACCATGTTCAGCGCGGCGCTGCGGCCACGGCGATCACCCTTGTGGAAGTTGTCGATCAGGTTCTGGTCGTTGGTGTACGAGTGAACGGTTTCGACGTGACCGTTGATGATGCCGAACTTGTCGTTCACAGCCTTGAGCACCGGCACGATGGCGTTGGTGGTGCAGGAAGCGGCGGACACGATCTTGTCGTCAGCGGTGATTTCGTTGTGGTTGATGCCGTGAACGATGTTCTTCAGCTTGCCCTTGCCTGGCGCAGTCAGAACAACACGGTCGATCCCTGGGCAGGCCAGATGCTGGCCGAGGCCGTCGGCGTCACGCCATACACCGGTGTTGTCCACCAGCAGGGCGTCCTTGATGCCGTACTGGGTGTAATCCACCTCGGCCGGGTTCTTCGCGTAGATCACCTGGATCAGGTTACCGTTGGCGGTGATGGTGTTGTTTTCTTCATCGATGGTGATGGTGCCGTTGAACGAACCATGGACCGAATCGCGACGCAGCAGGCTGGCGCGCTTGGTCAGGTCATTCTCGGCGCCCTTGCGCACCACGATGGCCCGCAGGCGCAGGCCGTCGCCACCGCCGGTTTTTTCGATCAGGATGCGCGCCAGCAGACGGCCGATACGACCGAAACCGTACAACACGACGTCGGTGCCTTTGCGGGCCGAAGCGTTTTGCTGACCGACCACATCAGCCATTTCTTCACGCACGAATTGCTCGGCGCTACGGCCATTGCCTTCGTTGCGGAATTTGAAAGCCAACTTGCCCAGGTCTACCGAAGCCGCGCCGAGCTTGAGCTCGCTCATGGCCTTGAGCAGGGGGAAAGTTTCGTGGACGGAGAGTTCGCTGTCGTCGGAAGAACGGTGGCGAGCAAAGCGGTGGGCCTTGAGGATCGCGATGACAGACTGGTTGATCAGGCTGCGGCCATAGATCGAGCTCACCACGTTGTTATTGCGGTAGAGCTGACCGATGAGAGGGATCATCGCTTCGGCGAGTGCTTCACGATCAATCCATTCACCAAGACACTGGTCGGGCTTCTGAGTCACGGTAACCTTCCACATGTAGGGGCTGAAAAAAGGGGCTACATTATGACGCCGAGTCCTCTGCGGAGCAATGCGCGCCCGTCGCGCCGTGGTTTTAGGTGCTGCAAGAGTAGTCCGCGACTGACAGCCGGGCACTTCCCCCGCTACAATTGTCGACTTTGTCGCAACGCTTGGAGCTCAACCTTCCGTGCCCGTTCTGCGTCTTCCGCTTCTCCCTGCCGCGGCAGGTAAACAGCACTGGGGCAACCTGCCCGGTGCCGCCCTGAGCCTGGCCATTGCCGAGGCTGCCAGCGCTGCAAAGCGCTTCACCCTGTTATTGACCGCTGACAGCCAGAGCGCCGAGCGGCTCGAACAGGAGCTGGCTTTCTTCGCCCCGGATTTGCCCGTGCTGCATTTCCCGGACTGGGAAACCCTGCCCTACGATCTGTTTTCGCCCCACCAGGACATCATTTCCCAGCGCATCGCCAGCCTTTATCGGCTGCCGGAGCTCAGTCATGGCGTTTTGGTAGTGCCCATCACCACGGCCCTACATCGCCTGGCACCGACCCAATTCCTGCTCGGCAGCAGCCTGGTGCTGGACATCGGCCAGAAGCTCGACGTCGAGCAAATGCGCACCCGGCTCGAGGCCAGCGGCTACCGCTACGTCGATACGGTGTACGAGCACGGTGAGTTCACCGTACGCGGCGCGCTGATCGACCTGTTCCCGATGGGCAGCAAATTGCCGTATCGCATCGACCTGTTCGACGACGAGATCGAGACGCTGCGTACCTTCGACCCGGAAAACCAGCGTTCCATCGACAAGGTCCAGTCGATCCGCCTGCTGCCGGCCAAGGAATTCCCCCTGCAAAAAGACGCGGTGACTCGCTTCAAGGCGCGGTTTCGCGAACGTTTCGACGTGGATTTCCGCCGTTGCCCGATTTTCCAGGACCTGAGCAGCGGCATCACCCCCGCGGGGATCGAGTATTACCTGCCGCTGTTTTTCGAAGAGACGTCGACCCTGTTCGATTACCTGCCCCAGGACACCCAAGTGTTTTCCCTGCCAGGTATCGAGCAGGCGGCGGAAAACTTCTGGAACGACGTGCGCAACCGTTACGAAGAGCGCCGCGTCGATCCGTCCCGGCCGTTATTGCCGCCGGCCGAGTTGTTCCTGCCGGTGGAAGACTGCTTTGCCCGGCTCAAGAGCTGGCCACGCGTGGTGGCGAGCCAGCAGGACGTGGAAGTGGGTGCCGGTCGCGAACGCTTCCCGGCCAAGCCACTGCCGGATCTGGCGATCGAAGCCAAGGCCACGCAACCTTTGGCGGCCCTGGCCGGTTTCCTCGACGAGTTCCCCGGCCGCGTGCTGTTCACCGCTGAGTCCGCGGGACGGCGCGAGGTATTGCTGGAGCTGCTCGAACGCCTGAAACTACGGCCGAAGACCGTCGACAGCTGGCCGGGCTTTGTCGCCGGCAAAGATCGCCTGGCGATCACCATCGCCCCACTGAACGACGGACTGGTTCTCGAGGATCCGGCCCTGGCGCTGGTCGCCGAAAGTCCGCTGTTCGGCCAGCGCGTGATGCAGCGCCGCCGCCGTGAAAAACGCGCCGATGCCGCCAATGACGCGGTCATCAAGAACCTCACCGAACTGCGCGAGGGCGCGCCGGTGGTGCACATCGACCATGGCGTGGGCCGCTACCTGGGCCTGGCGACCCTGGAGATCGAAAACCAGGCCGCCGAATTCCTCACCCTGGAATATGCCGAAGGCGCCAAGCTCTACGTGCCGGTGGCGAACCTGCATTTGATTGCACGCTACACCGGCAGCGACGACGCCCTGGCCCCGCTGCACCGCCTGGGTTCGGAAACCTGGCAGAAAGCCAAGCGCAAGGCGGCCGAACAGGTGCGCGACGTCGCCGCCGAATTGCTCGATATCTACGCCCGCCGGGCCGCCCGCGAAGGTTACGCCTTCGCCGACCCGAAAGCCGATTATGAAACCTTCAGCGCCGGTTTTCCCTTCGAAGAGACCGTCGACCAGCAGACCACCATCGAAGCCGTGCGCGCCGACATGCTCGCGCCCAAGCCGATGGACCGCCTGGTTTGCGGCGACGTCGGCTTCGGCAAGACCGAAGTGGCGATGCGCGCCGCGTTCATCGCCGTGCATGGCGGCAAGCAGGTGGCGATCCTGGTGCCGACCACCCTGCTCGCCCAGCAGCACTACAACAGTTTCCGCGATCGCTTCGCCGACTGGCCGGTGAGCGTGGAAGTGATGAGCCGCTTCAAGTCGACCAAGGAAGTGAATGTCGCCGTGGCCGACCTGGCCGAAGGCAAGATCGACATCGTCATCGGTACGCACAAGCTGCTGCAGGATGACGTGAAGATCAAGAATCTCGGGCTGGTAATCATCGACGAAGAACACCGCTTCGGTGTACGCCAGAAAGAACAGCTCAAGGCGCTGCGCAGCGAAGTCGACATCCTGACCCTCACCGCCACGCCGATCCCGCGCACGCTGAACATGGCAGTGTCGGGCATGCGCGATCTGTCGATCATCGCCACGCCGCCAGCCCGTCGCCTGTCGGTGCGCACGTTTGTCATGGAGCAGAACAAAAGCACGGTCAAGGAAGCCCTGCTGCGGGAGCTGTTGCGCGGTGGGCAGGTGTATTACCTGCACAACGACGTGAAGACCATCGAGAAATGCGCCGCCGACCTGGCCGAACTGGTGCCGGAAGCACGGATTGGCATCGGCCACGGGCAGATGCGCGAGCGCGAACTCGAACAGGTGATGAGCGACTTCTATCACAAACGCTTCAACGTGCTGATTGCCTCGACCATCATCGAGACGGGTATCGACGTGCCAAGCGCCAACACCATCATCATCGAGCGCGCCGACAAATTCGGCCTGGCCCAGTTGCACCAGTTGCGCGGCCGGGTCGGACGCAGCCACCACCAGGCCTATGCCTACCTGCTGACGCCGCCGCGCCAGCAAATTACCCCGGATGCGGAGAAGCGGCTGGAGGCGATCGCCAATACCCAGGACCTGGGCGCCGGTTTCGTGCTGGCCACCAACGATCTGGAGATCCGTGGCGCCGGCGAATTGCTCGGCGATGGCCAGAGCGGCCAGATCCAGGCCGTAGGCTTCACCTTGTATATGGAAATGCTCGAGCGGGCGGTCAAGTCGATTCGCAAGGGCGAGCAACCAAACCTCGACCAGCCCCTGGGCGGCGGGCCGGAAATCAACCTGCGAGTGCCGGCGCTGATTCCGGAAGATTACCTGCCGGACGTCCATGCCCGATTGATCCTGTACAAGCGCATCGCCTCGGCCACCGACGAGGAAGGTCTCAAGGACCTGCAAGTGGAGATGATCGACCGCTTCGGCCTGCTTCCGGAGCCGACCAAGAACCTGGTCCGCACCACGCTGCTCAAGCTCAAGGCCGAGCAACTGGGCATCAAGAAAGTCGACGGCGGCCCCAACGGTGGCCGTATCGAATTCGAAGCCCAGACGCCGGTCGATCCGCTGGTGCTGATCAAGCTGATCCAGGGCCAGCCCAAACGCTACAAGTTCGAAGGCGCCACGATGTTCAAGTTCATGGTGCCCATGGAACGCCCGGAAGAGCGTTTCAATACCGTTGAAGCGCTGTTCGAGCGCCTCACTCCGACCACTGCTTGAAGGACGCCCAATGCGCCTGTTTCGCTCCTTGACGTTGTTGATGACCCTGATCGCTCCGCTGGCGTTTGCCGATGACCTGTACCAGGTTGAAATGATCCTGGTTCGCCAGAATGCCGAACCGGCGATTATCAGCCGCGCCGCGCCGGAAGACTGGGACGCCGGCGCGCAACGCCTTGGCGCGGACAGCCAGCGCACGCCGGCACTGGGCAACATCGTCGAGAAACTCAACGCCAGCGGCCAATACACCGTGCTGATGCACAAGGCCTGGCAGCAGAACCTGGGCGAACAAGGGCGCAAAATCGCCGTCAGCGACGGCGCCGAACAGTTCGGCCAGTTTCCCATCGAGGGCATCCTCGAACTGAAGCTCGGTCGCTTCACCGACGTCGACGCGGACTTCTGGATCAATCAAATCGACGCCAATGGCTTGGTCACCGCCAGCGAGCGACTGAAGCAGCAGAGCCATACCAAGAACGGCCAACTGAACTTCCTTGATAACGGCCATCTGGGCTTGCTGATCAAGATCACCTCGCTGACCGCACCTGCGCCACGGCAGGCTCCTGACGTGATTCCGGACTGATCGGCGCGCCTATGCCCTCGCCCCTGAGCAAACCCCTGGCTCCTTCCTGGGTCAATCGATTCAAGGAACAAAGCCTGGAGCGTGGGCGCCGTTACGCCCTGGAAAACCGCGTCAGGATCGTCGAGGCCGGCGACAGCACTATCATTGCAAGTTGCGAAGGGTCCGGCGGCAGCGTCTACCGTCAGACCATTCGCCTGAAGGAGTCGGCCAAAGGTGCGTTGATCCTGCTCGAAGCGGCCTGCTCTTGCCCGGTGCGCATCAACTGCAAGCATTGCGCCGCCGTGCTGCTGCAAGTCCAGGAAACCCTGGCCTACCCTGCCGCCGAAAAAGACGCGCAAATGTTGGAAAAACTCCAGGCCGTGCTGGACAACCGCAGCCCCAAGGCTGCGCCTCAAGTACTGGTTGAAAACGTGCAGCCGGTACCACGGCTGTGGCTGGCGAGTGTCGAGTTCAGCGCGTTCGAGCCGCGCAATGGCAAGATGCAGCGCTACATCCAGCACCGCGCCGCGCTCTCGTTCAGCTATTTGGACGAGTACGTCAGCGGCCAGCGCAACACCGACGTGCTGATTCGCCAGGAAACCCAGACGCTGCGGATAAAACGCCAGACCGATGTCGAACAGTCCTACCGCGAGCAGCTACGAATCCTCGGCTTCAAGGTGGCGACACGGCAAAGCAAGGCGCTGCCGGAAAGCGCTGGCGAACTGTACGAAATGGTCAATGACAGTGCCTGGCTGACGTTTACCCTCAACGACCTGCCGAAACTGCGTAGCCAGGGCTGGGAATTGCAGATCGACGAAGATTTCGGCTTCGACCTGACGGCGGTGGACGAGTGGTACGCCACGGTCGAGGACACACCGGAGCGTGACTGGTTCGACCTGGAGCTGGGCATTATCGTCAATGGCGAGCGCCTGAGCCTGCTGCCGATCCTGTTGAACCTGATGCGCTCGCACATCGAACTGTTCAACCCGGAACGGCTGGCCAGGCGCCGCGATGACGAACTCATCCTGGTCAATTTGCCCAACCGTCCAAACTCGGAATTTGGTCCGCAGCAGGTGGCCCTACCCTACGGCCGGCTGAAACCGGTACTGGCGACCCTCGGCGAGTTCTACCTGCAAGAACCCGGCACCACCAAACTGCGACTCAACAGCGCGGACGCCCTGCGCCTGAACCCACTGCAGGATATGCCCCTGCGCTGGGAGGGCGGTGAACACATCCGCGGCCTGGCCCAGCGCCTGCGCGACATCAAGGACTACACCGCCACCGCGCCGCAAGGCCTGAATGCAACGCTGCGACCCTACCAGCTCGAAGGCCTGAGCTGGATGCAATCGCTGCGGCAGCTGGAGGTCGGCGGTATCCTCGCGGATGACATGGGGCTGGGCAAAACCCTACAAACCCTGGCGCACATTCTCAGCGAAAAAATCGCCGGTCGCCTCGACCGGCCGTGCATGGTCGTGATGCCGACAAGCCTGATTCCCAACTGGCTCGACGAGGCAAGCCATTTCACCCCGCAGCTCAAGGTACTGGCGTTGTACGGTGCTGGGCGCAAGAAACATTTCGAGCGGTTGGCAGATTACGACCTGATCCTTACCACCTATGCCCTGCTCCCCAAGGATGTCGAGCGACTGAAGGCGCAGCCCCTTCACGTACTGATCCTCGATGAAGCCCAGTACATCAAGAATCCCACCAGCAAAGCCGCCCAGGCCGCCCGCGAACTCAACGCCCGGCAGCGGCTCTGCCTGTCCGGCACGCCGCTGGAAAACCATCTCGGGGAACTGTGGTCGTTGTTTCACTTCCTGCTGCCGGGATGGCTTGGCGACGTCAAGAGTTTCAACCGCGACTACCGCGTGCCGATCGAAAAACGCCACAGCGACGTACGACTGCAGCACCTTAACGGTCGGATAAAACCGTTCCTGCTGCGCAGGACCAAGGAACAAGTCGCAACCGAATTGCCGCCCAAGACCGAGATTATCCATTGGGTCGAACTCAGCGACGCCCAACGCGACGTCTACGAAACCATGCGCCTGGCCATGGATAAGAAAGTGCGCGACGAGATTACTCGCAAAGGCGTGGCGCGCAGCCAGATCATCATCCTCGAAGCACTGCTCAAGCTGCGCCAGGTGTGCTGCGACCTGCGCCTGATCAACGACGCCACGCTACCCGTCCGAGGCAGCACTTCGGGCAAGCTCGACAGCCTGATGGAGATGCTCGAAGAGCTGTTCGAAGAAGGTCGGCGAGTGCTGCTGTTTTCTCAGTTCACCTCCATGTTGGCGTTGATTGAAGAGGAACTGAAAAAGCGCGGCGTCGCCTATGCGATCCTGACCGGCCAAACGCGCGACCGGCGCACTCCCGTGAAGGAATTTCAGAGCGGCAAACGTCAGATTTTTCTCATCAGCCTGAAGGCCGGCGGCGTAGGCTTGAACCTGACCGAAGCCGACACGGTGATTCACTATGACCCATGGTGGAACCCGGCGACCGAAAACCAAGCCACCGACCGCGCCTACCGTATCGGCCAGGAAAAACCGGTGTTTGTCTACAAGCTGATCGCCCGCGGCACCGTGGAGGAGAAGATTCAACTGCTGCAAAAAGAAAAATCCGACCTGGCAGCGGGTGTACTGGATGGCCGCGTGGCCGGAGATTGGAAATTGCAGAATGAGGACATCGAAGCGTTGTTCGCGCCGCTGCCGGAGAAGCTGGAAAAACGCTAGGTCATCCCGCCCTGATTAAAGCCGCTTCCGGGGCTTTCAGTGGGAGCCGAAAAGGCTCGGCTCCCTCCGTCGCCCTGTACAAGCTCATCAACCGGCCATCAACACCCGCGCCAGCGTCGACTTCACTTTTCCCATCCCGTCATGCAGCGCCTGCTCGATCTCGGCCATGGTAATCACTGCCGTGGACTTGCCCGCTGCGGGATTCACCACCAAGGCCAAGCAGGCGTAATCCAGCTCCAGCTCACGGGCCAAGGCCGCTTCCGGCATGCCGGTCATGCCGACGATGTCACAACCATCACGCTCCAGGCGGGCGATTTCAGCCACGGTTTCCAGGCGCGGGCCCTGCGTGCAGGCGTAGACACCGTGACTGCTATAGCCACAGCCCTCGGCGGCCAGGGCCGCGATCAACTGCTGGCGCAGCGACTCCGTGTACGGATAACTGAAGTCGATATGGGTCACCGCCTCCAGATCGTCGGCAAAATACGTGTGCTGGCGACCGCTGGTGTAATCGATCAACTGGTGGGGCACGCAGAAATGACCGGTGCCCATTGCAGCGTGAATCCCACCCACGGCATTGACGGCCAGGACAGCCTGGGCGCCGGCCTGCTTCAAGGCCCAGAGATTGGCGCGATAATTCACCTGATGAGGCGGGAGGCGATGGGGATGGCCGTGGCGCGCCAGGAACAAGACCTCGCGTCCGGCATAGTCGCCGATCTGCACGTCGGCCGATGGCGCGCCGTAGGGCGTCTCCACCGATAGGGACTGGCGAATGGTCAAGCCTTCTAGCTGGGTCAGGCCGGTGCCGCCAATAATTGCGTAAACGGTCATGTAAAATGTCCTTTAATCGATCAGTTGGGCGGCTTTCAACGCGCCGATGGCTGTCAACCAGCGTGGGTCCTGACGATATTCAGTGGAGGCGAACGCCTGGCCACGCATGCGGGCGATCCGCGCCGACGGCTTGACCTTCAGACGCTGGGCTGCACTCAACGCCAGTTCCGCGGCAGCACGGTCATTGCACACCAGCCCCATGTCGCAACCTGCCGTCAGTGCCGCCTCGATACGGCTGGCGGCATCACCGACCACATGAGCGCCGGCCATGGAAAGATCATCGCTGAAGATCACGCCGTCAAACTGCAGCTCGCCTCGCAAGATTTCTTGCAGCCAACGGCGAGAGAAGCCTGCCGGATTGGCATCGACCTGCGGATAAATGACATGGGCCGGCATCACGGCGGCAAGCTGCTTGCTTAACCTGGCAAACGGCACCAGGTCGTTGGCGCGGATCTGTTCGAGACTGCGCTCGTCATTGGGAATGGCCACGTGAGAGTCAGCCTCGGCCCAGCCGTGCCCTGGAAAGTGCTTGCCGGTGGCAGCCATTCCCGCAGCGCTCATGCCCCGAATGAAAGCACCAGCCAATAGTGCGGCGCGCTCGGGATCGCCATCAAAGGAACGGCTGCCGACCACGGCGCTGCGCTGGTAATCGAGGTCCAGCACGGGGGCGAAGCTCAAATCCAGGCCGACTGCCAGCACTTCGGTCGCCATGATCCAGCCACATTGCTCGGCCAGGTACTCGGCATTCGGGTTATCGGCTATGGCTCGCATCGCCGGCAGCCGCACGAAGCCTTGGCGCAGGCGCTGGACGCGTCCACCTTCCTGATCGACCGCCAGCAGCAGGTCGGGACGGATGGCCCGGATCGACGCACTCAGTTCGCGCACCTGGCGCGGGTGCTCGATGTTGCGAGCAAAGATGATCAAGCCGCCAACTTCGGGCTGGCGCAACAGATGCCGATCCTCAGCCGTCAGCCAAGTACCGGCGACGTCCACCATCAACGAGCCTTGCAGGCCAGCAGTCATAAAAATTCCTTAAAAACGATGACCCCGCACAGTGACGCATGCACGATCGCACCGCCGGGCTCCAGGCCTGGCAGGTCGCGATGATGCAACGAACTGTATAACGGGTTCGAAACGAGAGTCGGCATGGGCGGCTAGCTTAGCGGATGTAGGCTGTCGCGCCCACCCGCGCACTAAGCCTTGGCGAGCGCCGGCGTGGATTTGCTGCGCGGACGCAGCTGCGCCGCGGCCATGGTCTCATCGGTGACACCACTTTCGGCACGCATGCCGGCCGCCAGGAAAGGCACCATCAGGCGCATCACCTGCTCGATGGAAGTGTTTACCCCGAAGTCGGTTTCAGCAATGGCCCGCAACGCCTTGATACCGGACATGCTGAACGCTGCGGCGCCAAGCATGAAGTGCACGCGCCAGAACAGCTCGATCGGCGGGATTCGCGGCGCAGCCTCGTTGACTAGCAGCATGTAGCGGCGAAACACCTTGCCGTACATGTCTTCAAGATAACGCCGCAAGTGGCCTTGGCTCTGGCTGAACGCCAAACCCAGCAGGCGCATGAAGATGGACAGATCATTGCCGCTGCGGGGCTGCACGACAAGGGCTTGCTCGACAAGGATTTCCAGCAGTTCTTCCAGCGTCGGCTTTACGTCGGGCTTGGCTTGGCGCCGCTCCAGCTCGCGATCGAGACTGAGGCAAAAAGGCCCGAGAAATCTAGAGAAAACCGCCTGGATCAGCGCTTTTTTTGAACCGAAGTGATAATTCACCGCCGCCAGGTTGACACCGGCTTTACTGGTGATCAGACGCAACGAGGTTTCGGCGAAACCTTTTTCCGCGAACAACTGCTCGGCAGCATCCAGAATGCGTTCTACGGTTTCCGACTGGGCCATGGCTACTCCGCCTGACAAACACTTGTTTGAAACATACGTTTCAGCCTTGGGGTTGTCAAGCCTGACGGGACGTTTTGCGAACGCCCGGTCAGGTATTTAACCACACCTTCCAGACGGTTGTGGCGCTGTCGTTTGCAGCCCCGGAGCGACCGTCCAGCGGCGCCTGAAAAAAGGAGGATTGCCAAGCGGCGCGTACTGTATATAATCCCAGTCACTGTATAAAAAGACAGAGCGATCATTATGCTAAAGCTGACGCCACGCCAAGCAGAGATTCTGGCCTTCATCAAACGCTGCCTAGAAGACAACGGCTACCCGCCGACCCGTGCGGAAATCGCTCAGGAACTGGGTTTCAAATCGCCCAACGCGGCGGAAGAACACCTTAAGGCGCTGGCCCGCAAAGGCGCGATCGAAATGACGCCTGGCGCCTCGCGGGGCATTCGCATCCCCGGCTTCGAAGCCAAGGCTGACGAAACCACCCTCCCGATCATTGGTCGTGTTGCAGCTGGCGCACCGATTCTCGCTCAGCAGCACGTCGAGGAATCCTGCAACATCAACCCTTCGTTCTTCCATCCAAGGGCTGATTACCTGCTTCGTGTCCATGGCATGAGCATGAAGGACATCGGCATCTTCGACGGCGATCTCCTGGCTGTCCATACCACGCGCGAAGCCCGCAACGGCCAGATCGTGGTGGCGCGAATTGGGGATGAAGTCACGGTCAAGCGATTCAAGCGCGACGGCAGCAAGGTCTGGCTGATTGCCGAAAATCCAGAGTTTGCCCCCATCGAAGTGGACCTGAAAGATCAGGACCTGGTTATCGAAGGCTTGAGTGTCGGCGTCATTCGCCGCTAAAGGAGGCTTTATGCAATTTCCTCACGCACCACAGCACACACAACTTCCGTTGTTCGAGGCATTCATGGCCCAACCGCTGGTTCCTGTCCTGCAAGAGGTCATCGAATCGCCCTGGGGCATCGAGCCCGAGGCGTTCAGCGAGCTGTCGTTGCGTGGTGCAGCAGGAAATTGCCTGAACCTGCTCGCCCCCATCCTGAGGGAGCTGAGCCAAGATCAGGATGCTCGCTGGCTGACGCTGATTGCGCCGCCTGCGAGCGTTACACAGGCCTGGTTGCGGGACGCTGGTCTCAATCGCGAACGGATCCTGTTGCTGCAACCACGCGGCACCCAAAGTGCCCAGCAATTGACTTGCGAAGCGTTGCGCCTGGGCCGCAGCCATACGGTAGTCAGCTGGCTGAACCCCTTGACCGCGACCGCGCGTCAACAATTGATCAGCGCCGCCCGCATCGGGGATGCGCAAAGCTTGAATATCCGACTGGGCTAAGACAATCGCAGGGCTTCTTCACAGGCAGAGAAGCCAGCAATATTGACCTAGATAAAACCGACAGCCGGAATCAATGAAGAACCCGCGGCCCTTCTTCCTTGTTGAATTCGCCTTCAACCAGGCGGCCTGCCATCTGGACACCCACGCTAAGCATCGCCTTGGCGACCTCGACGTGCTGGCCTTGAAGGAACACCTTGGCGTCCTCGGAGAAGTTCAGGGTAACCAGGGAACCCTCGTCTTCAGCCCTGCGCAACTCGATGCGGCCATCAGGAAGTTCGACTATTTCTAGAAAGGACGTTGGCATAAAAGTCTGTTCTCCACGAAAGGCGGGGATTATATAGTCATCAGCCGGGCTTCGCTCAGGATCTTGACCAAGCGTCGTTAGCGAACATTACGGAGCGAATGAAACTCAACATTCGCTCAGCCCTTCGCGAAAGCGGATAGCCAGGCCTTTGAGATTCTGCCGCCAGCTTTCCAATTCTTCCCGAGTCAGCTCTTGCTCCGGCTCATGCTCGTCAAGATTGACCGCAACGATCAATGGCTGGGTCACGTCACCCTTGGGTTTACGCGGAGCCCGTGGCGGCTGGAACAAAGCCGTATGGGCTGCCAACAGCCTGGCCAGCCAGGTTTCCGGGTTTTGGGCCAGCTCGATCATTTCGGCCAGTTCTGGAATCGCGTGGGCTTCCAACACTTCCGGAGCCAACATCAACTCAGCCCGTGAAGCATTCGCCTGGGGCAAGCGATAGAAACCGGCAATTTCATGACAAAGCCCTAGCAACGCACCGTACAAATGAAACAGCACTGACTCACGCCCAGCCTGGACCAGCGCCGGGGAATTCATTGCGCGCCCTTCCTCAGCCCTGGCCAGCGCTTCAAGCGACAGGCCGGCGAAATAAATCTTCTGGTTGGTGCGGGTGTAGAGTTCGTGGGCCATGTCGGCATTCTCCCCAACGAAATAAAAGCGTCACGCAGGTGCGACAGTGTCGTGGATCAACCGAAGCCACTGCAAGCCAAAAACCAAAAGGCCGCATGAAAACCTGAGGGTTGTCATACGGCCTTTTGCTTACCTGGAGTTTACAAAGACGACTACGTCGCCCAGCGGGAGCAAGCTCCCTCGCCACAGGCGGCGATCGAGCAGAGTTACATCAGCGCTTATCTTCAACGGTCCATTTTCCGCCGTTATAGAACGCTTTCCAGCCAGTAGGCTTGCCGTCGACCTCGGTCTGCACGTATTGCTCCTTGGTCTTGCGGCTGTAACGAATCACCGCCGGGCGACCGTCCGGGTCCTTCTGTGGCGCTTCGCAGAGGAAATGATACTTCGGATCGATTTCGTCCTTGTGCGGGACGATCTCCATCACCAGTGGTGCACGGGTTTCACGGTTTTTCGGGAACTGGCTGGCCGCCAGGAACAGCCCGGAAGCGCCGTCGCGCAGGATGTAGGTGTCGTTGACCTTCTCGCACTTGAGCTCAGGCATCTTCACCGGGTCCATCTTCGGCGGCGCGGCATCACCACTCTTGAGTAGCTTGCGGGTGTTCTTGCAGGTCGGGTTGGTGCAACCGAAGAACTTGCCGAAGCGACCTGTCTTGAGCTGCATCTCACTGCCGCACTTGTCGCATTCCAGGCTCGGGCCTTCGTAGCCCTTGATGCGATAAGTGCCCTCTTCAATCTCGTACCCGGCACAGTCCGGGTTGTTACCGCAGATGTGCAGCTTGCGCTTCTCATCCAGCAGGTAGGCATCCATCGCCGTGCTGCAGATTGGGCAGCGGTGCTTGCCACGCAACACCAAGGATTCCGATTCGCCTTCGTCGTCTGCGGCGATTTCGTCGCCAGGCACCAGATTGACCGTCGCCTTGCATCGCTCTTTCGGCGGCAGGCTATAGCCTGAGCAGCCCAGGAACACGCCAGTCGAGGCGGTACGGATTTGCATCGGGCGACCGCACGTCAGGCACGGGATGTCAGTCATGACTGGCTGGTTGGCGCGCATGCCGCTCTCAGGACTCTCGGCTACTTCAAGTTTTTTCTTGAAGTCGCCGTAGAACTCGTCGAGCACGTTCTTCCAGTCCCGCTCGCCCTGGGCCACGTCATCGAGGTTCTCTTCCATGCCGGCGGTGAAGCCGTAGTCCATCAGGTTCGAGAAGCTCTCCGACAAACGCTCGGTAACGATGTCACCCATCTTTTCCGAATAGAAACGACGGTTGTGCAGCGCCACGTAACCGCGGTCCTGGATGGTGGAAATGATCGCCGCGTAGGTCGAAGGACGACCGATGCCGCGCTTTTCCATTTCCTTGACCAGGCTGGCTTCGGAGTAACGGGCCGGCGGTTTGGTGAAGTGCTGGGTTGGATCGATCTTGACCAGCTTCATCACATCGCCCTGGGCCATGTCCGGCAAGACATCGTCGTCGCCAGGCTTGGTGATTTGCGGCATGACACGGGTGTAACCGTCGAACTTCAGGATGCGCCCCTTGGCGCGCAGCTCGAAGTCGCCAGCACCGACGCTGACCGTGGTCGACAGGTATTGCGCCGGCAGCATCTGGCAGGCCAGGAACTGGCGCCAGATCAGCTCGTAGAGACGCTCGGCATCGCGCTCCATCCCCGACAGCTTGCTTGGCTCGGTATTGGCGTCGGACGGACGAATCGCTTCGTGAGCCTCTTGGGCGCCTTCCTTGCTGCTGTAGACATTTGGCGTCTCAGGCAGATATTTCTTGCCGAACTCGCTTTCTATATAAGTACGCGCCATCGCCACGGCATCCGCCGAGAGGTTGGTCGAGTCGGTACGCATGTACGTGATGTAGCCCGCTTCGTACAACCGCTGGGCCATCATCATGGTTTTCTTCACGCCGAAGCCCAGGCGGTTGCTCGCGGCCTGCTGCAGCGTGGACGTAATGAACGGCGCGGACGGCTTGCTGCTGGTCGGCTTGTCTTCACGCTTGACGATGCTGTAGCTCGACGATTTGAGCTTCTCCAACGCCGCCATGGCCTGGGCTTCGTTGAGTGGCTTGAAGGCCTCGCCTTTCTCACGGGCCACCTCAAAGCGCACGGTAGCGCCCTTGGCGGTTCCAAGATCAGCGTGGACCTCCCAATATTCTTCGGGAATGAAAGCCCGGATTTCCCGCTCGCGCTCCACCACCAGCTTCACCGCAACCGACTGCACGCGACCGGCCGACAGACCACGGGCGATCTTGGCCCACAGCAATGGCGAGACCATGTAGCCCACCACGCGGTCGAGGAAGCGACGCGCCTGCTGGGCGTTGACCCGATCGATATCCAACTCGCCCGGCTGGGAGAAAGCTTCCTGGATGGCTTTCTTGGTGATCTCGTTGAACACCACGCGCTTGTAGCGGCTGTCATCGCCACCGATGGCTTCGCGCAGGTGCCAGGCAATGGCTTCCCCTTCGCGGTCCAAGTCCGTCGCGAGATAGATGGTGTCGGCATCCTTGGCGAGCCGACGCAGTTCTTCGATGACCTTTTCCTTGCCTGGGAGGATCTCGTACTTGGCTTTCCAGCCGTGTTCCGGATCGACCCCCATGCGCGAGACCAGCTGCTTGCGGGCCTTTTCTTTCGGCGACAGCGCTGGCGCTTCAGCGGCAGCTGCCTTGCCGCGCTTGGCGGCCGGCTCTTTGCTGGCGCTAGCCGAACCGCTGGTGGGCAGGTCTCGGATATGGCCGATACTCGACTTCACCACGTATTGGTTGCCCAGATACTTGTTGATGGTCTTGGCCTTAGCCGGGGATTCCACAATGACCAGCGATTTGCCCATGGATCAGAAAATTCCTGAATTCTAAAAAGTGAAAGGCGGTTGGCGCCTGACGCGGCACCGCTATATATAGTGGCTGCAAGGTGAGGTCAAGGGCACGCACGCCCTCATGTCGGCCTCAAGGCTTGGAAAAAATGCTCTCCTCGGCCTGCACCAAAGCAAAGCGTGGCACCTGTTCGCCGTCAACCTCGACGGATTCCTGGAACATGCTCAACGGACGCACCCAAAAGCCGTAATCGCCATACAGGGCTTGATAGAAGACCACTTCTTCCTCGGTCTCGGAGTGCCGCGCAATACTGAATACGCGGTACTGCGGACCTTTGTAATGTTGGTAGAGCCCAGGTTGTATCGGCATGCTTTGGCACTCACTCAAATCTTTTCAAAATAAAAACAAAATCTTTTTTACTAAACCCGGAAAAACAAAAACCGGGGCACTTGGCCCCGGCTTCCATCAACGTAACGCTTAGACGCGTTCGAAGACAGTGGCGATGCCCTGGCCGAGGCCAATGCACATGGTGGACACCCCAAAAGTGCCGCCGTTCTGCTTCATGACGTTGAGCAGCGTGCCAGAGATACGCGCACCGGAACAACCGAAAGGGTGACCCAGGGCGATTGCGCCGCCGTGCAGGTTAACCTTCTCGTTCATCTTGTCGAGCACTTTCAAATCTTTCAGCACTGGCAAGGCCTGTGCGGCGAAAGCTTCGTTGAGCTCGAAGAAGTCGATATCGGCAATGCTCAGGCCCGCACGCTTCAAGGCTTTTTGCGTAGCCGGTACTGGACCATAGCCCATGATCGCGGGATCCACACCGGCGACGGCCATCGAACGAATAACGGCCATCGGCTGGATACCCAGGTCCTGAGCTCGCTGGGCCGACATCACGATCATGCACGAGGCACCATCGGTGATCTGCGACGAGGTACCAGCTGTCACGGTGCCGCCTTTTGGATTGAAGGCCGGCTTCAAGGTCGCCAGGCTTTCCAAGGTAGTTTCCGGACGAATGGTTTCGTCGTAGTCAAACAGCTTCAGGAAGCCGTTCTCGTCATAGCCCTGCATCGGGATGATTTCATCCTTGAACTTGCCTTCCACGGTCGCCTTGTGGGCGAGCTGGTGGGAGCGCACGCCAAAAGCGTCCTGCTGTTCGCGGGTAATGCCGTGCATCTTGCCGAGCATTTCCGCAGTCAGGCCCATCATGCCCGAGGCTTTTGCCGCGTACAGCGACATGTGCGGGTTCGGATCGACGCCGTGCATCATGCTCACGTGGCCCATGTGCTCCACGCCGCCGACGACGAACACGTCGCCATTGCCGGTCATGATCGCCTGGGCGGCGGTGTGCAGCGCGCTCATGGACGAACCGCACAGGCGGCTGACGGTCTGGCCGGCCGCGGTGTGAGGAATCTGGGTCATCAGCGACGCCATGCGGGCGATGTTCCAGCCCTGCTCCAGGGTCTGGTTCACGCAGCCCCAGATCACGTCCTCGACTTCGTTGGGGTCAACTTTGACGTTGCGTTCCAGCAGTTTGCTGATCAAGTGCGCCGACATGTCTTCGGCGCGGGTGTTGCGGTGCATGCCGCCCTTGGAGCGGCCCATCGGCGTACGACCGAAGTCGACAATCACGACGTCTCTAGGATTCAAGCTCATAAATGTTCTCTCGCTCTAGTCGTTGGGCGCTTAACCGAAGAAGCTCTGGCCGTTCTTGGCCATTTCACGCAACTTCGCGGTCGGGTGGTACAGCGCGCCCAGATCAGCGTACTGGTCAGCCAGGGCAACGAACTCGGCCACACCGATCGAGTCGATGTAACGCAGCGCACCGCCACGGAATGGAGGGAAACCGATACCGTAGACCAGACCCATGTCGGCTTCGGCGGCAGTTTCAACAATGCCGTCTTCCAGGCAACGCACGGTTTCCAGGCACAGCGGGATCATCATCCAGTTGATGATGTCCTCGTCGGTGACTTCGCGCTGCTCGTACACGATTGGCTTGAGCACTTCCAGTACCGACGAATCGGCAACTTTCTTCTGCTTGCCGCGCTTGTCGGTCTCGTAAGCGTAGAAGCCCTTGCCATTCTTCTGGCCCAGGCGCTTGGCTTCGTAGAGCACGTCGACGGCCGAACGGCGATCGTCTTTCATGCGATCCGGGAAGCCTTCAGCCATGACGTCGCGACCGTGGTGGCCGGTGTCGATGCCGACCACGTCCATCAGGTACGCCGGGCCCATCGGCCAGCCGAATTTTTCCATGATCTTGTCGATACGCACGAAGTCGACGCCAGCGCTGACCAGTTTGGCGAAACCACCGAAGTACGGGAACAGCACGCGGTTGACCAAAAAGCCCGGGCAATCGTTGACGACGATCGGGTTCTTGCCCATTTTCTTCGCGTAGGCAACGGTGGTGGCGATGGCTTGTTCGCTGGACTTCTCGCCACGGATGACTTCCACCAGCGGCATCATGTGCACCGGGTTGAAGAAGTGCATGCCGACGAAGTTCTCCGGACGTTTGAGGGCCTTGGCCAGCAGCGAGATGGAGATGGTCGAGGTGTTCGAGGCGAGGATGGTGTCCTCTTTGACCTTGTCTTCGACTTCGGCCAGTACCGCCTGCTTGACCTTCGGATTCTCGACAACGGCTTCGACCACCAGGTCGACATGGCCGAAATCGCCGTAGGACAGGGTTGGACGAATGCCGTTGAGCACTTCGGCCATCTTCGCAGCTGTCATGCGACCTTTGTCGACGCGACCGACCAGCAGCTTGGCGGCTTCGGCCAAGCCCTGTTCGATCCCGTGTTCGTTGATGTCCTTCATCAGGATCGGCGTGCCTTTGGACGCCGACTGATAGGCGATACCGCCACCCATGATGCCTGCGCCGAGCACGGCGGCCTGCTTCACGTCACGGGCGATTTCGTCGTAGGCCTTGGCCTTTTTCTTCAGTTCCTGGTCGTTGAGGAACAGACCGATCAGGCTTTGTGCGGCCGAGGTCTTGGCCAGCTTGACGAAACCGGCGGCTTCGACTTCCAGAGCCTTGTCGCGACCGAAATTCGCGGCTTTCTGGATGGTCTTGATCGCTTCGACCGGTGCCGGGTAGTTCGGGCCAGCCTGGCCAGCCACGAAACCCTTGGCAGTCTCGAAGGCCATCATTTGTTCGATGGCGTTGAGCTTGAGTTTCTCCAGCTTCGGCTGGCGCTTGGCCTTGTAGTCGAACTCGCCGCTGATGGCGCGCTTGATCGTTTCAAGCGCCGCTTCCTGGAGTTTACCGGGTTCAACCACGGCATCCACAGCGCCAACTTTCAGTGCGTCTTCGGCGCGGTTTTCCTTGCCGGCGGCAATCCACTCGATGGCATTGTCGGCGCCGATCAGGCGCGGCAGGCGCACGGTACCGCCAAAGCCAGGGTAGATGCCCAGCTTGACTTCCGGCAGGCCGATCTTGGCCGTGGTGGACATGACACGGTAATCCGCCGCCAGGCACATTTCCAGGCCACCACCCAGGGCGATGCCGTTGATGGCCGCGACGGTTGGCACGCCAAGGTCTTCGAAATCGCTGAAGATACGGTTCGCTTCGAGGTTGCCAGCGATCAGTTCGGCATCGGGCAGCTTGAAGTTGTCGACGAATTCGGTGATGTCGGCGCCGACGATGAACACGTCCTTGCCGCTGCTGACGATCACGCCTTTGATCGAAGCATCTGCCTTGATGGTGTCCACGGCCTGCCGCAATTCATTCAGGGTTAGACGGTTGAACTTGTTGACGGACTCACCCTTGAGGTCGAATTTCAGTTCGACGATGCCACTTTCAAGAGCCTTAACCGTGATGGCTTTACCTTCGTAAATCATCAACTGATCTCCACGATATGGAAGCTGAACAGTACACGTTGGACGCTGACTGTTGGTCTGGCATTGACATAACGTCGATGCTACGCCAGTCCGTCAGGCACACCCGTCAACGCGATAGTCGGGTTCTGTAGGAACGTTCTGAAAATACAAACGCTCAATTCATACGCCCGTTTGATTTGGGTACGTCACCTTCACGGAATTTCCGACAATTGTCAATCGCCCTAAACAAGCGTTTGAACAGGACTCTACAGTCATTTCCGTACCGCACGGATCCGCAACACGACGCCGCATGGGCAACCATTCATAGAATCAATTATTAGAAAAGTCGCCCTAATTACAGGCGTGCGGATTTGAACCGGCTAAGCTGGTGACAACACATCCGAGTGCTTGGGAAGAAGGACGTTTAGAAGCACGCCCGGAGAGAACGGTTTACCGGCCTGCCTGGCCAACCCGCCCGATGACGCTATCGGGCTTTTTATTACTCAGGCCAACGCCTTGAGCACAGCAGAAATGTCCTGCAAAACACTCGCCTCGCCTTTCTCGCCCCAATACAGGGCGATCATCTGACCGTCAGCCTCGACCTTGTAGACGTTGGCAGGCAATGTTCTGAAATGACCAAGCAGCGATTCGTCCTGACAGGTCTCCTGCCATTGGTTGACCCACACGCCTGGCGCCTTTTGCCAGTAACTCCAACTGACCGGCTGACGCCCCCGCCGCGGCCGATGATACTGCGCGCAAGGGTTCGGCGGCTGCTGGCCGAGCCAGTGGGGCCATTCCTGCGGGGCCAACTGCATGGCCAACCCAAGGCGTCGGGCCTCCATGCGCAGGGCCATTCGACCGCTCTGCACGCGGGACGGCCGCAACCATGCCAGGGGGCTTAAAACCACCAACAGGATTGACACCACTATCCAGACCGTCATATCTGTAATCCCGAATTTTGATGAGCCATTGACCTGCGTTGCCTTCAATGCGCTTGAAACCAGCCATACTTAACGTATCGCCATTCTCTGGAGTGCTTTTTCATGTACTACGAACACGTCCTGGTCGCCGTCGACCTTACTGAAGAATGCGATCCCGTCGTCAAGCGCGCCCTCGCCCTTTGCGATGGCCGAGACACCAAACTGTCGCTGGTGCACATCGTCGAACCCATGGCCATGGCATTTGGCGGTGACGTTCCGATGGATCTTTCCCAACTGCAGCAGCAGCAATTCGACCAAGCCAAGGAACGCCTTGACCGGCTGATCGTGAAATACCCCGCGCTGAAAAAAGAAAACAGCCACCTGACCTACGGCCAGCCTCGCCAGGAGATCCATCATCTGGCCAAGGAGCAAGGCTGCGACCTGATCGTCGTTGGCAGCCACGGCCGCCACGGCCTGGCGCTGTTGCTAGGCTCCACCGCCAACGATGTGTTGCATGGTGCGCCATGCGATGTGCTGGCAGTGCACCTGATCAAACGCACCTGAACCTTCAGGGGCGGCATATCAGATGAAAGAATCCCGGCGCTCAACGCCGGGATTTTTTTGAGCGCCAGATCAGGCGTCCAGTTCGGCCCAACGCTCGACCAATGCGTCCAGCTCAGCCTGCAACTGCTCCAGATGCGCGATTACCTTGGCGGTTTCAGCCGGTGGACGCTGATAAAAACCAGCGTCCGCCATTTCGGCCTCCACCGCGGCGATCTGCTTTTCCTTCGCATCGATATCACCCGGCAAGGCTTCCAGCTCACGCTGCAGCTTGTAGCTGAGTTTTTTCTTCGCTGGCGTCGGTGCGGCCGCGGCGGCAACCGGCGCCGGCTCGGCCTTGACGACCGCGGAATTCAGATCAGCCTTGCCGGACTTGCTCTCGGTCACACCCAGCAGACGCGGCGAGCCGCCCTGGCGCAGCCAGTCCTGATAACCACCGACATATTCACGAACCAGTCCCTCGCCTTCGAACACCAGCGTGCTGGTGACCACGTTGTCGAGGAATGCCCGGTCGTGACTGACCATCAGCACAGTGCCGTTGAAGGTCAGCAGCACTTCTTCCAGCAATTCCAGGGTTTCCACGTCCAGGTCGTTGGTTGGTTCGTCGAGCACCAGCAGGTTTGCTGGCTTGCTGAACAATTTGGCCAGCAACAGACGGGCCCGCTCACCACCCGACAGCGCCTTCACTGGCGTGCGAGCGCGCTGGGGGCTGAACAGGAAATCGCCAAGGTAGCTCAACACATGGCGGCTTTGGCCATCGATGTCGATGAAGTCGCGGCCTTCCGCCACGTTATCGATCACGGTCTTTTCCAGGTCCAACTGATGACGCAGCTGGTCGAAGTAGGCGACGTCGATCTTCGTGCCCTCTTCTACCTTGCCGTTGGTCGGGACCAGGCCGCCGAGCATCAGCTTGAGCAAGGTGGTCTTGCCAGTGCCGTTGGCGCCCAGCAGGCCGATGCGATCGCCGCGCTGCAAGACCATGGAGAAGTCCTTGATCAGGAACGGGCCGCCAGGGTGGGCGAAGCTCACGTTCTCAAGAACCATTACCTGCTTGCCGGACTTGTCGGCGGTATCCAGCTGGATATTCGCCTTGCCGGTGCGCTCGCGACGCTCGCTGCGTTCCATGCGCAGAGCCTTCAGCGCCCGTACGCGGCCTTCGTTGCGGGTGCGCCGAGCCTTGATGCCCTGGCGAATCCAGACTTCTTCCTGGGCCAGCTTCTTGTCGAACAACGCGTTGGCGGTTTCCTCCGCCGCCAGCGCCGCTTCCTTGTGCACCAGGAAACTGGCGTAATCGCCGTTCCAATCGATCAGGCCACCGCGATCCAGTTCGAGGATGCGGGTCGCCAGGTTTTGCAGGAAGGAACGGTCGTGGGTGATGAACAGCACAGCGCCCTGGAAATCCTTCAAGGCTTCTTCAAGCCAGGCGATGGCGCCGATGTCCAGGTGGTTGGTCGGCTCGTCGAGTAACAGCAGGTCCGGCTCGGACACCAGGGCCTGGGCCAGGAGGACGCGGCGACGCCAGCCACCGGACAGCTCGGCCAGGGTCTTGTCGGCCGGCAGTTGCAGACGACTCAAGGTGCTGTCGACCAGTTGCTGCAGGCGCCATCCGTCGCGAGCCTCAAGGTCGTGCTGCACGTGCATCAACTTGTCCAGGTCGGCATCGGTGACGATGTTCTGACTCAGGTGGTGATATTCGGCCAACAGCGCGCCGACGCCGTCCAGGCCTTCGGCAACCACGTCGAACACGGTCCGCTCGTCGGCCACCGGCAGTTCCTGGGGCAATTCGCCGATTTTCAGGCCAGGCGCGCGCCAGACCGAACCATCGTCAGGCTTCTGGTCGCCCTTGACGAGCTTCATCATGCTGGACTTGCCAGTGCCGTTGCGGCCGATGATGCACACCCGCTCTCCACGGGCGATCTGCCAGGACACCTTGTCCAACAACGGCATCGCGCCGAAAGCAAGGGACACATCGCTGAATTTGAGCAGGGTCATGAGCTTCTCCAAAAACCGGGCGCGCATTCTACCTGAGAAGCGACCTCAAAGGTCCGCCAATTTCTTCGCCGAAGCACTCTGCCCTTTAAATGTTGCCAAGTTGTGCCGACGACTTCGCAAAGCTTTCGCCGGTTGCTGGCAAAAGGCTAAGCTACGAGCAAGTTACCCTGGGTTTCCCCTTGGGCTTGTCATGTTTTTTTGCCCGGACGTATCATGCGCAGTCGCCTTTTGAATGTCTTATCTTGTTTTTTTGTATGTGCCACTGCCGTTCAAACCGCCCAGGCGGTGGATATCTCCACCCAGCGCCAGTACTACGATGAAGCCAAGCGCGCCCTGGCCAAAGGTGATTCCGGCCCTTATTTTCGCTATAGCCAGGCCCTGCGCGATTATCCACTGGAACCGTACCTGGCCTACGACGAGCTGACCGCGCGCCTCAAGAGCGCAAGCAACGCCGAGATCGAGAAATTCCTCGCCGAACATGGCGACCTGCCCCAGGCCAATTGGATGAAGCTGCGCTGGTTGCGCTGGCTGGCCGAACGTGGTGACTGGGCGACTTTCGTCAAGTACTACGACCCCAAGCTCAACTTCACCGAGCTTGATTGCCTTAACGCTCAATATCAGCTGAGCCATGGCTTGAAAGCCGAGGGCTACGCCAACGCCGAAAAACTATGGCTCACCGGCAAATCGCAGCCAGCGGCCTGCGACGCGCTGTTCGGCATGTGGGCGGCTCAGGGCCAGTTGACCGAGCAGAAACGCTGGGAGCGCGCCA
The DNA here is from genome assembly GCF_014268645.1 of Pseudomonas sp. SWRI154. NCBI lineage: Bacteria > Pseudomonadati > Pseudomonadota > Gammaproteobacteria > Pseudomonadales > Pseudomonadaceae > Pseudomonas > Pseudomonas sp. SWRI154. The sequence goes on from NZ_JABWQW010000002.1 coordinate 218,235, forward strand.
AACTGGCTGCCCAGGCGCGCAACTATCCGTTGGCCAACAGCCTGATCAGCGGCCTGACCACCCTTGCCCCCCGAGGCAAGCTGCTGGTCGATGTTGCGCAAAAGCCCGAGATGCTCGACCAGCCTTCGCGCTTCTCGCCCGCCGACGAGCCGATGTCCGATGTGGTCAGCCTCGGCCTGCGCCGCCTGGCCCGCCAGGACCCGGAAAAAGCCATGGTCTTGCTGGACGGCTATGCGAGCACCATGCATTTCTCCCGGGATGAAAAAGTCGCCATTGCCCGTGAGATCGGGCTGACCCTGGCCAAACGCTTCGACAGCCGCGCCTTGGACGTCATGACCAAATATGACCCCGAACTTCGCGACGACACCGTATCGGAGTGGCGCTTGCGTCTGCTCCTGCGGCTGGCGCGCTGGGACGAGGCCTATCAACTGACCCGCCGCCTTCCGGAATCGCTGGCCAGCACCAACCGCTGGCGCTACTGGCAGGCACGCAGCCTGGAACTGGCGCAACCACAGAACCCCGAGGCGATCACGCTGTACAAGCATCTGGCTCGCGAACGGGACTTTTACGGATTCCTGGCCGCCGACCGCTCCCAATCGCCGTACTCGCTGGTAAACAAGCCGCTGCCCATGAGCCAGGCGCTGATCAACAAAGTGCGCAACACCCCCGGCGTACGTCGCGCTCTGGAGTTTCATGCGCGCGGGCAAATCGTTGATGGGCGCCGCGAGTGGTATCACGTCAGCCGTCATTTCAACCGGGACGAAATGGTCGCCCAGGCGAAACTGGCGTACGACTTGAAATGGTATTTCCCGGCCATTCGCACCATCAGCCAAGCCAAATACTGGGACGACCTGGACATTCGCTTCCCGATGGCCCACCGCGAGACCTTGGTGCGCGAAGCCAAGGTCCGCGGCCTGCACCCGAGCTGGGCGTTCGCCATCACCCGCCAGGAAAGCGCATTCATGGACGATGCCCGCTCCAGCGTCGGCGCCAGCGGCCTCATGCAGTTGATGCCGGGCACTGCCAAGGAAACCGCACGCAAATTCAACATTCCACTGGCCTCGCCACAGCAAGTGCTCAACCCGGACAAGAACATCCAGCTAGGCGCGGCTTACCTGAGCCAAGTCCACAGCCAGTTCAATGGCAACCGCGTCCTCGCCTCCGCCGCCTACAACGCCGGCCCCGGCCGTGTGCGCCAGTGGCTGCGCGGCGCCGATCACCTGAGCTTCGACGTCTGGGTCGAAAGCATCCCCTTTGACGAAACCCGCCAATACGTGCAGAACGTGTTGTCGTATTCGGTGATCTACGGCCAGAAACTCAACTCGCCGCAGCCGCTGGTGGACTGGCATGAGCGTTTTTTCGACGATCAGTGATTACTTCGCAAGAGCCTGTGTGCGAGCCTGATCGCCTACACTGGCTTGGCGCGCGGACAGAACTCAATCCGAGCGCATCGTCGCCTGTCTCCCCAATTGGGTGAGTCGGTACCGTTGCGCCGGACTTCTCGGGGATTCGGGGTCAGTCATTTCGATGAAACCGCAGGCTAGTGCCGGCTTAAGGTAGTTACCCCGAAAAGTAGCTTTGTGCGCCAGCCCCAACAGCCCCATCAACTCACTTACCTTGAAAGCCCCTCCCCCACGCAGCGCGTGGAGCAGTCTCGCTACTTGGTCGGTTACTTGGTCGGTTACTTGGTCGGTTACCGGCTCGCTACGAATGGCTTCTCCAAGCGCAACGTTCAGTGACTGCAGCATGAACTCAACGAAGGGCGTCGATTCAGCCAACCGATCCGAAACCGACAACGCAACATAATAGGCATCCTGCTGATCACGGATGACTGCCTCAACCGGCAGATAGGCCAGCACAGGTCGCCATCGGCTAAGAATCAATGTTTGCCATAGCCGGCCCATTCGTCCATTCCCATCTGCGAAAGGATGAATGAATTCGAATTCGTAATGAAAAACGCAGCTGATAATCAGCGGATGCCAATCAGACGATCCGGCCCATGCAAGTAGATCGTCTATTAGGTGTGTGACACGGCTGGGTGGTGGCGCCATGTGCACCAGTTGATCCCCCCGATCAATGCCCACGCCTGCACTGCGAAGCTGTCCGGCATCATCGATCAGACCCTGCATCAGCAATTCATGAGCCCTGAGCAAGTCGATCCGGCTATCAGGCTGCCAACCAGACATGGCTTCGTAGGCAGCAAACGCATTGCGAACCTCCTGGATCTCACGAGGCAGGCCCAATACCCGCTGTCCGGCCAAAACCGCGGTCACCTGCTCGACGCTCAGGGTGTTGTTTTCGATCGCCAAGGAAGCATGGATCGTGCGGATCCGGTTTCCTCGGCGCAGCTGCGGTGTCTGCTGGTTCTCGCTGACAGCCGAAAGCTGACCGATTTGCTCGCTGATGTCAGCGATCAATCCCAGCATTCGGGTCGTCAGGGTCAGCGGTGGCGTATAACGGCTCATACCTCATCCAGCTCCAACAAACAGTTCAACATGATGCCCCAACGCATCGGTGCCAGCAGCATTAATGAATCCCTTCACCCTGTTGACTGAACTGCAACGCCGCCAACCGCGCATACAGCGCATTACCAGCAACCAACTCCTGATGCGTGCCCACCGCAACCACCTTGCCCTGGTCCATCACCGCGATTCGGTCGGCGTTCTTCACGGTGGCCAGGCGATGGGCAATGACCAGCGTGGTGCGGTTCTTCATCAGGCTGGGCAGGGCTTGCTGGATCAGGTGTTCACTTTGCGCATCGAGGGCGCTGGTCGCTTCGTCCAGCAACAGGATCGGCGCGTCCACCAACAATGCCCGGGCGATGGCCAGGCGTTGGCGCTGGCCTCCAGAAAGTCCGAGGCCGCCATCGCCCAGGTGGGTACCGTAGCCGTCGGGCATTTTTTCAATGAAATCGTGGGCGTGGGCAATGCGCGCGGCTTCGCGGACTTGCTCGGCGGTGGCGTCGGGGTTGCCGTAGCGGATGTTTTCTTCAACCGTGCCAAAAAACAAAGCAGGGCTTTGCGACACCAGGGCGAAGTGACGGCGCAGGTCCAGCGGATCGAGCTGGGTCAGCGGTACGTCATCGATCAGGATCGCTCCCTCGACCGGGTCGTAGAAACGCAGCAACAAGTCATAAACCGTTGATTTGCCGGCGCCGGACGGCCCGACCAGCGCCAGGGTTTCGCCGGCCCTGACGGTCAAGTCCAGCCCATCGACCGCGAAACGCTCCGGTCGGGACGGATAGGAAAACCGTACGCCTTCAAGCCGCAGATCGCCGCGCACCCGCGGCGGCAATGTAACAAGGCCAGAAGCCGGCGGCTGGATGACATTTTCCGAACGCAGCAACTCGGCAATACGCTCGGCCGCGCCGGCCGCTCGCTGCAGCTCGCCGATCACCTCGCTCAAGGTACCGAAGGCACTCCCGACAATCATGCTGTAGAACACGAACGCCGCCAGCTCACCGCCGGAAATCCTTCCCGCGATCACGTCCATGCCGCCGACCCAGAGCATCACGCCCACCGCCCCCAGCACCAATACGATCACCAGCGTGATCAACCAGGCCCGCTGGGTAATTCGTTTGCGGGCAGTGTCGAAGGCCTGCTCCACGGTGGTGGCGAAACGACGCTCATCCTGGACTTGATGATTGTAGGCCTGCACCGTCTTGATCTGGCCGAGGGTTTCGGAGACGTAGCTGCCCACATCGGCGATGCGGTCCTGGCTCTCACGCGACAGGCTCCGCACACGGCGGCCGAAAATCAGGATCGGCGCCAGTACCAGCGGCAGGGCAATGACCACGATGCTGGTGAGCTTGGGATTGGTCACGAACAACAGCACGATGCCGCCGATCACCATCAGCAGGTTGCGCAGGAACAACGAGAGCGATGAGCCGATCACCGACTGCAACAGCGTTGTGTCAGCCGTCAGGCGTGACTGGATCTCCGAACTGCGGTTGTTTTCATAGAAGCCAGGATGCAAGTACACCAAATGGTTGAACACCTGCCGCCGGATATCGGCCACCACCCGCTCGCCGATCCACGACACCAGGTAAAAACGCGAAAACGTACCGATCGCCAGCCCAACGACCAAGACCATGAACAGGCCGATGGACTGATTGAGCAACTGCGGTGAGCGGGTCATGAAGCCTTGGTCCACCAGCAACCGGATGCCCTGGCCCATGGACAAGGTAATGGCGGCCGTGGCAATCAGCGCCAGCAAAGCGCCCATCACTTGCTTGCGGTAAGGAGCAATAAAGCCGCTGGCCAAGCGAATGGCACGTCGATGTCGGGAAGTAAGCATGGAGAGCATCCGATAATGCAGCAGGAAAGGACGGCCAGCGGCAACGAAACGCAGCGGAACCAAATTGAATCGAAATGAGTCAGGTTAAATATGACCACTACGACTGGCGGCTAGATGTTATCGGTCTAAAGTCCGGCTGGAAACGCAACTGTGTTTCTGATTGAGTGGAGGTGTCGCCATGAACCGACAAGGAGTGTCATGGCTCGGTCACCTGGCGACATTAAACTAGGCACACAACCTGATGAGGAGACAGGCCATGTCCTTGCAACACAGCAGCGACGACAAGATTCAAGTGATTCGCACGCAACCGGACCAGTCCCTGGGCTGCTCGTTCATCGATGCCCAAGGGCGCGAAGTCCCTATCACCGAAGACATGATCCAGGAAGCTTGCAGCGAACTGGAAAAACGACTGGTCAAGCCTGCCGAACAAAAGTGACCCAACCCGTCTTCTATTGAACCCGACCTTGATGTCGGGTTTTTTATGCCTGTTGCGTCTCAGCCCTTGGAGTGCCCGGCGCTTACAAGGTAGTGGCGCCCAGCGCCGCCACGATCTGTTGCAAGGCGGGGGATTGCCCTTCGATACGCACCTTCAAGCTGTCGATCTCGCGCCGGGGCGGATAGAACTTGCGCAGTGCGTCGAAGGCGCTGCGCTGTTCGCTGGCCGTGCCCACCAGGCTGCGGCGAAAATCCGCATCGTCGCGACGCGGGTCGTACACGCTGCGGCACAACGCCGCGAGGGCCCAGGCCGGGTCGGTTTCGGCGTCCAGCGTCACACCATCCAGCCAAGGGCGAGGCAACAGGTCGGCCAGGCTGACTTCGACCGGTCGTTCGAGAAAACCGCACAAGGCTTCGTAGATCTGCGCCGTGCCGCGCTGGCGACCGTCAAGGCTGTAGCCGGCAATGTGCGGGGTGGCGATGACGCACAGGTCGGCCAGGTCAACATCGACTGTTGGCTCCTGTTCCCAGACATCCAGCACCGCTTGCAAGTCCTCGCGTTCCAACAGCACTTCGCGCAGCGCCAAGTTGTCGATGACCGGGCCGCGAGCTGCGTTGATCAGCCACGTGCCGGGCTTGAGACTGTTCAACCGGTGCTCATCGAATAGATGCCAGGTAGGCTGCTCCCCACCACGGGTCAAGGGTGTGTGCAGGCTGATAACATCGCACTGCTCGACAATCTGCTCCAGGCTCAGGTAATCACCGCCCTCGAGCGCCTGGCGCGGCGGATCGCAGACCTTCACGTTCCAACCCAGGCCTTTGAGCACCTCGACCAACCGCCCGCCCACCTGCCCCGCGCCGACCACGCCGAAAGTGCGTTGCGCAAGGCTTGCGCCTTCGATTTCCGCCAGGGTCATCAGGCTACCCAGCACGTAGTCCACCACGCCACGAGCGTTACAGCCGGGCGCACTGGCCCAGCGAATGCCGGCTTCGGCAAAATAATCCAGGTCCAGGTGATCAGTACCGATGGTGCAGGTACCGACGAAGCGCACCTTGCTGCCAGTCAGCAATGCCCGATTGACTTGGCTGACCGAACGCACCAGCAACACATCAGCCTGCTCGACCAGCGCCCGGTCGATACTCCGTCCCGGCACCCGGCGGATTTCACCGAAGCCCTGGAAAAAAGCATCGAGCAGAGGAATGTTTTCGTCGGCAACAATCAGCATGGCGCAGCTCCTTTGGCGGGGTTGGCAGTGTAGGCGTTCCTCGCCTCGATGGGCCAGCCATTGCTTCAGTGAACGCGTATGTGGCGAGGGAGCTTGCTCCCGCTCGGCCGGGCTGGCGCTCCAGTGCGAAGCAGCCGCCAGCTTTTTGGGCCTGCTTCGCAGTCCAGCGGGAGCAAGCTCCCTCGCCACGGAAACGACCCAGGCAGACGTTGCCGATTACAAATCCCCAACAGAGGTTTTTTCCTGACCATTGCGTCAAGGCGTAGAATGCGCCGCCACTTGCTAATTTTTCGGACGCTGCGCCTGTGAATCCTGTCATCGAAAACCCCACGACTCTCACCCGCCCGGCCCGGGTTCGCCTGGAGCTCAAGACGCTGCTGGCCCTGGCTCTGCCGATCATGGTGGCGCAACTGGCGACCACCGCCATGGGTTTTGTCGATGCGGTGATGGCCGGGCGGGTCGGGCCGCGGGATCTTGCGGCAGTGGCGCTGGGCAATTCGATCTGGGTCCCGGTGTTCCTGTTGATGACCGGTACGCTGCTGGCCACTACCCCGAAGGTGGCCCAGCGTTTCGGTGCCGGAACGTTCGACCAGATCGGCCCACTGGTTCGCCAGGCGCTGTGGCTGGCGCTGGTGGTGGGATTGATCGCTACGCTGGTGCTGTTCAGTGCCGAACCGATCTTGCACATCATGAAGGTCGATCCCGAGCTGATCGGCCCTTGCATGGAATACCTGCGGGGCATCGGCACCGGTCTTCCGGCGGTGGCGTTTTATCATGTGCTGCGCTGCTTCAGCGACGGCTTGGGGCGTACGCGGCCGGCGATGGTGCTGGGCCTGTGCGGCCTGGCGCTGAACATTCCGCTCAACTACATCTTCATTTATGGACACCTGGGCGTTCCCGCCATGGGCGGCGTCGGTTGCGGTTGGGCCACGGCCATCGTGATGTGGTTCATGGCGGCAGGCATGGCGGCCTGGACACGCTGGGCGCCGGCCTATCAGTCGAGTCGTTTGTTCGCTCGTTTCGATTGGCCGCAAGGGGCAGTGATCAAGCGCCTGCTGGGGATCGGCTTGCCCATTGGCATTGCGGTGTTTGCTGAGTCGAGCATCTTCGCGGTCATCGCGCTGCTGATCGGCAGCCTCGGCGCCACGGTGGTGGCCGGGCATCAGATCGCCCTGAACTTCAGTTCACTGGTGTTCATGATCCCCTACTCCCTGGGCATGGCCGTGACGGTGCGGGTCGGCCAGGCGCTGGGCCGCGGCCAGCCACGGGAAGCGCGCTTCGCCGCCGGTGTCGGCATGGGCACGGCGCTGGCGTACGCCTGCCTGTCGGCGAGCCTGATGTTCGCGCTGCGCGCGCCCATCGCCGCGATCTACACCGCCGACCCCGTGGTGATCCAGGTGGCGTCGATGCTGATCGTCTACGCGGCGCTGTTCCAGTTTTCCGATGCGATACAGGTCACGGCGGCAGGCGCGTTACGCGGCTATCAGGATACGCGCGTGACGATGATCCTGACGTTGTTCGCTTATTGGGGGATCGGCCTGCCGGTGGGTTACGCATTGGGCCTGACCGACTGGCTCGGCGACGCCAGCGGTCCGAGCGGATTGTGGCAGGGTTTGATCGTAGGCTTGAGTTGCGCGGCACTGATGCTTTCGATCCGCCTGGCACGCAGTGCACGCAAGCAAATCCGCATCAGCCGCTCGACGGATTAAGCGAGTTTCTTGCGGATCCAGTAGAGGTAGGTGCCGGCCTCTTCCTGCTGGGCCACCAGTTCGTGGTCCAGGAACACGCAGAACTTGGGAATGTCGCGGCGAGTCGAGGGGTCGGTGGCGATGACTTTCAACAGGCCACCGGGAACCAGGTCGCGGATATGCTGGTGCAGCATCATCACCGGTTCCGGACAATTGAGGCCGGTGGCGTCCAGTGTGCCGTCGACCGGCGTGTCGTTCATTTCACCCATGTTCTACTCCTGAAACTGGCCGGCATTGTCGCGTAATGCCGGCGCTCTTGAAAGATGTACATCAGCCCTGTGGCGAGGCAGCTTGCTCCCTCGCCACCAAAAGCTCGCCACATCGCTTCAGCGGGACTTCGGCTTCTTGCTGTCCAACCGCCGCAGATGGCACGTCACTTCTTCGCGGTCGTGATACAGCTGCTTGCAACCAATCTCGACCTTGATGCCCCGCGCCTTGAACCCCTCGGCGATACGCTCGAGCAGACGCTTGACCTCGGCATAGCGCTGTTTCATCGGCAGCTTCAAGTTGACCACCGCCTCGCGGCAATGCCCCTCGCCAATCCACTCTTCCAGCATCGCCGCGTTGCGCGCCGGTTTCTCAACGATGTCGCACACCATCCAGTCCACCGGCTGCTTGGGCTTGAAGGTGAAGCCGTCCGCCATCAGATGCTGCACCAGGCCGGTATCCATCAGGCTTTCGGCCATCGGGCCGTTATCGATGGCCGTCACCAGCATGCCACGGTTGACCAGTTGCCAGGTCCAGCCGCCCGGCGCGGCGCCGAGGTCGACGCCAGTCATGTCGCTGTGCAGGCGTTCGTCCCACTGGTCGCGAGGGATGAAATGGTGCCAGGCCTCTTCCAGCTTGAGCGTCGAACGGCTCGGCGCTTCCCGAGGGAACTTCAGGCGCGGGATGCCCATCGGCCACATCGCCGAATTGTTTGACTCCGCCAGCCCGAGGAAAACCTCCCGGCCACTTTTGAACGTCAGCAGCAGGCGCGGCTTGAGCGGATCGTCCACCAGCTTGCCGGCTCCGCTCAATGCCTTGCGCAACGGACCTTCGAATTTTTTGCAGAAATTCGACAGCTCCTTGCCGTCATTGGTGTCGACCACTTCCAACCACAGGCTGCCGCAGGTCGGGAATGCCGTCATGTGGGCGAGGATGACGCTGATGCGGTCGGTTTCCGGCAAGTCAATGAACGTACCCCGCGCCCACTGGCGCGGAAAAATCAACTCGGCAAACCGCTGTCCACGCATCAACCGCTCGGCGCCGTCCTGTTCGGTGCAGACAAATTCGGCGCAGGCACTGGCCGTCTTGGCCTTGGCATAACCGGCCACGTTGAGCCGCGCGGCGTGTTCGGCGATCTCCGAACAGACCTCGCCCTCGAATCCCGGTCGGCAGTGCATGAAAAGCGTATTCATTGAAACTCCGTAGCAAAGCCTGTCACGAAAACCGCCGCATGATAGCGGAGTTCGGAACCCCCGACCTGCCCGTAGAGTCCAGTGATTAGTCATACGCTCAAAACAGGGCTAGGTTAAAGGCTCTGTCCGTTCCGTCAGTCCGTAGCCGTGCGGACTCAAAGGAGTGATTTCAATGCCGTCCCTCGATAGCCTGAAAACCCTTAAAACGCTGCAAGTCGACGCCAAGACCTATCACTATTTCAGCCTGCCGGACGCCGCGCGCAGCCTGGGTGACCTCGACAAGCTGCCCATGTCCCTGAAAGTGCTGTTGGAAAACCTGCTGCGCTGGGAAGATGAAAAAACCGTCACCGGCGCCGACCTCAAGGCCTTGGCCGGATGGTTGAAGGAGCGCCGCTCCGACCGCGAGATTCAATACCGCCCGGCACGGGTGCTGATGCAGGACTTTACCGGCGTGCCCGCCGTGGTCGACCTGGCCGCCATGCGCGCCGCCGTGGAAAAGGCCGGCGGCGATCCCCAGCGGATCAACCCTTTGTCACCGGTGGACTTGGTGATCGACCACTCGGTGATGGTGGACAAGTTCGCCAGCAGCCAGGCGTTCGAGCAGAACGTCGACATCGAAATGCAGCGCAACGGCGAACGCTACGCTTTCCTGCGCTGGGGCCAGAGTGCTTTCGACAATTTCAGCGTGGTGCCGCCGGGCACCGGCATCTGCCATCAGGTCAACCTTGAATACCTGGGCCGCACCGTCTGGACCAAAGAAGAAGACGGCCGCACCTACGCCTTTCCCGACACGCTCGTCGGTACCGATTCCCACACCACCATGATCAATGGCCTGGGCGTGCTCGGCTGGGGCGTCGGCGGGATCGAGGCGGAAGCGGCGATGCTCGGCCAACCGGTGTCGATGCTGATTCCCGAGGTTGTCGGTTTCAAACTCATCGGCAAGCTGCGCGAAGGCATCACCGCGACCGACCTGGTGCTGACCGTCACGCAAATGCTGCGCAAGAAGGGGGTGGTGGGCAAATTCGTCGAATTTTATGGTGATGGACTTGCCGACCTGCCGCTGGCCGACCGCGCGACCATTGCCAATATGGCGCCGGAATACGGCGCCACGTGCGGTTTCTTCCCGGTGGACGACGTGACGCTGGATTATCTGCGCCTGTCCGGCCGCCCGGCCGAAACGGTGAAGCTGGTAGAAGCCTATTGCAAAGCCCAGGGACTGTGGCGGCTGCCGGGCCAGGAACCGGTGTTCACCGACACGCTGGAACTGGACATGGGCAGCGTCGAAGCCAGTCTCGCCGGGCCCAAACGTCCCCAGGACCGGGTCTCGCTGCCGAATGTCGGCCAGGCCTTCAGCGACTTCCTGGGACTGCAGGTCAAACCCACCAGCAAAGAAGAAGGCCGCCTGGAAAGCGAAGGTGGCGGAGGGGTCGCGGTGGGCAATGCCGACCAAGTGGGCGAAGCCGAGTATGAATTCGAAGGCCAGACCCATCGCTTGAAAAACGGCGCGGTGGTGATTGCCGCCATTACCTCTTGCACCAACACCTCCAACCCCAGCGTGATGATGGCCGCCGGCCTAGTGGCGAAAAAAGCCGTGGAAAAAGGCCTGACCCGCAAGCCTTGGGTCAAGAGTTCACTGGCGCCGGGTTCCAAGGTGGTGACCGATTACTACAACGCCGCGGGCCTGACCGAATACCTCGACAAGCTCGGCTTCGACCTGGTGGGCTACGGTTGCACGACCTGTATCGGCAATTCGGGGCCACTGTCCGATCCTATTGAAAAAGCCATTCAGAAGGCTGACCTGACCGTCGCTTCGGTGCTGTCGGGTAACCGCAACTTTGAAGGCCGGGTGCATCCGCTGGTGAAAACCAACTGGCTGGCCTCACCGCCGCTGGTGGTTGCCTATGCCTTGGCCGGCACCGTGCGCATCGACATCAGCAGCGAACCGTTGGGCAACGACCGGGACGGCAACCCGGTGTATCTGCGGGACATCTGGCCCAGCAGCAAGGAAGTGGCCGACGCCGTGGCCCAGGTCGATACCAGCATGTTCCATAAGGAATACGCCGCTGTGTTTGCCGGGGACGAACAATGGCAAGCCATCGAAGTCCCTCAAGCAGCAACTTACGTCTGGCAGGACGACTCGACCTACATCCAGCATCCGCCCTTCTTTGACGACATCGGCGGACCACCGCCGCTTGTCAGAAACGTCGAGGGGGCGAAAGTCCTGGCGCTGCTCGGGGACTCGGTGACCACCGACCACATCTCCCCTGCGGGCAACATCAAGACGGACAGCCCAGCCGGTCACTACCTGCGCGAACAAGGCGTAGAGCCACGGGACTTCAACTCCTATGGCTCGCGGCGCGGCAATCATCAGGTGATGATGCGCGGCACCTTCGCCAATATTCGTATCCGTAACGAGATGCTCGGCGGCGAGGAAGGCGGCAATACGATCTATATCCCCAGCGGCGAAAGAATGTCGATATACGATGCCGCCATGCTGTACCAAGCGACGGGCACACCATTGGTAGTGATTGCTGGGCAGGAATACGGCACGGGTTCGAGCCGGGACTGGGCCGCCAAAGGCACGAATCTGCTGGGGGTCAAGGCAGTGATTGCCGAGAGCTTCGAGCGTATCCACCGCTCCAACCTGGTGGGCATGGGCGTGCTGCCCTTGCAGTTCAAGCTGGATCAGAACCGCAAGAGCCTGAACCTCACGGGCAAGGAAACCCTGGACATTCTCGGTCTGAGCGATACCGAGCTGACGCCGCGCATGAATCTGCCCGTGGTCATCACCCGCGAAGACGGCAGCCAGGAGCGGATCGAAGTGTTGTGCCGGATCGACACCTTGAACGAAGTGGAATATTTCAAGGCCGGCGGCATCTTGCACTACGTCCTACGGCAATTGATTGCAGGATAAAAAGAAGCGTCCTACGAAAACACCGCCTCTTAAGGGCGGTGTTTTCGTTTGGGTCTGCCTATAATCCCGCCGGCCCTGACAGCCTCGAACGTTTCCGCCCCAAAGGACTTCACATGCTCGCCCTACCCTGGCCGTACCTGGCCCTTCTCTCGATCGGTTATGGCCTGGCCCTCGTGTACGGCCATCTGGCCTGGACTGCCATCATCTCGGTCGCGCTGCTGCTGTTTGCCGGGTACGCGGTGCGCCAGCGACAGACGCCGGTCGGGCAGTTTCTTGGGCATTGCCTGTTCATCGTCCTTGCGGTCGCGCTGGCATTGCACTGGATGCCAGGTTTTTTCAACGGCCGGGCGATCGCGGCGCAACGCTTCAGCGATGACGCCGTGCGGTTCGCCATGTATTTGAATCAAGACAAACCGTTGATCGGCTTCTGGCTGTTACTGGCCTGTCCATGGATCGTCGGTCGGCGCTCGTTTCGCTTGTCTGTCTACGCCACAGCCCAAGGTCTTTGCTTGAGCGCGGTATTGGCCTTGGGCGGAGCAATGCTGCTGGGCATGATCCACTGGGCACCGAAATGGCCGGACCAGGCCTGGCTGTGGGTACTCAATAATCTTTTGTTGGTGACTTTGGTGGAGGAAGCGCTGTTTCGTGGCTACATTCAGGGTGGCCTGAGCCGACGCTTCAAACATCTGCGCCAGGGTGACAACCTCGCACTGCTGCTCGCCTCGCTGCTGTTCGGCCTGGTGCATGCTGGCGCCGGTTGGCAATGGGTACTGCTGTCGGGCCTGGCCGGGATCGGTTACGGCCTGGCCTATCGGTTGGGCGGCCTGAGCGCGGCGATTGCCACGCATTTTGGCCTCAATCTGCTGCATTTCGCCCTATTTACCTACCCGATGCTGGCGTGATGCCGCCGGGCAGAATTACTTCAACAAAAAGCTGACGGTGCCGACAACCTTACAAAGCCTTGCGGATCTACACACCATGCGTAACAACCAGCCTGTCACACAACGCGAAAGGACTTTCGCGGCCCAGCAACGATTGATTTCCACCACCAACACCAAGGGTGTGATCACCTACTGCAACGACGCGTTCATTGAAGTCAGTGGATTTTCCAAGGAAGAGCTGATCCATTCGCCGCACAACCTGGTACGCCATCCGGACGTTCCGTCGGCCGTGTTCGCCCACATGTGGGACACCCTGAAACAAGGCTTGCCATGGATGGGCATCGTCAAGAACCGCTGCCAGAACGGCGATCATTATTGGGTCAACGCCTACGTCACGCCTGTATTCGAAGGCAACCAGGTGGTCGGCTATGAATCGGTGCGGGTCAAGCCCAGCGCCGAGCAGATCAGCCGGGCCGAAGCACTGTATCAACGCATCAACCAGGGCAAGTCAGCGGTCCCGAGCAGCGACAAATGGTTGCCGATCCTGCAGGACTGGCTGCCGTTCATCCTGGTCAGCCAGTTGAGTTTCGTGGTCGGCGCGTTCCTCAATTCGTCCTACGGTTTCGCCCTGGCCGCCCTGCTGTCGGTGCCCTTGGGGCTGATGGGCCTGCAATGGCAGCAACGCGGCATCAAGCGCCTGCTGCGCCTGGCCGAGCAAACCACTTCCGACCCGTTGATCGCGCGGATGTACACCGACAGCCGCGGCGTCCAGGCGCGCCTGGAAATGTCGATCCTGAGCCAGGAAGCACGTTTGAAAACCTGCCTGACCCGCCTGCAGGATACCGCCGAGCACCTCAACGCCCAGGCGCGCCAGTCCAATGCCCTGGCCAACGACAGCTCCAGTGGCCTGGAGCGCCAGCGCGTGGAGACCGAACAGGTCGCTACAGCCGTCAACCAGATGGCCGCCACGACCCAGGAAGTTGCCAGCCACGTACAACGCACCGCCGATGCCACCCAGGAGGCCAATCGCCTGACCGGTCGAGGTCGTGATATTGCCGGGGAAACCCGCCAGGCCATCGAGCGCCTGTCGGTGGTCGTGGGCGAGACCGGACAGACCGTGACCCAACTGGCCAAGGACAGCGACGAAATCGGTGGCGTGGTCGACGTGATCAAAGGCATCGCCGACCAGACCAACCTGCTGGCTCTCAACGCCGCCATCGAAGCGGCCCGCGCCGGTGAAATGGGGCGCGGTTTTGCCGTGGTGGCCGACGAAGTGCGACAACTGGCACAACGTACCAGCGAATCGACCGGGCAGATCCACGCCCTGATCGCCAAGCTCCAGCAGACCGCCACCAACGCCGTGCAAACCATGGAGGCCGGCCATCGCCAGGCCGAAGAAGGTGTGGCGCGTGTGATGGAAGCAGACCAGGCGCTGGTGGGGATCAGCGAAGCGGTGGCCCACATCACCGACATGACCACCCAGATCGCCGCCGCCACCGAGGAACAAAGCTCAGTGGCCGAGGAAATCAGCCGCAACATCAGCAACATCTCGGAACTGGCCGACCAGACCTCCGGCCAGGCCCACAGCTCGGCGCTGCTCAGCGAAGAACTGACTCGCACGGCCAATACCCAGTATTCGTTGGTGGAGCGGTTTAACCGCTGATTTCGATTGGCAAACCAAGAACCCGGACAGCGAAAGCTTCCGGGTTTTATTATTTGCCGGCCGCATCAATCCTGGGAGAGAAACCCAGCCACCTTCCGCGCCGCGGCCTCCAGATGCTGCTCATGACTGAACCCCGAAGCCTTCAACGGCTTGAGGTCATGATCCCCCGCCACCAACCACAACACCTCGATGTTCGGTGACAAGGTGTAGCCCTGCACCGCCGCCCGATTACCCAACGCATCGCGTTCGCCCTGGACGATCAAGGTCCGGGTCTTCAACCCCGCCAAATGCTCGACCCGCGGTTTCTCCGGCTTGCCCACCGCGTAGAAGGGATACCCCAGGCATACCAGCGCGTCGGCACCCAATTCATCGGCCAGCAGGCTCGCCATGCGCCCGCCCATGGACTTGCCGCCAATGGCCAGCCGCCCAGCGACATAAGGCCGCACCGTGGCGTACACCTCGCGCCAGCACTCAAGCAATTTGGGCGCTGGGTTCGGTGGACGCTTGCCTCCGTCCAAGCGCCGTTGAGCCATGTAGGGAAACTCGAAGCGCAGCACGTTGACGCCTTGTGCGGCGAGGCGCGCGACCATTTCGTTCATGAAGCCACTGTCCATCGGCGCACCGGCACCATGGGCCAGGATCAAGGTCGGCGACTCGGTGCCGGTACTTGGCTGCGCGGCTGTCCACAACCAACCGTGTTGCGCCACGCATCGCGCCCATTGATCCCCGTCAATACTGGCCTTGTGCTGTTTGTCCATGCTTGCCTCGCTTTTAGTCTGCCTATAACTCCAGGCGAAGAACGCCGCACTGCCTTGCGCAGGCGCTCACTTCGGCTGAACCGTGGATGGGGAACCATGAACACTTCTATCAGTACCGCCTACAACTACAAGGTGGTCCGCCAATTCGCCATTATGACGGTGGTGTGGGGCATCGTCGGCATGGGGCTCGGGGTTTTTCTCGCGGCCCAATTGGTCTGGCCGCAGCTCAACTTCGATTTGCCCTGGACCAGCTTCGGCCGCCTGCGCCCATTGCACACCAACGCGGTAATCTTCGCCTTCGGTGGCTGCGCGTTGTTCGCCAGTTCGTTCTATTCGGTGCAACGCACCTGCCAGACCCAGCTGTTTGCGCCGAAACTCGCCGCGTTCTGCTTCTGGGGTTGGCAGCTGGTGATCCTGCTGGCGGCCATCAGCCTGCCACTGGGCTACACCAGTTCCAAGGAATACGCCGAGCTTGAATGGCCGATCGACATCCTGATCACCATCGTCTGGGTCGCCTACGCCGTTGTGTTCTTCGGCACCGTGGCCAAGCGCAACACCAAGCACATCTACGTCGGCAACTGGTTTTTCGGCGGGTTCATCCTGACCGTGGCGCTCCTGCACATCGTCAACAACCTGGAACTGCCGGTGAGCTTCACCAAGTCCTACTCGGTTTACGCCGGGGCCACCGATGCGATGGTGCAATGGTGGTACGGCCACAACGCCGTGGGCTTTTTCCTCACCGCGGGTTTCCTCGGGATGATGTATTACTTCGTGCCGAAGCAGGCCGAGCGCCCGGTGTATTCCTATCGCTTGTCCATCGTGCACTTCTGGGCACTGATCACCCTGTACATCTGGGCCGGCCCGCACCACCTGCACTACACGGCGCTGCCGGACTGGGCGCAGTCGCTGGGCATGGTGATGTCGCTGATCCTGCTAGCGCCCAGTTGGGGCGGCATGATCAACGGCATGATGACGCTCTCGGGCGCCTGGCATAAGTTGCGCAGCGACCCGATCCTGCGCTTTTTGGTGGTGTCCCTGGCGTTCTACGGCATGTCGACCTTCGAAGGTCCGATGATGGCGATCAAGACCGTCAACGCCCTATCCCACTACACCGACTGGACCATCGGCCACGTCCACGCCGGTGCGCTCGGCTGGGTGGCGATGATTTCTATCGGCGCGTTGTACCACATGATCCCGAAAGTCTTCGGCCGGGCGCAGATGCACAGCATCGGCCTGATCAACGCGCACTTCTGGCTCGCGACCATCGGCACCGTGCTCTACATCGCCTCGATGTGGGTCAACGGGATCGCCCAGGGCCTGATGTGGCGGGCAGTGAACGAGGACGGCACGCTCACCTATTCCTTCGTCGAAACCCTGGTGGCCAGCCATCCCGGCTTCATCGTGCGGTTGGCGGGCGGGGCAATCTTCCTCGCCGGCATGTTGCTGATGGCCTACAACACCTGGCGCACCGTGCGGGCCTACGAGCCTGCCGAAGCCGCCGCTGCCGCGCAGATGGCTTGAGGAGTCCGCCATGAAACACGAAACAATCGAAAAAAACGTCGGCCTGCTGATGCTGCTGATGGTGCTGGCCGTGAGCATTGGCGGCCTGACCCAGATCGTGCCGCTGTTCTTCCAGGACGTGACCAATAAACCGGTGGACGGCATGAAGCCCTACACCGCCTTGCAATTGGAAGGTCGCGACATCTACATCCGTGAAGGCTGCGTTGGCTGCCACTCGCAGATGATCCGCCCATTCCGCGCCGAGACCGAGCGCTACGGCCATTACTCCGTCGCCGGTGAAAGCGTCTGGGACCACCCGTTCTTGTGGGGCTCCAAGCGCACCGGACCGGACCTGGCCCGAGTCGGCGCGCGCTACTCCGATGACTGGCACCGCGCCCACTTGTACAACCCGCGCAACGTCGTACCCGAGTCGAAAATGCCGGCCTATCCATGGCTGGTCACTCAAGCGGTCGACAGTAGCCACACCGAAGGCAAGCTGCGCGCCATGCGCACCCTCGGCGTGCCGTACACCGACGACGACATCGCGGGCAGCGTGGCTTCGCTCAAGGGCAAGACCGAAATGGACGCGCTGGTCGCCTACCTGCAAGTGCTCGGCACTGCCATCAAGAGCAAGAGGTGAATCCATGTTCCTTGAAATGAGCACTGGAATGATCCGCGGCCTGGGCACGGTCGTGGTGTTCATCGCCTTCATCGGCCTGACCCTGTGGGTGTTCAGCAGCAAGCGTGGCCCGGAATTCGCCCAGGCGCGCCTGCTGCCATTCGCCGACGAACCGCCCGCCGAAACCGCCATTCCCCAAGACCCTGCAACAAGGAGCACCCGGCCATGACCACCTTCTGGAGTACGTGGATCTGCGTACTGACCCTCGGCAGCTTGATCGGCCTGACCTGGCTGCTGATCGGCACCCGCAAGGGCGAGACCAAGGGCAGCGTCGACCAGACCATGGGCCACAGCTTCGATGGCATCGAGGAGTACGACAACCCATTGCCGCAATGGTGGTTCCTGTTGTTCGCCGGCACGTTGGTATTTTCCGTGGGCTATCTGATTCTGTATCCAGGCCTGGGCAACTGGAAAGGCATCCTGCCCGGCTATGAGAATGGCTGGACCGGCGCTCATGAATGGGAAAAGGAGATGGCCAAGGCCGACGCCAAGTTCGGGCCGATCTTCGCCAAGTTCTCGGCCATGCCGGTGGAAGAAGTCGCCAAGGATCCGCAAGCCTTGAAGATGGGTGGCCGCCTGTTCGCCTCCAACTGCTCGGTCTGCCATGGGTCGGACGCCAAGGGCGCCTTCGGTTTCCCGAACCTGGCCGACAGCCATTGGCGCTGGGGCGGCAATGCCGAGACCATCAAGGCGACCATCCTGGGCGGTCGCATGGCGGCAATGCCGGCCTGGGGCGAAGTGCTGGGAGACGCCGGAGTCAAGAACGTGGCCGCGTATGTTCGCCACGACCTGGCTGGCCTGCCACTGCCGGCCGACAGCGGTGCCGACCTGCAAGCCGGCCAGCAGGCGTTCAACAGCACCTGCGTCGCCTGCCACGGCGCCAACGGCCAAGGGACCGAAGCGATGGGCGCGCCGAACCTGACGCAACCGGCCGGTTTCATCTACGGCACCAGCCTGGCCCAACTGCAGCAGACCATCCGCCACGGCCGCCAGGGCCATATGCCAGCGCAGAATGAATTGCTCGGCAATGACAAGGTGCAACTGCTCGCGGCCTACGTCTACAACCTGTCCCACGGCACTGGCGCCGAGCGCCTGCAAGCTGAACGCAAAAGCGAATAAATCCTGACCACACGAACAGTCGCATTCATCTGGATGCGGCTGTTCCGTGCCCCTGCGCGACGCATTGTCGCACCCCTCCCATCGTCTCCTTTCGGTTCCCCGCAATCGGGTCTAAGCTTGCCTCTGCGTGCACTGGCGACTGCCGGTTTCAGGTCGAGCCGACCCGATGCGTTCGACATTCGTTCGTTGAAAAAAGCCGCAAAGGCAGGTGAATCCCGGCTGTTGCGACAGTTGCCAGGCATCACCCGAACGTAGCGCTTGAACACACCCCGTTACAACCGACCCGACCCCCTCGCCTCTTTCCTTCGTTGCGACATTTTGCCGAGGGCCAATTTTGTCCCTACACAGAACATGGAAAGGCCGCAGAATCAGCTTTGGAAAGCATTGACCCAGGTCATGGCGCGTTGCAATGACCCCCCGCTTTCTCCATACTTGCGACCGATTTTTATCCTAATAAAACACCCAAACCGTGGAACCTTAGAATGAGCACAGCAATCAGTCCGACTGCTTATAACTATAAGGTAGTCCGCCAGTTCGCCATCATGACGGTGGTCTGGGGGATCCTTGGCATGGGGCTCGGTGTCTTCATCGCCTCGCAACTGGTCTGGCCGGAGTTGAACTTCGATCTGCCATGGACGACTTTTGGACGCCTGCGCCCACTGCACACCAACCTGGTGATCTTCGCCTTCGGTGGTTGTGCCTTGTTTGCCACTTCTTACTATGTCGTGCAGCGAACCTGCCAGACGCGACTGATCTCCGACAGCCTCGCCGCCTTCACCTTCTGGGGTTGGCAAGCGGTGATCATCGGCGCGATCGTGACCTTGCCAATGGGTTTCACTACCACCAAGGAATACGCGGAACTGGAATGGCCCCTGGCTATTCTGCTGGCCATCGTCTGGGTGACCTACGGTTTGGTGTTCTTCGGCACCATCGTCAAGCGCAAGACCAAGCACATCTATGTTGGCAACTGGTTCTACGGTGCCTTCATCGTCGTGACCGCCATGCTGCATATCGTCAACCACGCATCGCTGCCGGTCAGCTTCTTCAAGTCGTACTCGGCCTACTCGGGCGCGACCGACGCGATGATCCAGTGGTGGTACGGCCACAACGCCGTGGGCTTCTTCCTGACCACCGGTTTCCTGGGGATGATGTATTACTTCGTGCCGAAACAGGCCGAGCGTCCGATCTACTCCTATCGCCTGTCCATCGTGCACTTCTGGGCGCTGATCACCCTGTACATCTGGGCCGGCCCGCACCACCTGCACTACACCGCGCTGCCGGACTGGGCGCAGTCGCTGGGCATGGCGATGTCGATCATCCTGCTGGCGCCAAGCTGGGGCGGCATGATCAACGGCATGATGACCCTGTCGGGCGCCTGGCATAAGCTGCGCACCGACCCGATCCTGCGGTTCCTGGTGGTATCCCTGGCGTTCTACGGCATGTCGACCTTCGAAGGCCCGATGATGGCCATCAAGACAGTCAACTCGCTGAGTCACTACACCGACTGGACCATCGGCCACGTACACGCCGGTGCACTCGGCTGGGTCGCGATGATTTCCATCGGCGCCATCTACCACATGATCCCGAAACTGTTCGGTCGCGCGCAGATGCACAGCACCGGCCTGATCAACGCGCACTTCTGGCTCGCCACCATCGGCACCGTGCTCTATATCGCCTCGATGTGGGTCAACGGCATTACCCAAGGCCTGATGTGGCGTGCAATCAACGACGACGGCACCCTGACGTACTCGTTCGTCGAAGCCCTGCAAGCCAGTCACCCAGGCTTCATCGTGCGTGCCCTGGGCGGCGCGTTCTTCGCCAGCGGCATGCTGCTGATGGCCTACAACGTGTATCGCACCGTTCGTGCCTCTGACCCGGTTGAAGCAGAAGCCGCCGCCAAGATCGCCGTAGTTGGAGCTCACTGATGAAGCACGAAGCAGTAGAGAAGAATATCGGCCTGCTGGCCTTCTTCATGGTCATCGCCGTCAGCATTGGCGGCTTGACCCAGATCGTTCCGCTGTTTTTCCAGGACGTGACCAACAAGCCGGTCGAAGGCATGAAGCCGCGTACCGCCCTTGAACTGGAAGGCCGCGACGTCTACATCGCCAACGGCTGTGTCGGCTGCCATTCGCAGATGATCCGTCCGTTCCGCGCCGAAACCGAACGTTACGGCCACTATTCCGTTGCCGGTGAAAGCGTCTGGGACCACCCGTTCCTGTGGGGCTCCAAGCGTACCGGCCCGGACCTGGCCCGCGTTGGCGGCCGTTACTCTGATGACTGGCAGCGTGCGCATTTGTACAACCCGCGCAACGTGGTGCCGGAATCGAAGATGCCGGCCTACCCGTTCCTCGTAGAAAACAAGCTCGACGGCAAAGACACTGCCAAGAAAATGGAAGTCTTGCGCACCTTGGGCGTGCCTTACACCGACGAAGACATCGCCGGTGCCAGGGATGCCGTGAAGGGCAAGACCGAAATGGACGCGCTGGTGGCCTATCTGCAAGGCCTGGGCACCATCATCAAAAGCAAACGGTGATTTAGATGGATATCGGGATGATTCGTGGCCTGGGCACCGTCGTCGTGATGGTGGCTTTTATCGGCCTGGCCCTGTGGGTGTTCAGCCCAAAGCGCAAGTCGGAGTTTGACGACGCGACCTTGCTGCCATTCGCGGATGATCCCGAAGCCATCAAGCACGTCGAGCAAGCTTCTAGGAGTAACAAAGAATGACAACATTCTGGAGTCTGTACGTCACAGTCCTCAGCCTGGGAACGATCTTCGCCCTGACCTGGCTGTTGCTGTCGACCCGCAAGGGCCAGCGCAGCGAAGCCACCGAGGAGACGGTCGGCCACTCCTTCGACGGGATCGAGGAGTACGACAACCCACTGCCAAAGTGGTGGTTCATGCTGTTCGTCGGCACCATCATTTTCGCCCTCGGTTACCTGGTCCTCTATCCGGGCTTGGGCAATTGGAAAGGCCTGCTGCCAGGCTACAACTACCTGGACAATGAAAAGCAGACCGCTTTCGCCAACGGCCAGACCGGCTGGACTGGCGTGCACGAATGGGAAAAGGAAATGGCCCGCTCGGACGCCAAGTTCGGTCCGATCTTCGCCAAGTTCGCTTCCATGCCGATCGAAGAAGTCGCCAAGGACCCGCAAGCCCTGAAGATGGGTGGCCGCCTGTTCGCCTCCAACTGCTCGGTCTGCCATGGTTCCGACGCCAAGGGCGCCTACGGTTTCCCTAACCTGACCGACGCCGACTGGCGCTGGGGCGGCGAGCCGGAAACCATCAAGACCACCATCATGGGCGGTCGTCATGCCGTCATGCCGGGATGGGCTGCCGTGGTTGGCGAGCAAGGTGTTGCCGACGTAGCCGCTTACCTGGTGACCGGCTTGCATAGCCGCAAACTGCCGGAAGGCGCCAAGGCCGACCCGGCCAACGGCCAAAAGCTGTTCGCAGCCAACTGCGTAGCCTGCCATGGTCCAGCCGGCAAGGGCACGCCCGCCATGGGCGCTCCTGACCTGACGCACCCGGCCGGCTTCATCTACGGTTCGAGCTTCGCTCAGTTGCAGCAGACCATCCGTTACGGCCGCCAGGGCCAGATGCCGGCCCAGGCCGATCTGCAAGGCAACGACAAGGTTCACCTGTTGGCCGCTTACGTCTACAGCCTGTCACACGGCGAAAAGGCTCCGGCCGCTGACGCGCAATAAGGCAAACGCTTGAGACATCAAAGGCCCCGCCAATCAGACTGGCGGGGCCTTTTGTTTACCGGCTCGAAACAGGGGTAAAACTGTTCCACTTGCCGGCTATTCATACTGGTAGTAACGTGCCTACATTCAAGCGTTAAAGAGGGGCACTTCCATGTCCACCACCACCATCTCCAGCCGCGAATTCAACCACGACACAAGTGGTGCCAAAAAAGCCACCCGTGAAGGGCCGGTCATCATCACCGACCGTGGCAAGCCGGCCCATGTGCTGCTAAGCATTGAGGAGTACCAGAAACTGTCCGGCATTGGCGCGAGCATTGTCGAGTTGCTGGTCATGCCCGATACGCCGGATATCGACTTCGATACCGAGCGTGCCGTCATCACGCCTCGCTCGGTGGACTTGTCCTGAATGTTTCTACTCGATACCAACGTCATATCGGAACTGCGCAAACCCCAGGCAGACAAAAACGTCCAGGCCTGGGCCCGCAGCGTTCCGGCACCCAGCCTGTATGTCTCGGCCATTACCGTACTGGAACTGGAAACCGGTGTGCTGCGCTTCGAACGCAAGGACCCGACGCAAGGCAGTCGCCTGCGGGCGTGGCTGGATAATCATGTGCTGCCTGCCTTTGCCGGCAGGATCCTGGCTGTGGACCGCGCAGTCGCACTGCGCTGCGCTCGCCTGCATGTGCCCGACCGCAGCAATGAGTGCGACGCACTGATTGCCGCCACCGCCCTTGTCCATGGGCTGACTGTGGTCACACGTAACGTGACTGATTTCCAGGCCAGCGGCGTGGCGGTGCTCAACCCGTGGGTTGGCTGATTACAAGTTGGCCTTTTGTGGCGAGGGAGCTTGCTCCCGCTGGGTGGCGAAGCCGCCCCAAAAAATCACCGCACTTTTCCAGGTAAAACCGCACTAGCCTGATTTACGACTGCTGCGCAGCCGAGCGGGAGCAAGCTCCCTCGCCACGAAACAGAACAGCCTGCAGAGCCCCCCTTCGTTTCGCCAACGCCATGCACTGTCTATAGTCAATTGATCTGGGTCATGACTTGTTACATCCGCTACACCATTCGGCCCTCACTCCCAACGCGACCAAAGGTCGCACCCTTGCACTAGAGCGACAGGCGTATCATTGCGCCACTGCAATGCCCTTTCTGACCGTGGTCGGCACGTACTGGCCTCGGCACTTTTCCACTGCCGTGGGATGCAATTGATGAGCAACCAGATTCCGGTACATGACGTTACCCCGCCTGCCAAGGACGCCAACAAAAGCGTCGACCTGTATGCCTCTCGGGAAAAAATCTACACCCGCGCCTTCACGGGCCTGTTCCGTAACCTGCGAATGGTTGGCGGGGCGTTATTGTTCCTGTTGTATTTCGGTACGGTCTGGCTGAACTGGGGTGGCCACCAGGCTGTCTGGTGGAACCTGCCTGAACGCAAATTCTTTATTTTCGGCGCCACCTTCTGGCCTCAGGATTTCATCCTGCTTTCCGGGCTGCTGATCATCGCCGCCTTCGGTCTTTTTTTCATCACCGTGTATGCCGGACGGGTCTGGTGCGGTTATACCTGCCCGCAGAGCGTATGGACCTGGATCTTCATGTGGTGCGAAAAAGTCACCGAAGGCGACCGCAACCAACGCATCAAGCTCGACAAGGCGCCCATGAGCGCCAACAAAATCTCACGCAAGTTCGCCAAGCACAGCCTGTGGCTGCTGATCGGTTTCGTCACCGGCATGACTTTCGTCGGTTACTTCACACCCATCCGCGAACTGGTGTTCCAGTTCTTTACCGGCGAGGCCGATGGTTGGTCGTACTTCTGGGTCGGCTTCTTCACCCTCGCCACTTATGGCAATGCCGGCTGGCTGCGCGAACAAGTGTGCATCTACATGTGTCCCTACGCCCGCTTCCAAAGCGTGATGTTCGACAAGGACACCCTGATCGTTTCCTATGACCCGCGTCGCGGTGAAAGCCGCGGCCCGCGCAAAAAAGGCATCGACTACAAGGCGCTGGGCCTGGGTGATTGCATCGATTGCACCATGTGCGTCCAGGTCTGCCCCACCGGTATCGACATTCGCGACGGCCTGCAGGTCGAGTGCATCGGCTGCGCGGCCTGCATCGATGCCTGCGACAACATCATGGACAAGATGGATTATCCCCGCGGCCTGATCAGCTACACCACCGAACACAACCTCTCGGGCCAGAAAACCAATAAACTTCGCCCACGCCTGATCGGTTATGCCTTGGTGCTGCTGGCCATGATCAGCCTGCTGGTGACGGCGTTCTTCATGCGCTCGCTGGTGGGTTTCGACGTCAGCAAGGACCGCGTGCTGTATCGCGAAAACGCCGAAGGCCGGATCGAGAACGTCTACAGCCTGAAAATCATGAACAAGGACCAACGCGACCATACGTACATTCTGGAAGCCGCCGGCCTGCCCGATCTCAAGCTGCAAGGGCGCCGGGAAATCAAGGTGGCCGCCGGCGAGATCCTCAGCCAGCCGGTTGAATTATCCAGCGCACCGGAACAACTGCCATCGAGCACCAACGAGGTTACATTCATCCTCAAGGATGCCGATGACGACAGCGTCCATGTTGAAGCCAAGAGCCGGTTCATCGGCCCACAGACTCGTTGAGAGAAATGAACATGCCTGCAGCAACCGCCACCAGCCCTTGGTACAAACACCTCTGGCCGTGGATCATCATTGCGATCCTGACCTGTTCAGTGACACTGAGCCTGACCATGGTGACCATCGCCGTGAAGAATCCGGACAACCTGGTCAACGACAACTACTACGAAGCCGGCAAGGGCATCAACCGCTCGCTGGAGCGAGAGTTGCTGGCCCAGACACTGCAACTGCACGCCAATGTGCAACTGGATGATGTGACCGGCGAAGTGAACCTGCGCCTGAACGGCGACAGTCGCCCCCAGACCCTGGAACTGAGCCTGATCTCGCCAACCCAGCCGGAGAAGGATCGCAAGGTCGTCCTGGCCCGCAACGACAGCGAGCCGGGACGCTACGTCGGCCAGTTGACGGACAAGATCGAAGGCCGGCGCTTTGTCGAATTGCTAGGCGTGGAGAGCGACCAGACCTGGCGCCTGTTCGAAGAAGAACAGATCAACCACGACCAGGCCATCCTGCTTGGCGATGAGCCATTGCAAGGCGCTGAAGACCTGAAAAAGTAAGCTGCTGTTGTGGCGAGGGAGCTTGCTCCCGCTGGGCTGCGAAGCGGCCCTGAAGCCTGAGTCCCGGCGCTATCAGGCTCCATGGTGTCGGCTGCTTTGGGCCTGCTACGCAGGCCAGCGGGAGCAAGCTCCCTCGCCACAAAAAGCGCCCTCACTTGTAGCAAGCTCCTTCCACAAAAGGCTTCATGCGATACCCATGACCACTCCACAGCCCTGCTATCACTGCGCCCTGCCCGTCCCCCCTGGCAGTCGCTTCACCGCCGTTGTCCTCGGTGAAACCCGCGAGCTGTGCTGCCCGGGCTGCCAGGCCGTGGCCGAGGCGATCGTCGCCGGTGGCCTGGAAGGTTATTACCAGCATCGCAGCGAAGCGTCGGCCAATCCCCAGACCCTGCCGGTGCAACTGAGCGAAGAACTGGCGCTGTATGATCGACCCGATGTGCAGCAATCGTTCGTTCGTCATGAAGGCGAACTGGCCGAGACTACCCTGCTCATGGAAGGCATCAGCTGCGCCGCCTGCGGCTGGTTGATCGAAAAACAACTGCGCAGCCTGCCGGCCGTGGCCGAGGCGCGATTGAACCTGTCCAACCATCGCTTGCACGTTCGCTGGGCCGACGGGCAACTGCCGCTGAGCACGCTGCTCGCCGAGCTGCGCCAGATCGGCTACGCCGCCCATCCGTACCAGGCCGACCAAGCCTGCGAACAGCTCGCCGCGCAGAATCGCCTGGCCCTGCGCCAGTTGGGCGTGGCCGGATTGCTGTGGTTCCAGGCCATGATGGCGACCATGGCCACCTGGCCGGAATTCAACATCGACCTGAGCCCGGAGATGCACGCCATCCTGCGCTGGGTTGCGCTGTTCCTCACCACCCCCATCGTCTTCTACAGCTGCGCGCCGTTTTTCAAAGGTGCCATGCGCGACCTGCGCACCCGGCACCTGACCATGGATGTTTCAGTGTCCCTGGCCATTGGCGGCGCCTATATAGCCGGCATCTGGACCGCCATCACCGGGACAGGCGAGCTGTATTTCGATGCCGTCGGCATGTTCGCCTTGTTCCTGCTCGCCGGCCGCTACCTGGAGCGCCGGGCTCGCGAGCGTACCGCTGCTGCCACCGCACAACTGGTCAATCTGCTGCCGGCTTCGTGCCTGCGTCTGGAGGACAGCGGCCAGAGTGAACGCATCCTGCTCAGTGAATTGCGCACCGGCGACCGGGTACTGGTGCATCCAGGCGCGGTGCTGCCGGCCGATGGCAGGATTCTCGACGGCCAGTCCAGCATCGACGAATCACTGCTGACCGGCGAATACCTGCCTCAACCTCGCCAGGTGGGCGACGCAGTCACCGCTGGCACGCTGAATGTCGAAGGTGCCTTGACGGTAGAGGTGCTGGCCCTCGGGCAGGACACCCGGTTATCGGCCATCGTGCGGTTGCTGGACAGGGCCCAGGCCGAGAAGCCACGACTGGCGCAAGTCGCCGACCGCGCCGCCCAGTGGTTCTTGCTGTTCTCTCTGGTCGCCGCTGCCGTCATCGGGTTGGTGTGGTGGCAACTGGATGCCTCACGGGCATTCTGGATTGTCCTCGCGATGCTGGTCGCGACCTGCCCTTGCGCGCTGTCCCTGGCGACGCCGACCGCCCTGACCGCCGCCACCGGCACCCTGCACAAACTCGGCCTGCTACTGACGCGCGGTCATGTGTTGGAAGGCCTGAACCAGATCGACACGGTGATTTTCGACAAGACCGGCACCCTCACCGAAGGCCGCCTGGCGTTGCGCGCGATTCGAACACTCGGGGCACTCGACAGCGACCATTGCCTGGCCCTTGCCGCCGCTTTGGAAAACCGCTCCGAACACCCTATCGCCAGGGCTTTCGGCCGTGCGCCATTGGCCGCCGAGCATGTTCAAAGCACTCCCGGCTTGGGACTTGAAGGCGTGGTGGGCGAACAATCCCTGCGCATCGGCCATCCCAGCTTTGTCTGCGAACTGAGCGGCGCCGCAGTGCCGGTGATGCCGGACGAACCTGGGCAATGGCTGCTGCTGGGCGATGAGCTCGGGCCGCTGGCCTGGTTTGTCCTCGATGATCGCTTGCGTGCAGACGCGCCGGCCCTGCTGGCGGCGTGCAAGGCGCGGGGCTGGCGAACCTTGTTGTTGTCGGGCGACAGCTCGCCAATGGTTGTCAGCGTCGCCGCCGAACTGGGCATCGATGAAGCCCGCGGCGGCCTGCGCCCGGACGACAAGCTGGCGGTGCTCCAGCAATTGCACCAGCAAGGCCATAAAGTGCTGATGCTTGGCGACGGCGTGAACGACGTCCCGGTGTTGGCGGCGGCGGACATCAGCGTCGCGATGGGCTCAGCCACCGACCTGGCCAAGACCAGCGCTGACGCGGTCCTCTTGTCCAACCGCCTGGGCGCCCTGATTCACGCCTTCAGCCTGGCCCGGCGCACCCGTCGGGTGATCATCGAGAACCTGCTCTGGGCCGGGTTGTACAATGGCCTCATGTTGCCGTTTGCCGCCCTCGGTTGGATTACGCCGGTGTGGGCCGCGGTCGGCATGTCCATCAGCTCGTTGACGGTGGTGCTGAATGCGCTGAGGCTAACCCGTCAACCCAAGGCGCAGGTGTTCGACGCCACGCCCGATACCCGTCCGCTGCCGGCCTGAGCCGCGCGGGCATGGAGTTTCCGACATGCCAGCTCTGTACGTGATGATCCCGGCCGCGCTGCTGATCGTAGCCATCGCCGTCTACATCTTCTTCTGGGCCGTGGACAGCGGCCAATACGATGACCTCGACGGTCCGGCCCATAGCATTCTGTTCGATGACCAGGACCCGAACCACAAGGCCGCCGTGGACGAGGCCAGCGGCGACGAGCGCAAACCGGACGACAAGGTCCCGCCCCATGCTTGATCTGGCGCCCTTACTGGTTTCGGCCGTCATCCTTGGCCTTTTGGGCGGCGGACATTGCCTGGGCATGTGCGGAGGGCTGATGGGCGCCCTGACCCTGGCGATTCCCAAGGAACAGCGCAGTCGGCGCTTTCGATTGTTGCTGGCCTACAACCTCGGACGAATCCTCAGCTACGCCACGGCCGGCTTGCTGATCGGCCTGGCGGGCTGGGCCGTGGCAAACAGCCCGGCGGCAATGGTCATGCGGGTGCTGGCCGGTCTGTTGCTGATCGCCATGGGCCTGTATCTGGCAGGTTGGTGGGGTGGCCTGACACGAATCGAAAGCGTCGGGCGTGGCCTGTGGCGGCATATCCAACCCGTCGCCAATCGCCTGCTGCCGGTGTCGAGCCTGCCCCGGGCCCTGCTGCTCGGCGCGCTGTGGGGTTGGTTGCCGTGCGGGTTGGTCTATAGCACCCTGCTGTGGTCCGCCAGCCAAGGCAATGCGCTGGACAGTGCGTTACTGATGCTCGCCTTTGGCCTGGGCACTTGGCCTGTGCTGCTCGCCACCGGCCTCGCCGCCGAACGCGTCACGGCATTGCTACGCAAACGCAGCGTGCGCATGGCTGGCGGCTTGTTGGTGATTGTCTTCGGAATCTGGACGTTGCCAGGGCCGCATCAGCATTGGCTCATGGGGCATTGATCCGGTTCCACAGGGATACGTTGGAAGCAGGCTTGCCCTGTTGACGCAAATCAACACGCTCCTTCCATCGCCCCCATAAACTTTCAAGCATGCCAGCCTATCCGGGGAATGCCCGCATGCTCGACGCCATTCGTTGGGACTCAGACCTTATCCGCCGCTACGACCTGGCGGGCCCACGCTACACCTCGTACCCGACCGCGGCGCAGTTTGCCGGCCAAGTGGGCAGTTTCGATTTGCTCCATGCTTTGCGCGATAGCCGCAAAGCGCTCAAGCCGCTGTCGCTGTATGTGCACGTGCCGTTCTGCGCCAATATTTGCTACTACTGCGCCTGCAACAAAGTCATCACCAAGGATCGCGGCCGGGCCCATGTCTATCTGCAACGCCTGGAGCAGGAAATCCAACTGATCAGTTGCCACCTGGACCCGGCCCAGCGCGTCGAACAGCTGCACTTGGGTGGCGGCACGCCGACCTTTCTCAGCCATGCCGAGTTGCGTCAACTAATGGCCAAGCTGCGCAAACACCTGAATCTGATGGACGACGATTCCGGCGACTACGGCATTGAAATAGACCCTCGGGAAGCCGACTGGTCGACCATGGGATTGCTGCGGGAACTGGGCTTCAACCGGGTCAGCATCGGCTTGCAGGACCTTGACCCGGCCGTGCAGCGCGCCGTCAATCGCCTGCAAAGCCTGGAAGAAACCCGCGCCGTGGTCGAAGCCGCCCGGACCCTGCAGTTTCGTTCGATCAACATCGATTTGATTTACGGCTTGCCCAAGCAGACCCCGGACAACTTCGCTCGCACCGTCGAGGAAGTCATCAGCCTGCAACCGGACCGCCTGTCGGTGTTCAACTACGCCCACCTGCCGGAACGCTTCATGCCCCAGCGGCGCATCAACAGCCAGGACCTGCCGAACCCGCCCCAGAAACTGGCGATGCTGCAAGGCACCATCGAACAGCTGACCACCGCCGGTTATCGCTACATCGGCATGGACCACTTCGCCCTGCCCGACGACGAACTGGCAATCGCCCAGGAAGAAGCGACCTTGCAGCGCAACTTCCAGGGCTATACCACCCATGGTCATTGCGACCTGATCGGTCTCGGCGTGTCGGCCATCAGCCAGATCGGCGATCTCTACTGCCAGAACAGCAGCGATTTGAGCCGCTACCAGAACACCCTGGCCGACGGGCAACTGGCGACCAGTCGCGGGCTGGTGTGCAACGCTGACGACCGGCTGCGACGGGCGGTGATCCAACAGCTGATCTGCCATTTCACGCTGGCGTTCGCCGAGATCGAGCATGCCTTCAACATCGGTTTTTGCGAGTATTTCGCCTCGATATGGCCGCAACTACAAACAATGGCCGACGACGGGCTGATTGAACTGACGAATACGCACATCATGGTATTACCCGCTGGGCGCTTGCTGGTGCGCTCGGTCTGCATGGTGTTCGACGTGTATCTGGAGCATCAGAATCGACAGCGTTTTTCCCGCGTCATCTGAGCGCGACAATTTGACGGTGATACCGCACTGGCCCGAGTTAGTGTGCTGAGTTACCCTTACGGCTTATGTGTGTTTTCCCACAAGGATTTAAGAAATGTCCGAGCCAGTCAAATCGCGCGCTCATAACCAGGCACACTGCAAGGACTGCAGCCTGGCCCCCCTGTGCCTGCCACTTTCGTTGAACCTGGAGGACATGGACGCGCTGGATGACATCGTCAAACGCGGACGTCCGTTGAAAAAAGGCGAGTTCCTGTTTCGCCAGGGCGATGCCTTCAATTCAGTCTATGCCGTACGCTCGGGCGCCTTGAAGACCTTCAACCTGAGCGACGGCGGCGAAGAGCAGCTCACCGGTTTCCACTTGCCCAGCGAACTGGTGGGCCTGTCGGGCATGGACACAGAAACCCACCCGGTCTCGGCCCAGGCGCTGGAAACCACCTCGGTCTGCGAAATTCCTTTTGATCGTCTCGACGAGTTGGCCGTGCAACTGCCGCAACTGCGCCGTCAACTGATGCGAGTGATGAGCAGGGAGATCCGCGACGACCAGCAGATGATGCTGTTGCTCTCGAAGAAAACCGCCGACGAGCGCATCGCCACGTTCCTGGTCAACCTCTCGGCCCGCTTTCGTGCCCGTGGGTTTTCCGCCAATCAATTTCGCCTGAGCATGTCGCGCAACGAAATCGGCAATTACCTGGGCCTGGCGGTGGAAACCGTGTCTCGGGTGTTCACCCGTTTCCAGCAGAATGAATTGATCGCCGCCGAAGGCAAGGAAATCCATATTCTCGATCCGATCCAGCTTTGCGCCCTGGCGGGCGGCTCGGTAGAAGGCTGATACACCTGCGCGGCTGAGGCTTTCGCCCCGCCGCGCTATACTGCGGCGCTTGCAGCCAGCCAGGACACTTCGACGATGGTCTTCGACTCCTTCGACTTCAAATCCCTGATACGCCCCGTTATCGACTTCCCCAAGCCCGGCGTGATCTTTCGCGACATTACTCCGTTGTTCCAATCGCCCACCGCGCTGCGGTTGGTGATGGACAGCTTCGCCCATCGCTATGTCGAGGCCGGGTTCACGCATATCGGCGCGATGGATGCACGAGGTTTCCTGATTGGCTCGATCCTGGCCTATCAGCTGAACAAGCCGCTGGTGCTGTTCCGCAAGCAAGGCAAGCTGCCGGCCGACGTATTGGCCGAGGGCTACCAGACGGAATACGGAGAGGCCTTCCTGGAAGTTCACGCCGACAGCCTGTGCGAGGGTGATTCGGTGGTGATGTTCGATGACCTGATCGCCACGGGCGGCACGCTGATCGCCGCCGCCAACCTGATCCACCGCATGGGCGCGAAGGTCCATGAAGCGGCGGCGATAATCGATTTGCCTGAACTGCTCGGTTCCCAGCGCCTGCAAGATATGGGGATACCGACGTTCTGCCTGACGCAGTTTTCGCTCAGCGAACGATAATCAGCGCCCCACGGTAGAACGTGTGGAAGCGAGCCTGCTCGCTCCGCACGTTACAACGCGATCGGCTTGCGCCCGGCAAATGAATGCGCCAATGTCCCGCCATCCACCAACTCCAACTCGCCGCCCAAGGGCACGCCGTGGGCGATGCGGGAGGCGACCAGGCCTTTATTGTTCAGCAGTTGGGCAATGTAGTGGGCGGTGGCTTCGCCTTCGACCGTCGGGTTCGTGGCAAGGATGACTTCGGTAAACGTACCCGCCTCCTCGACCCGCGCCATCAGCTGCGGAATGCCAATGGCCTCAGGCCCTAGCCCGTCGAGCGGCGATAAATGGCCCTTGAGCACGAAGTAGCGACCACGGAAACCGGTCTGCTCCACCGCGTACACGTCCATCGGCCCCTCCACCACGCAGAGCAGGCTGTCGTCCCGACGCGGGTCGGCGCATTGCGGACAAAGGTCGTCTTCCGTCAGGGTGCGGCATAAGCGGCAATGCCCTACCCCTTCCATCGCCTGGCTCAAGGCCTGGGCCAGGCGCGAGCCGCCACTGCGATCGCGCTCAAGCAATTGCAACGCCATACGCTGGGCGGTTTTCTGACCGACACCCGGCAAAGTTCGCAAGGCATCGATCAGTTGACGGATCAAAGGGCTGAAGCTCATGGAGGAAACGTCCGACATAACAACGAGACGCGGTTTATACCCGCGCCTCCGATTAGCGTCAAATACTCAATCGCGCGCCACCCGCACGACCAACTTGCCGAAGTTGCGCCCTTCCAGCAGACCGATAAATGCCTGTGGCGCGTTCTCGAGACCGTCGACAAGGTCTTCGCGGAACTTGACCCTGCCGTCCCGCACCCAGGGCGCCATGGCGCTGATGAATTCCGGCTGGCGGTCACCGTAATCATCAAACACGATGAAGCCTTGGATACGCACGCGCTTGGTCAGCAGCGTGCGCTGCAACTGCGGTAGACGATCCGGGCCACCCGGCGGCTGATGATCGTTGTAGGACGCAATCAATCCGCAGAGCGGGATGCGGGCCTTGGCGTTGAGTAGCGGCACCACCGCGTCGAAGACTTTGCCACCGACGTTTTCGTAATAGATGTCGATGCCCTGGTCGCAGGCCCGGGCCAGTTCTTGCGCGAAACTCTCGCTTCGATGGTCGACGCAGGCGTCGAACCCCAGCTCGTCGACCACGTATTTGCACTTCTCGCTTCCGCCGGCCACACCCACCACGCGCAGGCCTTTGATCTTCGCCACCTGGCCGACCACTGAACCTACCGCGCCCGACGCCGCGGCGACCACCAAGGTTTCCCCCGCCTTGGGTTGGCCGATGTCCATCAGACCCATGTAGGCGGTCATGCCCGGCATCCCCAAAACCCCCAGGGCCATTGAAGGACTTGGCAATCCCGAGGGGATGGGAATGACATTGCGGCCATCACTGATGCAGTGGCTTTGCCAACCCGTTGCCCCCACCACCAAATCGCCCTCCTGGAACTTCGGATGCATCGAGCGCTCCACGCGACTGACGGCGCCACCGGTCATAACCTCGTCGATTTGCACCGGCGCGGCGTAGGAAGGTGCGTCACTCATGCGTCCGCGCATGTAGGGATCCAGCGATAGGAACAGCGTCTTGAGCAGGATCTGTCCCTCCGCCAGGTCCGGCAGCGTGACGTGTTCAAGACGAAAGTTTTCAGGGATGGGCGCACCTTCCGGGCGGGAAGCCAGGACGATGCGCTGGTTGGAAATCGACATGCAAGCGTCTCCTTGTTCGTTACGGGCACGTATAGGGAGCAGACCATTGCCGAAGGGGCGGCGTTCGATGTTTGTTCAGCCTAACGGCCCCAGTGATTTCGGCTGCATAGCGCAAACAAAAATGCCAGGCGCGATGCCTGGCATTGTGTGTAGCCCATCCCGACCGGGATGGCGAATCAGAACGGCAGTTTCATGCCCGGCGGCAGCTGCATGCCAGCGGTCATGCCGGACATCTTGTCCTGGCTGTTGGCTTCGATCTTGCGCACTGCGTCGTTGACGGCGGCGGCGAACAGGGCTTCGAGCATCTCCTTGTCATCTTCGCTCAAGCCTTCAACGACGCTTGGGTCGATGCTGACGCGCTTGATGTCGTGGCGCCCGGTCATGACCACGGTCACCATGTCGCCGCCGGACTTGCCGGTGACTTCAGCGTTGGCCAGCTCTTCCTGCATCTTGGCCATTTTCTCCTGCATCTGCTGCGCCTGCTTCATCAGGCCGGCCATGCCACCTTTCATCATGGGAATCACCTCGAAAGTACGTGAATAAACACAGCGCCCGGCGTTCGGCCCGGCGCTTTCAGTTATGAGCCCTGGGTGACCGGGGCCTCGACAGGTTCGATAGTATCGTGACGGACCACGGCGCCGAACTGTTGCATCATCTGCTGGATGAACGGATCGCCGTGGATCGACTCTTCCGCCTCGCGCTGACGGTCGGCACGGCGGCGGGACGCAGCCTGTGCCGGGGTTTCCTGCTCGGGCTTGATCAGCTCGATGGTCAACGTCAACGGGCGCTGGTGGTATTGGTTAAGCGCATCGTTGAGACGACGCTGTTGGGTCGCGTTGAACAGCGCGCTGTGGGCCGGGTCCAGGTGCAACAGCCAGTGGTCGCCTTCGACGGAAATCAACGTGCAGTTGGCGGCAATGCTGCCGGTCATGCCGCTGATCGGCAGTTTCGGGAACAGCTCCAGCCATTGCAAGGCCAGCCCTGTGGCTGGCATCGCCGCGGGTTCCGGCTCGGGCTCAGGGGCTGGCTCGGCGGCGTGCTCGCTGGCCAGGTCGTCCAGGTAGCTGTAGGCCGAATCCATGTCCGGCTCGATGTAATCCTCGTCCAACGGCGGCTCGTCATCCAGGTCGCTGCCCGGCGTGGCGACATCGACGTCGGCCACCGTCGGCTCGGGCACCGGCGCGGCGACCCACTCAGGCGCGTCGGGTACCACGCTGTCCGGCGTTGGCATGGGCATGGCCGGCAATTCGGGCTGCTCGGCGACCGTTTCCAGCACCGGCTCGACAGCAGGCTGCAGGACAACCTCCGGCTCGACCGGGTCGTTCCAGGGCAGATCGATGACGTCTTCGGCGACAGGCTCGGGCAACGCCTCAACGACCGGCTCCGGTTCGGGCTGCGGTTCAGGCGTGGTAACGACCGGCATCGGGGCCGGCTGGGTGAAAGGCGCCACTGCGGCCGGAGCAGAAGCCGCTGCCGACGCGACATTGGGCGCGGCAGCCACTGGCTTGGCGGAATCAGCTGTGGCTTGGCTGATCCCCACTGGCTTTAGCGCTTGCCTCGGCGCATCCGCCGTGTCGGCTGGCCGGAACGCCAGCATTCGCAACAGGACCATTTCGAAGCCGCCGCGCGGATCCGGCGCCAGGGGCAGATCGCGCCGGCCGATCAAGCCCATCTGGTAATAGAACTGCACGTCTTCGGCCGGCAGCACCTGGGCCAGGGCCAATACGCGATCGCGGTCGCCATGACCGTTGTCAACGCCGTCCGGCAACGCCTGGGCGATGGCGACACGGTGCAGCACATTGAGGATTTCCGAGAGCACGCCATTCCAGTCCGGCCCCTGCTCGGCCAGGTGACGCACCGCTTCGAGGAGCGCCTTCGCGTCGCCTTCGATCAGCGCATGCAGCACGTCGTAGACCTGACCGTGATCGAGAGTGCCGAGCATGGCGCGCACATCGGCGGACATGACCTTGCCTTCACCGAAAGCGATGGCCTGGTCGGTCAAGCTCATGGCGTCGCGCATCGAACCGTCGGCGGCGCGGCCCAGCAGCCACAGCGCGTCGTCTTCGAACGGCACGTTCTCGACGCCCAGGACGTGGGTCAAATGCTCGACGACCCGTTCCGGCGTCATGTTCTTCAGGGAGAACTGCAGGCACCGCGAGAGAATCGTTGCAGGGAGTTTCTGCGGATCGGTGGTCGCCAGGATGAACTTGACGTAGGGCGGTGGTTCTTCGAGGGTCTTGAGCAGCGCATTGAAGGAATGGCTGGAGAGCATGTGCACTTCGTCGATCAGGTAGACCTTGAAGCGCCCACGGCTCGGCGCGTACTGGACGTTGTCGAGCAACTCACGGGTATCTTCGACCTTGGTGCGGCTGGCGGCGTCGATCTCGATCAGGTCGACGAAACGACCTTCGTCGATTTCCCGGCAGACCGAGCATTCGCCGCAAGGCGTCGAAGTGATACCGGTTTCACAGTTCAGGCACTTGGCGATGATCCGCGCAATGGTGGTCTTGCCCACGCCCCGGGTGCCGGTGAACAGGTAGGCATGGTGCAGCCGCTGGCTGTCCAAGGCATTGATCAGAGCCTTGAGCACATGGGTCTGGCCGACCATTTCGCGGAACGAGCGCGGGCGCCATTTACGTGCAAGAACCTGATAACTCATCGAAAACCGTCGCAACGAAGGAACATAAGCGGCTAATGCTAGCGGAGCAGGGGCGAAATTGCATCCGGTGTGCTCGTCTAATGTGGCTAAGCTTGGACCTGAAGGCTCGGTTGTCGACACGGTTTGGCACTGTCAGGAGAGTTTATGCGTTCCGCCATGGGGGCTTTGCTGCTGTTGACCACGGGATGTTTCGCCGACGAGGTCCCCTTGCGTTTCGCCATTACCGACGGCTGGGCCATGCCCATGGTGCAGATCGAGCGAGGCCGCCCGACCCAAGGCATCCTGCCGGACATCATGACCAGCCTGGCAACCCAGGTGGGCATGCCCGCGCAATTTCATGTCCTGGCTCGCGCACGACTGGACAGCGCCATGGAACATGGCGAAATAGACATTCGCTGTTACGTCTCGCCTGATTGGGTGAAGGACAAAGGCCCCGATTACCTTTGGAGTGTTCCGCTGTTCTTTCAGCGCGACGTGCTCGTCAGCGCGACCGGCACCGGTGTAAAAATCGCCCCGGCGGCGCTGGCGCAACAATCGATCGGCACCGTGCTCAGCTACCGCTACCCGACCTTGCAACCTTTGTTCGACAGCGGCCACCTGCGGCGCGACGATGCGCGCAGCCAGGACCAGGTGCTGGCGAAACTGTTGGCCGGGCGCTACCGTTATGCGGTCAGCAATCAATGGGCACTTGATTGGTTCAACCAACGGCATGGCGCCGACCGACAGTTGCATGAGGTTGCGGTCCTCCAGGAACAGCAATTGAGCTGTTATGTGCGCAATGACCCGAATATTCCAGCGCAACGCATTCTGCGCACCTTGCTGACAATGAAAATGTCTGGGGAAATCGACTCGATCATCCAGCTCTACACCGGTCGCAGCGAGGGGGCTCAGACCGGCGCCGTATCTCCCTGACCACCCGGCCGACTCCGCCACTGCGGCGGCGGGACGAAGCTTCTTACCCAGCCCGGCACCCGATTGGCGGGCATGGGCCGGGCGATAAAGTAACCTTGCGCCACTTCGCATCCCAGGCGTAGCAGGAGCTGTCCGTGCTCAAGACTGTCGAGGCCCTCCGCGACCACCTGCCGGCCAAACGCCCGAGCCAGACCGATCACGGCTTTGGTCAGCGCCAGATCGTCCCGGTCATCTAGCATATCGCGCACGAAGGTCTTGTCGATCTTGATGGTTTGCGTATGTAGGTGCTTGAGGTCATTGAGCGAACAATAACCCGTACCGAAACCGCCCAATGAAAACCCCACGCCCAAGGCCTGGCACGCCTGTAGACAGGCACTGACGTGCGCGAGGTTTTCCACGGCGACCGACTCCACGATCTGCAGGTCGAGCATGCGCGGCAACACCGCCGGATGCAGCTCCAGCATTCGCCGCAGCCGCTCGACGAAATCCGCCCGCTGGAAGTGCCGCGCCGATATGTTGATACTCACCGGCCACCCCTGCCCCGCCTGTTGCCATTGCTGCAGCTGGGTCAGCACTTTTCCCATGACCCATTCGCCGATTTCGACAATCAGGTCCGTCTCTTCTACCAGCGGCAGGAATTCGCGCGGCGGCACCAGGCCGCGCTGCGGATGCTTCCAGCGCAACAAAGCTTCCAGACCGACCACGGTGCCATCGCGCATATTGACCTTGGGCTGGAAATGTAATCGCAATTCATTGTTGGCCAAGGCCTGTCGGACCCGTTCGACGGTCTGGTAAGTTGCACGCACCTCTTTGTCCCGGGACACGTCGAACAGGTGAAAACGATTGCGGCCGCTCTGCTTGGCCACGTACATCGCCTGGTCGGCGTGGCGCAGCAACGTGTCGGCGTCTTCGTTATCCCAGGGAGACAGCGTCACACCGATGCTGGCAAAGACCTTGATGCTCTTGCCATCAATGGCATAGGGCATGGAAACGGCGATCAACACCCGATTCAACGCGGCATGCAATTCG
Organism: Pseudomonas sp. SWRI154; assembly: GCF_014268645.1. NCBI lineage: Bacteria > Pseudomonadati > Pseudomonadota > Gammaproteobacteria > Pseudomonadales > Pseudomonadaceae > Pseudomonas > Pseudomonas sp. SWRI154. Next base: position 256,597 of record NZ_JABWQW010000002.1, read on the forward strand.
TCTATGCCACACACATGTCGCAGCACCAGCACGAACTCATCCCCAGCCAGGCGCGCCACGACGTCGTCGCCGCGCACAATGCTGCGCAGTCGCCTGGCGACTTCCACTAGCAAGCGATCACCGCTGGCGTGGCCATAGCCGTCGTTGACTGCCTTGAAGCCATCCAGATCGAGCATGCATACCGCGAGGGGTAGATTTTCTCCCCGGGAAAATTCCAAGGCCTGGTCCAACAGTTCGGACAAGTAGGTACGATTGGGCAGTCCAGTCAGCACATCGTGCCCGACCCGCCATTGCAGGGAATGCAGCAGCCGACGCTTTTCGCTGACATCGAAGCGAATTGCCAGGTATCGCTCGACGAGCCCTGTCGCTTCGTCAGTTACCGGTACCAGGGTGGTGTCGACCCAGTGCAGCGTACCGTCCTTGGATCGATTGCAGATCTCGCCCTTCCAGATATCCCCCAACGCGATAGTGCGCCACATCGCACTGAAGAATTCGCTGGGGTGCTGGCCGGAATTGAGCAACCTGTGGTTCGCCCCCAGCAGCTCATCGCGCCGGAAGCCAAACAGATCGCAGAACTGATCGTTGACGTAAGTGATGCGACCGCTCAAATCGGTTTCGGAAAAGATCGCGGCGGCGTCAACGGCCCTGCGGTACTTCTTATCCATCGAAGCAGTCATCCATGAGTCAGGCTCGTTTGGCGCGCGCGGTTGAACCACCCCCGGACGGGCGAAAATCAACTAGGCTCAAATACCTTGATAAAGCTGGAGCACGGACGCTGGCGGTGCGACCTGAATGCTCCAGGCCCCGCCTTGTGTCGCTGCAAAGAAGCGCGAGCCCCGGTCTTTTTACTCGCCCGGCTTCAGAAGCAGATCACCGAATCCCCCATGCCAAAGGCCGATTCTACGAAACGCATCACATTTTGCAAAGCAAGGTGATGGAACAAGCGGTTGCCTAATGCGAAAATCTATCGTTAAGTTCTTGATTCTGAATGGGAATTAAGCGATGCAAATTTCAAGTCTGGGTTCAGCCATCAGACGCTACCGCAAAGTAGCGGGGCTTACTCAGGCTGAACTTGGCGAAAAGACCGGTTTTGACCCGAAAACCATCAGCCGCTTCGAAACCGGCACCTACACCCCCAGCGTCGAAGCCTTGCTCCTGCTTGCCAACGTATTGGACGTCCAGCCTAAAGCGTTTTTCGCCGACATGGCCGATGAAGACGAGCAGCGGGCCTACTTGTTCAACGTCATTCACAAAGCTACTTCGAAGGACCTTGGGAAGTTGATTGCGGCGGTTGACCAGGCGATGTCCAAGTCTTGATGCAGGGAAAGGGAGGCCGAGTCTGTTACCGAAGGCCAGCTACGAACGATGACCAATTTCGTAAAGCTAACCGTCACAGATTCCGAAATGTATCCATCCGATCATGAAGGACACGAATAATCACAATCCCGTAGGTTGTGATTCGAAAGTAAATCATGTGCCGTTCGACACTGCGTCGGCGATAGCCAGCACGGATATGGTCACATGCTGGAGCTATTTCCGGCTGTAGCGTCAGCTCATGAAACGCCGTAGAGATGATATCGATGTATCGATTGGCCTGCCCTACGCTCCAATGCTGGGCGGTGTAAGTCCAGATTTTTTCAAGATCACGCTCGGCGGCAGGTGCAAGACGATATTCAGCCATGCGCTGTCAGCATTTTTTTTTTGAATGCATCGGGATCGAATGGTTGCGGCTCTCCACTGGACTCACCCTCTTTCAAGGCAGACCGGATTATCCCAAGCTCGGCGCTACGTTCCTGCTCGCGCCGAATCAGATCGCGGATGTATTCGCTGTCATTCGTGTAGTGACCCGCCTCGATCTGGGCCTTGATCCAGCCGTCCTGTTGGTCGGTGACGGTGATGGTTTTTCGAACGGTACCCATAATCAGCCCCTGGAAGAATGAACGATTAAGGCGAAATTATCATACTATTGGTGCCATATCGAGAATGACCACCACATTTGAACAATGGAAAACCGCCGCCTCGACCAACATCGAACCAAGCAGTGAATCAAAAGGAATAAGAGATTTGGCAAACCCTGCGAACGAGGGCCTGGGGCGTTATGGAGGCAACCCCACCAGCCACACCCCGGCACACAATGTTCCCGCTGTGGCTGCTTCCTTCCGGATCTGACCAGGTTCACGGGTAATCGTTGCGGGGGGACCGATGGGGTCACCATAACGACGCCCGCCTGACGGCGAGCCGCGCCATTGTACCTATCTGGCGGGAAGTTACAACCGTTGGCACGGGATTAAAAACTCATGGCCTTCAAGCACTTGTAGGTGCGCGCAGCTACAACAGCACCGCATCCGCCCGACCACCCTCCTCCTGGATCACCAGATGGATGAAATGCAGCTTGGTGATGACCGCCGCCGGTACGACGAACGGGTAGAAATCCGGCTGGCCCATGCTGCGCGAGAGTTCGTTGAGCATCCCAGCCAACTCGATCCAGGCGTTGACGAATGACAAGAACGCCGCGCCGCCCGCGTGCTCCGGGTCGAACAGGGTTTCGGGTGGGAATGGTTGGTAGTCGAAATCCATTTCCCGGGCGCTCATGCCAAAGCCCAGCGCCGTGTCGACCGCGTCCATCATATGCAGGTAATGGGCCCAGGTTTCTGCCCAGTCTTCCCAAGGGTGCATGGTCGCGTAGGCGCTGACGTAACGGGTTTGCCAGTCCAGCGGCGCGCCTTGCTGATAGTGGCGCTCCAGGGCTTCGGAATAGCTGGCGCGCTCATCGCCGAACAATGCGCGAAATGGCTCCAGCCAATGACTGTCGGCGACCAATCGATCCCAGTAGTAATGCCCCACCTCGTGGCGAAAGTGCCCGAGCAAGGTGCGATAAGGCTCGCGCATTTGTTGGCGCACGTGCTCGCGATGGGCATCGTCGGCCTCTTTGATATCGAGGGTGATCAACCCGCTGGCGTGCCCAGTGGTCGGCGGCTTGCCGTCGAGGTCGACACCGATGAAGTCGAAGGCCAGGCCGATATTTTCATCGGCAGTCTTGGGAATCACCGGCAAGCCGAGGGTAATCAGCTGGGCCACCAGGCGCCGCTTAGCGGTTTCAACCTTGCGCCAGCGCTCAGGATTTTCCGCAACCGACAGGTCTGGAATGGTGCGATTCAAGCTGCAGGCGACGCACAAGGTGTCATGCCCGTTCGCCGGCAACAGCCAGTTGCAGGCCGCTGGGGTATCAAGATTGGCGCAACGCCTGAACAGCCCGGCCTGTGGATCGACATCCAGGTTCCAAGTGCCAGGTTGCTCGCCGGGTTGCAGAGACGACAGGCGGCTCTGTTCCGGCTGATAGCCCAGCGCCGCCAGGCACGCCAGGCATTGGCTGTTGCGAAAGAACAAGGACTGGCCGCAGCGACACGGCCAGATCTTGCTGTTACGTGAGCGATCGCCCAGGAACGGCGCGGCGATGCGTGAGCTCAGTTGTTCGAAGAAGCGGTACATGGCGATCTCTCCCTTGAGCCTGCAAGACTAGATCATCCTTCGTCCATGATCGTTCCCACGCTGTGGACTGACCACAGCCCGTGGCGAGGGAGCTTGCTCCCGCTCGGCGGCGCAGCCGTCGTAAACCGGCTGATGTGGTCCACCTGGAGGGTTGCGTCGTTCCGGTTGGGGCGGCTACGCCACCCAGCGGGCGCAAGCTCCCTCGCCACAAGAGCGGCTGCCCCTCAGACCGTGATGCCGTGCCCCTTCAGGAAATCGACAAACGCTTGTTCATCGAGCACCTTGAGCCCCAGCTTATTGGCCTTGGTCAGCTTCGAGCCCGCCCCAGGCCCTGCCACGACGCAGTGGGTTTTCGCCGAGACGGACCCTGCGACCTTGGCCCCAAGGCTTTCCAATTTGTCCTTGGCAATGTCGCGACTCATCAATTCCAGCGAACCGGTCAGTACCCAGGTATGGCCCGCCTCGGGCAGCCCTTCGACGACCTTTTTCTCACTCTGCCAGTGCATGCCGAAGTCCCGCAGCTGCCGCTCAGCGGCCATGGCCTGCTCGCGGTTGGCGGCGATGGAGAAGAATTCCCGCACAGCGTTGGCCTGCTTTTCCGGCAGCGCCTGGCGCATGTCCAGCCAGTCGGCATCCATGACAGCTTCGAGTGAACCGAACTTGTCCGCGAGTTTTTGTGCGCCGCCCGGCCCTACCGAAGGAATGTGCAACTTGTCCAGGAAGCCGCCAAGGGTGGTGCTGGCGGAAAACTCGGCGCCCAGCTCGCCCTGGTCCTGGATCTCGAGGCCATGACGCAGCAAGTCCTTGATGACTTGGCGATTGTGCGGATCTTCAAAGAAGCTGTGAATCTCGTGGGCGACTTCCAGGCCGACGTCCGGCAAGTACGTGAGCACTTGGGGCAAGGCGGCTTGCACGCGCTCCAGCGAACCGAGGGAGCGGGCCAGGACCTTGGCGGTTTCCTCGCCCACGTCCGGTATGCCGAGCGCATAGATGAATCGCGCCAGGCTCGGCTTCTTGCTGTCAACGATGGCCGCCAGCAGGTTCTTGCTCGACAGCTCGGCAAAACCTTCCAGGTCGACCACTTGCTCGAACGTCAGCGCGTACAGGTCGGCGGGTGAGCCCACCAAGCCTTCGTCCACCAATTGTTCGACGCTCTTTTCGCCCAGGCCCTCGATGTCCATGGCCCGGCGCGAGACAAAATGGATGATCGCCTGCTTGAGTTGCGCGCCACAGGCCAGGCGACCGACGCAGCGATACACCGCGCCTTCGCTGACGGTCTCACGGCCCTTGCTGCGCTTGATCAATTGTGTGCGCTCGACGTGGGAACCGCAGACCGGACATTGCTGCGGCACCTCCACCGCACGGGCGTTGTCCGGACGGCGCTCGGTGACGACTTGCACCACTTGCGGGATCACGTCGCCGGCGCGGCGGATGATCACCGTGTCACCGATCATCAGGCCCAGGCGCGCCACTTCGTCCATGTTATGCAGCGTGGCGTTGGCCACGGTCACGCCGGCGACCTTGACCGGCTTGAGCCGGGCCACAGGCGTGACGGCACCAGTGCGACCGACTTGGAATTCCACGTCCAGCAACTCGGTGAGCTCTTCGCTGGCGGGGAATTTATGGGCGATGGCCCAGCGCGGCTCCCGGGCGCGGAAGCCCAGTTCGCGCTGCGAGGCAATGCTGTTGACCTTGAACACGACGCCGTCGATTTCGTAGGGCAGCGCATTACGCCGCTCGCCGATGTCATGGTAGTAGTCCAGGCATTCGTCGATGCCGTGGGCCAACTTCAATTCGCGACTGATGGGCATGCCCCAGGCTTTCAGTTGCTTGAGATTGCCAATGTGAGTGTCGGCGATGTCCGAGGATACCTGGCCGATGCCATAGCAACAGAACTCCAGGGGACGGTTGGCGGTGATCTTGGAATCCAACTGGCGCAGGCTGCCCGCCGCCGCGTTGCGCGGATTGGCGAAGGTCTTGCCGCCCGCCTCCAGTTGCGTGGCGTTGAGCCGCTCGAAACCGGCCTTGGACATGTAGACCTCGCCACGCACTTCCAACACCGGCGGCCAGCCAGTGCCCTGCAACTTGAGCGGAATATTTCGTACGGTGCGAACGTTGACGCTGATGTCCTCGCCCGTGGTCCCGTCACCACGCGTCGCCCCGCGTACGAGCATGCCGTCCTGATACAACAGGCTGACCGCCAGGCCATCGAGCTTCGGCTCGCAGCTATATTCCACCGCCGCGCCACCGCCCAGCAGATCGCCCATGGGCAGGTCGAGGCCTTCGGTTACCCGCCGGTCGAATTCGCGCATGGTGGTTTCATCGAAGGCGTTGCCCAGGCTGAGCATCGGGATTTCATGGCGCACCTGGCTGAACGCCGACAGCGCCACACTGCCGACCCGCTGGGTTGGAGAGTCGCTGGTCACAAGCTCCGGGTGCTGCTCTTCAAGGGCCTTGAGCTCGTGGAACAGGCGGTCGTACTCGGCGTCCGGGATGCTGGGTTCATCGAGGACATGGTAGCGATAGTTATGCTGGTCCAGCTCGGTACGCAGCTGTTGAATACGGGTTTCGACGGCGTTCATGGTGTTCTCTCATAAAGCAAAAGAGCAGCCGAGGCTGCTCATTTTTTCAAGACTTTTATGGGAGGGCTTCGCCTGGAGCGCCAGCCCGGCCCAGCGGGAGCAAGCTCCCTCGCCTCAAAAAGCCCTAGCCACAACGACTCTGGCGACTTCAGCGCTTCTGGGTCAGCGCCCGGCGCTCGAATTCAACGATGCGCTGGCGGTAATGCTCGATGGTCTGGGCGGTCAGCACGCTGCGCTGGTCATCCTTCAGTTCGCCGTTGAGCTCCTGGGAGAGCTTGCGAGCCGCGGCCACCATTACGTCAAAAGCCTGCTTGGGATGGCGCGGACCTGGCAACCCCAGGAAGAAGCTCACCGCAGGGGTGCTGAAATGGTCGATGTCGTCCAGGTCGAAGACGCCAGGCTTGACGGCGTTGGCCATGGAGAACAGCACCTCGCCATTGCCGGCCATGCTTTCGTGACGGTGAAAAATATCCATCTCGCCGAAACGCAGGCCACTTTCCAGAATGTTCTGCAGCAGTGCCGGGCCCTTGAAGCCGGCCGGATCGCGGCAGATCACGCTGATCACCAGCACTTCTTCGGCCTGGGCCTGTTCCTTGTCGCTGCTCGATGGCTTGCTCTCGTCCGGGAAGTCGCCGTCGCGGCTGCTGAAGCTCGGGCCGCCGTCGAGGTCGAGATTGAGATTCAAATCCCCCTGGGACGGCTCGCTGTTACGCTTGCCACGCTTGGAACCCGACTCCTTCGGCTCACGCGCAGGCGCGCTCATCGACGGCAGGTCGTGCTCATCCAGCTGCGGCTCCTTGTGGGTGTCCAGCACCCGAGGCGGGCCCAGCAGTTCGGCGCTATCATCCTCATCGGGCAGGTTCGACAGGCTGCGGTCCAGGCGAAACTTGAGTTTCCCCTTGCCGCCGCGCATGCGACGCCAGCCGTCGAAAAGAATACCGGCAATGACTATGATGCCGATGACGATCAGCCACTCGCGCAGACCGATTTCCATGTAATCCCGTGCCTCTATAAAAATGCTGAAAAATAAGGGGCTTAGCTATTTGCAAACCGCTTTAAAACGTGGCGCCAACTCTATGTTCTGAATGGCGTTTTGCCCACGCATACGAAAAATTGACATTAAACTAGCATGACCTGCAGATACAAGCTACAAGCTGAAAGCCACTAGCCGCCTCACTTGCAGCTTGCCGCTTGAAGCTCGCAGCTAACTGTCCACCATCGCCATGGCTTCTTCCACGTCCACCGCCACCAGCCGCGAACAACCCGGCTCGTGCATCGTCACGCCCATCAACTGGTCGGCCATTTCCATGGCGATCTTGTTGTGGGTGATGTAGATGAACTGCACGGTCTCGGACATTTCTTTCACCAGCCGTGCGTAACGGCCGACGTTGGCGTCGTCCAGCGGTGCGTCGACTTCGTCGAGCATGCAGAACGGCGCTGGGTTCAATTTGAAGATGGCAAATACCAAGGCCAATGCCGTCAGGGCTTTTTCACCGCCGGAGAGCAAATGAATGGTGCTGTTCTTCTTGCCGGGGGGACGCGCCATGATTGTCACCCCAGTATCGAGTAGATCTTCGCCCGTCAGTTCCAAATAGGCGCTGCCGCCACCGAAAACTTTTGGGAAAAGCGCCTGCAAACCGCCATTGATCTGATCAAAGGTATCCTTGAAGCGATTGCGGGTTTCCTTGTCGATCTTGCGGATGACGTTTTCCAGGGTTTCCAACGCTTCCACCAAGTCGTCATTCTGAGCATCCAGGTAACGCTTGCGCTCGGACTGCTGCTGGTATTCGTCGATGGCGGCCAGGTTGATCGCGCCCAGGCGCTGGATGCGCTGGGCAATGCGCTCGAGCTCTTCCTCGGCGTCTTTCTCGTTGACGCCCGTGACCAAGGTGGCGAGCACGCCGGTGAGGTCGTAGCCGTCCTCCAGCAACTGATCCTGCAAAGCCTTGCGGCGCACGGTCAGGGCTTGCCATTCCATGCGCTGCTGTTCCATCTGGCCGCGGATCAGCTGGGATTGCTGCTCGGCCTGGCTGCGGCGCTTCTCGGCATCGCGCAGTTCGCGGTCGGCATCCTCCAGGGCGATCTGCGCTGTCTTGAGTTCTTCGTCGACGCTCATGCGCTTGTCGAGCAACTCTTCGAGCTTGAGGCGCAGCTCTTCCAGCGGCGCCTCGCCCTCCTCCAGGTTGAGACTCAGCTGCTCGCGTTTTTCCGTCAGGCGTTCGGATTGCATTTCCAGGCGTTCCAAGGCCTGGCGCGTGGAATCGTATTGCGCCCTCAGCGAGCCAAGACGGACCGCCAATTGATGGGCATGGTCCTTGTGCTGACGCGCCTCCTGGCGCACCCGATCGAGGCGCTCGCGCAGGCTGTCGCGCTGGGCCAACAGCAATTCGCGCTGCTCGGTGTCCAGCGCCATCGCATCGAGGGCGTCTTGCAGTTGCAAGCGCGCTTCACCGATCTGCTCATGTTCCAACGCTCGTTGCTCGCCCAGCTCGGCGATTTCTTCGTCGAGGCGGGTGCGACGCAGGGCCAATTGCTCGACCTTGGCCTTGCCGGCGGACAACTGCGCCTTGAGCTCGCCTTGCTGGCGCGCTTCGTCCTGCAACAACCGACGCAAGTGTTCCCGGCCATTCTCCTGCTGACGCTGCTGTGCGCGCAGGTTCTGCAATTCGGTTTCCAGGGCTTCGACGCTGGCTTCGCGCTCCTCACGCTCGGCGACCAGTCGCTGGATTTCCTGGCCGCGGGCGAGCATGCCGCTCTCGGCTTCGCCGGCCCGGCGCACCCGGAGGAAATGTCGGCCCACCCAATATCCGTCACGGCTGATCAGGCTTTCGCCGGGAGCCAGTTGCCCGCGCAGGACCAGCGCCTGATCAAGGCTGTCCACCGGCTTGACCTGCCCCAGCCAGGGCGACAGGTCGACGTCGGTCTCGACCTTGTCCAGCAGGCTGCCGGGCATCCGCACGCCGTCGCCGGCCGGGCTGAGCAGGCGCAGATCGCCCTGGGTGAAGCCCGACAGATCAAAGCCGCCAAAGTCTTCCACCAGCACCGCTTGCAGGTCGGCGCCCAACACGGTTTCCACCGCCAGCTCCCAGCCAGCGTCGACTTTCAGTCCTTCGGCCAAGCGCGGGCGTTCGGCCAAGTGCTGGTCGCGCAGCCATTCCGCCGTCCCGGTGCCAGGATCGAGCGCGGCTTGCTGCAAGGCTTCAAGCGAGGCGAGGCGCCCGTTGAGCCGCTGCAATTCGCCCTGGGCTTGCTGCTGATTCTGCAAGGCCAGTTGCAAGGCCTGGCGCAGTTGCTCAAGGCGTTCGACCTGGGCGTCTTCGCTGGCTTGCAAATCTTCCAGGGTGGCTTCGCTGGTGGCCAGTTGTTCGCCCAGGTCCAGAATCGCTGCGTCTTCCGGGTCAGCAGCGAGCAACGTCCGTTCTTCAGTCAGGCGGCGCTGCCGTTCGGCCAGGCGCTCCATGCTGGTTTCCAACTGCTGGATGCGCGCCTGCTGCACCTCGGCCTGGCGTCGTGGTTCGGCACAGGTGAGGTTGAAAGTGTCCCACTGCTCTTGCCAGCCGTGCATGGTCAGCTCCGCTTCCTCCAGGGCAGCGGCGGCTTCTTCGGCGGCGGCGCTGGTGATTTCCTGCTCCGGTGTGAGCCGGTCCAGTTCCTCGCCGAGGGTCAGCAACAGGGTGCGGTCATGCCCGAGGTGGGATTCGGTTTCCAGGCGCGCGCGCTCGGCCTCCTTCAAATCGTCCTGCAACTGACGCAGGCGTTGCTGGCCATGCTGGATGCTCTGTTCGACCCGGGCGATGTCGCCGCCCACCGAATAGAAGCGCCCTTGCACCAGATTGAAGCGCTCGGAGAGTTCATGGTGCCCGTCGCGCAGGCGTTCGATGGCGGCGTCGGCATTGCGCTGTTCGGCCACCAACGCTTCGAAGCTGACTTCCTGGTTGCCGATGATCGCCTCGCGCTGGCCGACCTGTTCGTTCAACGCCTGCCAGCGCAGGGCCGACAGCTGGGCCTTGAGCTGGCGCTCCTCGCCCTTGTATTCCTGATACTTCTTCGCGGCTTCGGCCTGACGGTGCAAACGTTCAAGCTGGCGCTCGAGTTCTTCACGCAAATCGGTCAGGCGCGCCAGGTTTTCGTGGGTGCGGCGGATACGGTTTTCAGTCTCGCGGCGCCGTTCCTTGTACTTGGAAATGCCGGCGGCTTCTTCGATGAAATTGCGCAAATCTTCCGGCTTGGCCTCGATCAGCTTGGAGATCATGCCCTGCTCGATGATCGAATAGCTGCGTGGCCCGAGACCGGTGCCGAGGAAGATGTCGGTGATGTCGCGGCGACGGCATTTGGTGCCGTTGAGGAAATAACTGTTCTGGCTGTCGCGGGTCACTTTGCGGCGGATGGAGATCTCCGCGTAGGCAGCGTATTCGCCAATCAGGGTACCGTCCGAGTTATCGAACACCAGTTCGATACTGGCCTGGCTCACCGGTTTACGGCTGGTGGAGCCGTTGAAGATGACGTCGGTCATCGACTCGCCGCGCAAATTCTTGGCCGAGCTCTCGCCCATCACCCAGCGCACGGCGTCGATGATGTTCGACTTGCCGCAACCATTGGGTCCGACCACCGCCGCCATGTTGCTGGGGAAGTTCACCGTGGTCGGGTCGACGAAAGACTTGAACCCGGCCAGCTTGATGCACTTGAGCCGCACGTCAGGCCGCCGTCAGGGCAGAAACCACCAGATCGCAACTGCGCTGGGCGTAGGCCGTCAGCACGATGCGGATCTGCGGCAAATCACGGGCCAGCACGGCGGCGAGCAGGCGCTGGAACAGGTCGAGGAATTCGCTCATCTCCGCCTTGCGCTGTTCAAGGGCGAGGAAATAGGCGCGGCTCATCGCCGGCTGCAGGTTTTCGACGGTTTCCTGCAAATACGGGTTGTTGGCGAACGGATAAGCGGCGCGCATCACGCTGAAGCTTTCGTCGACGAAGGTACGGATGTCCTGGCGCGCATAGGCCTCATTGAGGCGTTGCTGGATCGCGACGAACGGCGCCATGTCGGCCTGTACCTTCCAGCCATGGGCCACGGCGTTGCCGAGCAGGATATATAGCTCGCTCATCAGCGCACAAAGGCTGCGCACCTTGTGCTCGGTGAGTTCGGTCACGTGGGCGCCACGGCGCGGCAGGATGGCGATCAGATGACGCCTCTCCAGAATCAGCAAGGCCTCGCGGACCGAGCCGCGGCTAACGTTGAGCGCCAGCGTGACCTTCTGTTCCTGGATGCGCTCCCCCGGCTTCATTTCGCCGCGAATGATCCGCTCGGCGAGGTGATGGGCGATTTGCTCGGCGAGGCTGTCCGGGGCCTTGAACGTCATGGTTGTCCTTCAAACTCTTCGATTTGCACAAGCGGCGCAGTGTAGCGCACTCGATACGTCATGGCGCAGGGCCTGCACCGGGTTTTTGGCACGATAAAAGCAAAAAAATCAGCTTCAAGCTTTGAGCTTTGAGCTTCAAGCTTTTGACTTGCAGCTCGTAGCTTGTGGCCTGCAGCTGATTTTCTGACCTTTAAGTCAGAAAATCATTGACCGAAAAGTCAGACCTGCTAAATTCGGCCCACGTCGATACAACAATAATGAATCTGCGAGGCCTTCCGTGATCCAGTTTTTACTCAACCAGGAACTCCGTAGCGAGCATGCCCTGGACCCGAACCTGACCGTGCTCAACTATCTGCGTGAGCACGTCGGCAAATCCGGCACCAAGGAAGGCTGCGCCAGCGGCGACTGCGGTGCCTGCACGGTGGTAGTGGGCGAATTGGACACGGACCAAAGCGGTCGCGAACGCATTCGCTACCGCAGCCTCAATTCTTGCCTGACCTTTGTCTCGTCGCTGCACGGCAAGCAACTGATCAGCGTCGAGGATCTCAAGCACAAGGGCCAACTGCACAGCGTCCAACAGGCGATGGTCGATTGCCACGGCTCGCAGTGCGGTTTCTGCACGCCGGGCTTCGTCATGTCGTTGTTCGCCCTGCAGAAAAACAGCGAGCAACCCGACGCCCACAAAGCCCATGAAGCCCTCGCGGGCAACCTGTGCCGCTGCACGGGCTATCGGCCGATCCTGGCCGCCGCCGACCAAGCCTGCTGCGCTAAACAGCCAGACCAGTTCGACGCCGGCGAGGCCGAGACCATTTCGCGCCTCAAAGCCATCGCTCCGACCGAAACCGGCGAACTCAACAGCGGCGACAAGCGTTGCCTGGTGCCACTGACCGTGGCCGACCTGGCCGATCTCTACGACGCCTATCCACAAGCGCGCCTGCTGGCCGGTGGCACCGACCTGGCCTTGGAAGTCACCCAGTTCCACCGCACCCTGCCGGTGATGATCTACGTGGGCAACGTTGCCGAACTCAAGCGCATCGAGCATTTCGATGACCGTCTGGAAATCGGCGCCGCCACCGCGCTCTCGGATTGCTACGAGGCGCTGAAGGCCGAATACCCGGACTTCGGCGAACTGCTGCAACGCTTCGCCTCGTTGCAGATCCGCAATCAGGGCACCCTGGGTGGCAACATTGGCAACGCCTCGCCGATTGGCGACTCACCGCCCCTGCTGATCGCCCTCGGTGCGCAGATCGTGCTGTGCAAGGGCCAGGTCCGCCGCACCCTGGCCCTGGAGGACTACTTCATCGACTACCGGGTCACCGCGCGCCAGGAAAGCGAATTCATCGAGAAGATCATCGTGCCCCGGGCCAGCGCCGAGCAGGCGTTTCGCGCCTACAAGGTTTCCAAACGCCTGGACGATGATATTTCCGCAGTCTGCGCGGCGTTCAACCTGCGCATCGAAAACGGTGTGGTCCGGGACGCTCGCGTCGCCTTCGGCGGCATGGCCGCCACCCCCAAGCGCGCCAAGCATTGCGAGGCCGTCCTGATCGGCGCGCCGTGGAAAAACAGCACCGTCGAACGCGCCTGCATCGCCCTGGCCGAGGATTTCACGCCGCTGTCGGACTTCCGCGCCAGCAAGGAATACCGCCAGCTCAGCGCCCAGAACCTGTTGCGCAAATTCTTCATCGAACTGCAAACGCCGCACATCGCGACTCGGGTGACCGCTTATGTCTAACCATCACGCCGTAGAGAAGACCCAAGCCGAACTGGCCGAACTGTTCGCCCGTGACCTCACGACCGGCGTGGGTCGCAGCGTCAAGCACGACAGCGCCGCCAAGCACGTGTCCGGCGAAGCCCAGTACATCGATGATCGCCTGGAATTTCCCAACCAGTTGCACGTGTATGCCCGGCTTTCGGACCGCGCCCACGCGCGAATCCTCAGCATCGACACCGCGCCTTGCTACGCCTTCGAAGGCGTGCGCATCGCCATCACCCATGCAGACATTCCAGGCCTGAAGGACATCGGCCCGCTGTTGCCCGGTGACCCGCTGCTGGCGATCGATGATGTGCAGTTCGTCGGTCAACCGGTACTGGCCGTGGCCGCCAAGGATCTTGAGACGGCACGCAAGGCCGCCATGGCCGCGATCATCGAATACGAAGACTTGGAACCGGTGCTCGATGTAGTCGAAGCGCTGCGCAAACGGCATTTTGTACTCGACAGTCACACCCACCAGCGCGGCGATTCGGCCACCGCACTGGCGAACGCCGAGCACCGCATCCAGGGCTCGCTGCACATCGGCGGCCAGGAACACTTTTACCTGGAAACCCAGATCTCCTCGGTGATGCCCACTGAAGACGGCGGGATGATCGTCTACTGCTCGACCCAGAACCCGACCGAAGTACAGAAACTAGTGGCCGAAGTGCTCGGCGTGTCGATGAACAAAGTCGTGGTGGACATGCGTCGCATGGGCGGCGGCTTTGGCGGCAAGGAAACCCAGGCCGCCAGCCCGGCGTGCCTGTGCGCCGTCATCGCATACATCACCGGCCAGCCGACCAAGATGCGCCTGCCCCGTGTCGAAGACATGCTGATGACCGGCAAGCGTCACCCCTTCTATATCGAATATGACGTGGGTTTCGACAGCCGCGGACGACTGCACGGCATCGCCTTGGAGCTGGCCGGCAACTGCGGTTGCTCGCCGGACCTGTCGGCGTCGATTGTCGATCGGGCGATGTTCCATGCCGACAACGCCTATTACCTGGGCGACGCGACCATCAACGGCCATCGCTGCAAGACCAACACCGCGTCGAACACCGCCTATCGGGGTTTCGGCGGACCGCAAGGCATGGTCGCCATCGAAGAAGTGATGGATGCAATCGCGCGGCACCTGGGGCTCGATCCGCTGGACGTGCGCAAGGCAAACTACTACGGCAAGGCCGAGCGCAACGTCACGCATTACTACCAGACCGTCGAGCACAACATGCTCGAGGAAATGACCGCCGAGCTTGAGCAGAGCAGCCAGTACGCCGAGCGCCGCGAAGCGATCCGCCACTACAACGCAGTCAGCCCAATCCTGAAAAAAGGCCTGGCGCTGACGCCGGTGAAATTCGGCATTTCGTTCACCGCCAGCTTCCTCAACCAGGCCGGGGCGCTGATTCACGTCTACACCGACGGCAGCATCCACCTGAACCATGGCGGCACGGAAATGGGCCAAGGGCTCAACACCAAGGTCGCCCAAGTGGTGGCCGAAGTGTTCCAGGTGGAAATGGACCGCGTGCAGATCACCGCGACCAATACCGACAAAGTGCCGAACACCTCGCCCACCGCTGCCTCCAGCGGCGCCGACCTGAACGGCAAGGCCGCGCAAAACGCTGCTGAAACCATCAAGCAACGTCTGGTGGCGTTCGCCGCGCGGCAGTACAAGGTCAGCGAAGAAGATGTCGAATTCCATAATGGTCATGTGCGGGTTCGCGATCACATCCTGAGCTTCGAGGCGCTGGTGCAGCAGGCGTATTTCGCCCAGGTCTCACTGTCGAGCACCGGTTTCTACAAGACCCCGAAAATCTACTACGACCGCAGCCAGGCCCGTGGCCGGCCGTTCTACTACTACGCCTATGGCGCGGCGTGTGCCGAGGTCATCGTCGACACGCTCACGGGTGAGTACAAGATGCTGCGCACCGACATCCTCCACGACGTCGGTGCCTCGCTGAACCCGGCCATCGACATCGGCCAAGTCGAAGGCGGCTTTATCCAAGGCATGGGCTGGCTGACCATGGAAGAGCTGGTGTGGAACGACAAGGGCAAGTTGATGACCAATGGCCCGGCCAGCTACAAGATCCCGGCGGCGGCCGACATGCCGCTGGACCTGCGGGTCAAGTTGGTGGAAAACCGCAAGAACCCTGAAGACACAGTGTTCCACTCCAAAGCCGTGGGCGAGCCGCCGTTCATGCTCGGCATCGCCGCGTGGTGCGCCATCAAGGACGCCGTGGCGAGCCTTGGCGACTACAGGCATCAGCCGAAAATCGACGCCCCGGCGACACCGGAGCGGGTGTTGTGGGGGTGTGAGCAGATGCGCGGGTTGAAGGTTGTCAGTGCCGAGGAAGCTGAGGCCGAAGCGGCTTCGCTTTGAAGAGCGGACGCAGAGCGTCCAAAGATGCATTCCCACGCAGAGCGTGGGAACGAGCAATCGAGGTGAACATGTACAACTGGATCAGCGCCCTCGCCGACCTGCAAGACCGTGGCGAACCCTGCGTGTTGGTGACGATCATCGAAGAACTCGGCTCCACGCCGCGCAACGCTGGTTCGAAGATGGTCATCAGCGCCAACCAGGCATTCGATACCATTGGCGGTGGGCACTTGGAATACAAAGCCATGGAGCTCGCCAGGCAGATGCTTGCCAGCGGGCAACAAAACACCCATCTGCAACGCTTCAGCCTCGGTGCCAGCCTGGGTCAATGCTGCGGCGGCGTCACCGTGCTGCTGTTCGAACCGATGGGCCAGGTACAGGCGCAGATCGCCGTGTTCGGCGCCGGCCACGTCGGTCGCGCCCTGGTACCGTTGCTGGCGAGCCTGCCATGCCGGGTGCGCTGGATCGACTCACGGCAAGCGGAGTTCCCCGAGCACCTGCCCCACGGCGTACGCAAGATCGTCACCGACGAGCCGCTGGATGAAGTCGACGAATTGCCCGCCGGCAGCTACTGCATCGTCATGACCCACAATCATCAGCTCGACCTGGAACTGAGCGCCGCGATCCTCAAGCGCAACGACTTCGCCTACTTCGGCCTGATCGGTTCGAAGACCAAGCGGGTCAAGTTCGAGCATCGCCTGCGCGACCGCGGCTTCGACAGCGGCACCCTGCAACGCATGCGTTGCCCGATGGGCATCGGCGAAGTCAAAGGCAAGCTGCCTGTGGAAATAGCCATCTCCATCGCCGGCGAAATCATCGCCACCTATAACGCCAATTTCGGTCAGCACACCGTGCGCGCCGAACCGATTGCCAAGTTGCTGCCGGTTTCACGCCGCAGCCAGCGTTGATTCATTATCGAGAAACTTCCATGCCCCTGACACGCAAAGCCTACCGTGCCGCCCTGCTCCACAGCCTCGCCGACCCGGCCGAAGTGGGAATCGAGGCGTCTTATGAATATTTCGAAGACGGTCTGTTGGTGGTAGAAAACGGCCAGATCAGCGCCATCGGCCACGCCAGCGACCTGCTGCCTACCCTGGCGGCGGACATCGAAATCACGCATTACCAAGACGCACTGATAACACCCGGTTTCATCGACACCCATATTCATCTTCCGCAGACCGGCATGGTGGGCGCCTATGGCGAGCAACTGCTGGACTGGCTCAACACCTACACCTTCCCGTGTGAAAGCCAGTTCGCCGACCAGGCCCATGCCGACGCCGTGGCGGATATTTTCGTCAAGGAACTGCTGCGCAACGGCACCACCACCGCCTTGGTATTCGGCAGTGTGCACCCGCAGTCGGTGAACGCGTTTTTCGAGGTCGCCGAGAAGCTCGACCTGCGGATGATCGCCGGCAAGGTCATGATGGACCGCAACGCCCCGGACTATCTCGTCGATACCGCCGAATCCAGCTACACCGAGAGCAAGGCGCTGATCGAACGCTGGCACGGCAAGGGCCGCCTGCATTACGCCGTGACCCCGCGTTTCGCGCCGACCAGCACGCCCGAGCAGTTGACCTTGGCGGGCCAATTGCTCAGCGAGTATCCGGATTTGTATATGCAGACTCACATCAGTGAAAACCTGCAGGAAGTGCAATGGGTCAAGGAGCTGTTTCCTGAGCGCAAAGGCTACCTGGACGTCTACGACCACTACCAATTGCTTGGCGAGCGCTCGGTGTTCGCCCACGGCGTACATTTGTGCGACGACGAATGCGCGCGACTGGCGCAGACCGGTTCGGCCATCGCGTTCTGCCCGACCTCGAACCTGTTCCTGGGCAGCGGCCTGTTCAACCTGCCAATGGCCGAGAAGCACAAGGTGAATGTCGGCTTGGGCACAGACGTGGGCGGCGGCACCAGTTTTTCACTGCTGCAAACCCTGAACGAAGCCTACAAAGTGATGCAACTGCAAGGCGCGCGACTGAGCCCATTCAAGTCGTTGTACCTGGCCACGCTCGGCGGCGCCCGGGCCTTGCGCCTGGAAAACAATATCGGCACCTTGCAACCGGGCACCGATGCGGATTTCCTGGTGCTGGACTACAACGCCACGCCGTTGTCGAGCTATCGCCTGAAGCAGGCCAAGGACATTGCCGAGCGGTTGTTTGTCTTGATGACGCTGGGGGATGACCGGACGGTGGCGCGGACTTATGCGGCCGGCAACTTGGTGCATCAGCGCTAGGGGTTATTGATCGTTCCCACGCTCTGCGTGGGAACGCAGCCCGGGACGCTCCGCGTCCCAAGAGCCGAACGCGGAGCGTCCGTTGAGGCATTCCCACGCAGAGCGTGGGAACGATCCGAGTCGGGGTTACAGCTTGGCCGTCGAACGCCCCGGCTTCTTGCTTTGCAGCAAATGCGAGAACACCGCATGCAAGTCATCCGACGCGCTTTCTTCGTCGAGGTTGAGCTTGCTGTCGATGTGGTCCATGTGATGCATCATCAAGTTCACTGCCAGGGCGGCGTCGCGAGCTTCGATGGCATCGATCAACTGGGTATGTTCGTCATAGGAACAGTGGGAACGATTGCCACTCTCGTACTGGGCGATGATCAATGAAGTCTGGGAAACCAGGCTGCGCTGGAAGCTGATCAACGGCGCATTTCTTGCCGCCTCGGCCAGCTTGAGGTGGAATTCGCCCGACAAGCGGATGCCGGCGCCGCGGTCGCCGCGGGAAAAGCTGTCGCGCTCGTCGCTGACCATCTGCCGCAGCTCGGCAAGCTGCTCGGCGGTGGCGTGCTGCACCGCCAGTTCGGTGATCGCCTTCTCCACCATGCGCCGGGCAAAGAACACCTGGCGTGCCTCTTCGACACTCGGGCTGGCCACCACCGCGCCGCGGTTGGGTCGCAACAACACCACGCCTTCGTGGGCCAGGCGTGACAGTGCACGGCGAATGATGGTGCGGCTGACCCCGAAAATCTCCCCCAGCGCCTCTTCACTCAATTTTGTGCCGGGCGCCAGGCGCTGTTCGAGGATGGCCTCGAAAATATGCGCATAGACAATATCGTCCTGGGTTCCGCTGCGGCCGGCTTTGCCTGCTCGCGGTTGTTTCTTGAGGGGCTGCAACTGTTCGTTCATGGGCACTCGAGTCGGGAGAACTGCGGCGATTTAACCGTGACTGTAATACGGCACAGCGGGTCGCTGGCAAGTATTGCGTAAAAAACACGGCGATTGTACACAACCTCTGATGGCAACACGACTGTACGGCTGTTTGCGGGCATGGCTGTATCGCAATCGGCAACTGTCTTGAGTTTAGGCTTAAACCCGAAACACGGGGCCCTCGAGGCCAGTCAATCTACAACAAGGACCACCGCCCACCATGACCGAAGTCACGACCACGCCACTTCGTCCATTGGCCGATACGTCGCCCTCGGCCATCGTTGCCGGGTTCATCGCCATGATGACCGGCTATACCAGTTCCCTGGTGCTGATGTTCCAGGCCGGCCAGGCGGCGGGGCTGACCAACGGGCAGATTTCCTCGTGGATCTGGGCAATTTCCATCGGCATGGCGATATGTTCCATCGGACTGTCGCTGCGCTATCGCACGCCGATTACCATCGCCTGGTCGACGCCGGGCGCGGCACTGCTGATTACCAGCCTGGGCGGTGTGGGCTATGGCGAGGCAATCGGTGCTTATATCACCTGCGCGATCCTGGTGACGATCTGTGGCCTGACCGGCAGCTTCGAACGCCTGGTCAAGCGCATTCCGGCCTCGCTGGCGGCGGCGTTGCTAGCCGGCATTCTGTTCAAGATCGGCAGCGAAATCTTCGTCGCCGCCCAGCATCGCACCGGCCTGGTGCTAGGCATGTTTTTTACCTACCTGATCGTCAAGCGCCTGTCTCCACGCTATGCGGTGCTCGCGGCGTTGCTGGTCGGCACCGCGCTGTCGGGTCTCCTGGGGCTGTTGGATTTCAACAGTTTCGCCCTTGAAGTCGCCACGCCTGTCTGGACCACGCCGCAGTTTTCCCTGGCAGCGACCATCAGCATCGGCATTCCGCTGTTTGTGGTGGCGATGACCTCGCAGAACATGCCTGGCATCGCCGTGCTGCGCGCCGACGGCTACAACGTGCCGGCATCGCCTTTGATCACCAGCACCGGCATCGCCTCGCTGCTGCTGGCACCGTTCGGTTCCCACGGGATCAACCTGGCGGCCATCAGCGCAGCGATCTGCACCGGGCCACACGCCCACGAAGATCGCGACAAGCGCTACACGGCGGCGGTCTGGTGCGGGATTTTCTACGGGATCGCCGGGGTGTTCGGCGCGACACTGGCGGCGCTGTTCGCCGCGCTGCCCAAGGAACTGGTGCTTTCGATCGCGGCCCTGGCACTGTTCGGATCGATCATCAATGGTCTGACCATCGCCATGAGCGAAACGAAAGAGCGCGAGGCGGCGCTGATTACCTTCATGGTCACGGCGTCGGGGCTGACGCTGTCTTCCATCGGTTCGGCGTTCTGGGGGATTGTGGCGGGGGTGTTGACGCTGTTGGTACTGAATTGGAATAAATGAGCTTCAAGCTTCAAGCTTCAAGCTTCAAGCACTGAGACTTGCGGCTTGAAGCTTGCAGCTTGCAGCTTATTTCTGATTGATCGGCTTTTCCGGGTACCAGACGTCCAGCAACGGGCTGACTTCAACGCTGGTCAGCTCAGGACGCGCCTTGAGCCAAGCCTCAACGGCTGCGCGCTGCTCTTCGGTCACCGAGCCACGCTTCTGCAGGCAAACCAGACCGTAGTCGTCGCCGCCGACGTAGCCAAGGCCGTTGGCTTCCATGGCCTCCTTCAAGAAAGCGTCGAGGAAAGCGTCAATAGCCTCATCGGCCAGATCTTCTTTGAAATCCAGGTTCAGTTCGAAACCCAGCTCTTGAAATTCATCCACGCACAGTTTTTTGCGCAGACGCTGGGAACGGTTAGTCGCCATTGGAGCAATCCTCATAAGTAATAACGGCCGGCACTTTACCAGTTTGGTGCATCGTTTGCCCGACTCATCGGACATGTCCGTCTACCGTCGGTAAAAAAATACCGCTTCGATGGGCTTGGGCACGGCACAAGCCGTTGCGCCTTGGGGCATAATGCCGACACTTTCATGACCGTTGAGGGCGTTCATTTCCATGTCCTCGTCTTTTTCCCCTCGCCTGTAGGGTTTTATTTCAAATGATCAAATCTTTGCGCCCACTGCTTCTGGCCAGTCTTCTTTTTCCTTTGGCCCTTCCCGTTAATACCCACGCTGCCACCATCAACACCGCCCTTTCGCCCAATGTGCAAAAGGCCCTCAAGAACAGCAAACTGCAAGACAACGCCTTGTCACTGGTGCTGGTGCCGCTCAACGGCCCGGGCACCCCGACGTTGTACAACGCCGATGTCTCGGTAAATCCGGCATCCACCATGAAACTGGTGACAACTTACGCCGCCCTGGAGATGCTCGGCCCCAATCATCAATGGAAGACCGAGTTCTATACCGACGGCACCCTCAGCGGCGGGATCCTCAACGGCAACCTGTACCTCAAGGGCGGCGGCGATCCCAAGCTGAACATGGAAAAGCTCTGGCTGCTGATGCGCGACCTGCGGGCCAACGGCGTGCAGCAAATTACCGGCGACCTGGTGCTGGACCGCAGCTTTTTCATCCAACCGCAGTTGCCCGAGTTCAACGACGACGGCAATGACGAAAACAAACCCTTCCTGGTCAAGCCCGATTCGCTGCTGGTCAACCTCAAGGCGCTGCGCTTCGTCGCCCGCAACGACGGTGGCCGGGTACTGGTCTCGGTCGAGCCGCCAATCGCCAGTATTCGTATCGAAAACGTGGTCAAGGCCGCCAATTCCAAACAATGCACCGGCGGCGTGCGCTACAACCCGGTGCCCCAGGCGGACGGCAGCATGACGGTGACCGTCAGCGGTCAACTCGGCGAGGGCTGCAGCTCCCAGACCTACCTCTCGTTGCTCGACCATGCCACCTACACCGCTGGCGCCGTGCGGGCGATCTGGAAAGAGTTGGGCGGCAGCATCCAAGGCAAGGACCGCCTGGCCGCGACCCCGAGTAGCGCCAAGCTGCTGGCCCGGGCATTTTCTCCGGACCTGGCGGAGATCATCCGCGACATCAACAAATACAGTAACAACACCATGGCCCAGCAGTTGTTCCTGAGCCTGGGCGCGCAATTTCGCAACGAGGCCGACGGTGACGACGCCAAGGCTGCGCAACGGGTGGTGCGCCAGTGGCTGGCCAAGAAAGGCATTACCGCGCCGCACCTGGTGATGGAAAATGGCTCGGGCCTGTCCCGCGCGGAACGGGTCAGCGCCCGGGAAATGGCGGCGATGCTCCAAGCCGCCTGGCGCAGCCCATATTCGGCGGAGTTCATCAGTTCGATGCCGATTGCCGGCACCGACGGCACCATGCGCAAACGCTTGAAGACCACCGCCATGGCCGGCGAAGCCCACGTCAAGACGGGCACGCTGAACACCGTCCGCGCCATCGCCGGCTACAGCCGCGACATCAACGGCAATACCTGGGCAGTGGTCGCGATCCTCAACGATCCGAAACCCTGGGGCGCTTCATCGGTTTTGGACCAGGTGCTGCTGGACCTGTACCGCCAGCCGAAACTGCCGCAGACGGCTTCGGTGCTCTGATCGCTTAAAATCAAGCTGGGAGCGGGCTTGCTCACTCCCACCGTAATCGACTTTATCCAGGCTAATGGCTACCCAGCTGCGCCTCGACTCGATCCCGTCCAGCCTGCTTCGCCGCGTACACTCCGGAGTCGGCCCGCAACAGCAGCGCATCGGCGCCTTCGCCGGCGCGCCAGCTGGCAATGCCGAAACTGGCGGTGATCACCCCCACGCCGTCGATCGGCGCCGCGCGAAGGCCGTCCCATAATCCCAGCGCCAGGGTATAGGCGCTTTCGGCGTCCGTGTCGGGGCACAGCACCACGAATTCTTCCCCGCCCAAGCGACAGAACACATCGGTGCGGCGCAGTCGCTGGATGATTCGCTGGCAGACCGCTTGCAGCACCCGATCACCCACCGCATGGCCATACTGATCGTTGACGCGCTTGAAGTGATCGATGTCGAGCATGATGACCGTGAGTTCTCCGGAACCGCGCTCGACCCGGACCATCTCCGAGGTCAGGCGCTCCTGGAAATAACGTCGGTTGCGAATACCGGTCAAGGCATCGGTCACGGACAGCGCCCGCAACTCTTCCTCCACGCGCTTGAGGTCGGAAATATCCGAAACATAGCCGTGCCACAACACCCCGCCGCCGGGCAACTGTTCGGGTGTTGCCTCGCCGCGCACCCAGCGCAAGCCGCGCTGTGGCAGTAGCACCCGGTACTCTTCACGCCAAGGGCTCAGGGTATCGGCCGAAATGCGGATGGAAGCGCGCACCCGTGCGCTGTCCAACGAATGGATTCGCGAGAAAATCGCTTCGGCGTTTCGCACCAGCACATCAGGTTCCAGTTCGTAGATGTCGCGAATGCCATCGCTGGCGTAGATCACGCTGAATCCGCCGTTGAAATCCATTTTGAATTGGTAGATGCCGCCGGGAACGTGGGCGCTGAGCTTCTTCAGCAACATATCCCGCGCGGCCAATGCCTCATGGACACGCTTGCGTTCGGTAACGTCGATGCAGATCGCCAGGTGCCCGACCCAAAGCCCTTGGTCGTCGAGCACTGGCGTGGCCAGCATGTTGACCGTCAAGTGGCTGCCGTCGCGGCGCACCAGAGTCCATTCCCGCGCCTGTTGGCCGCCCTGCTCGCCGCCCTCGAGCAGCATCGCATGGCACGTGGGGATCGGTTTGCCGAAACGGGCCGCCAACTGTGCGGACCGCTCCTGCAATTCGCGGGGAACGTGGAGGCCTTCCAAGGTCATGCTTTGCAAAACGTCGCAGCTCTGGTAACCGAGCATCTGCTCGGCGCCGGCGTTGAACGTGGTGATGATGCCCCGCAGGTCGGTGGCGATGATCGCGACTTGGGTCGCGGCATCGAGCACGCCCTTCAATTGGCCGTGAGTGCCACGTAATTCCGATTCCCGGGCATGCAGTTCGCGGGTGCGCTGGTCCACCAACGCCAGGGCCCGCTGCCGCTGGCTGACCAACGTGTAGAGCAAGGCGCTGAGCATCAGGCTGAGCAGTCCGCCCAGCACCGTCAGGCTCACCACGCTGGAGTGATTGCTCGACAGGAACAGACGACTGGGCCGCAGCTCTACGCGAAAGTCATGGTCGCCGAGGCGCAACGGCCGCGCTGCCGACAAATCGCTTTTGCCCGGACGGTTCGAGGTTTCGAACAGGACTTCTGGAGGATCGCCGTGGGCGGCGTCAAGCACACGCATCGACAGGTTGTCATCGTCAGCCTCCGGCAGGCCATCGGCGACCAACTGGCGCATGCTGATGGCCGCTACCACGTAACCGAACGGCTCGCTGGCCGATGGGCCGAGGACGGGCGCTGCCAACATGACACCCCGGGAAAAGGCCGGATCGACGCCTATCAGGTCGATCGGCTCGGAAACCACCAAGGCGTTACGCTGGCGGGCCCGTTCGAGCGTGACGCGGCGCAGAGGATGCGACAGCAAATCCAAGCCCAGCGGCGCGCCATAGGATGGCTGGCTCTGGACGTACAGCACCGGCACGTATTCGTCCCGTTCGGCGGACTCGCGCAGGACCCCGGCCTCGTCCCGCTCACGAACAGTAAACGTGCTCGACACTTCGGCCCGCGCTCGTTGTTCAAACGCTTGGCGCTCACCTCGCTGCACCCGAGGCGCCCAGGCGAAAGCCCGGGTGCGCCGCAACAGCGCTTCGGTGTAGCCGTGGAACTCGGTGCGGGAAACCCCAGCGGAGTTGGCGAAGAAGCGCCTCAGGCTGTCGAGGCGTTGTTCCTGATCCTGGAAACGTTCTTCGAGGCGGCTGTAGCGCTCCTCGACCAACAGTTCAAAGCGCTGGCGCAACTGGCGATTGAACTGGCTCAGCGTACCCCAGGCCAGCAGTCCGGTCAGCAGCGAGCCCACCATCAGGACCACTGCAGCCACGAGCCATGCTGAAACATCTTCGCTGATAAAGCCCAGGATCCTGGGACGCACCTGATGTAATGCCATACACATAACTCAGAAAGGACCGGTCTTGTGTACAGCCCCGGTCACACCCTCAGTTATAGCTATCTGCCACCACTTTAGCTAGCCCCCAAACGATCCAAGAGCCTTGAGTTTCAAGGCCTGCGTGGATCCAATCAGCCGAACAT
Organism: Pseudomonas sp. SWRI154; assembly: GCF_014268645.1. Taxonomy (NCBI): domain Bacteria; kingdom Pseudomonadati; phylum Pseudomonadota; class Gammaproteobacteria; order Pseudomonadales; family Pseudomonadaceae; genus Pseudomonas; species Pseudomonas sp. SWRI154. Next base: position 281,399 of record NZ_JABWQW010000002.1, read on the forward strand.
CAGCGCGCCATGATCTTCCATGCGCGGTGGATCTTGCTGTTGCGGGCAAAATCCGGATCGATGGTCTTGGCAGTGATTTCTTCAACTGCGTAACGCTCGCCCAGGTTGTCCTCGAGCTGGAACTTGCGGAAGTTGTTGGAGAAATACAGCACGCCTCCCGGCGCCAGGCGCGCCATGGCCAGGTCAAGCAGCTGGACGTGGTCGCGCTGCACGTCGAACACGCCTTCCATGCGCTTGGAGTTGGAGAAGGTCGGCGGATCGATGAAGATCAGGTCGTACTCGTCGCGACTGGCTTCCAGCCACGCCATGACGTCACCCTGTTCCAGGCGGTTCTTGTCGGAAAAACCGTTGAGCGACAGGTTGCGTCGAGCCCAGTCCAGGTAGGTTTTCGACAGGTCGACACTGGTGGTGTTCCGAGCACCACCCTTGGCGGCGTGGACGCTGGCGGTCGCGGTGTAGCAGAACAAGTTCAGGAAGCGCTTGCCGGCCGCTTCTTCCTGGATCCGCAGGCGCATCGGCCGATGGTCGAGAAACAGCCCGGTGTCCAGGTAGTCGGTCAGGTTGACCAACAGCTTTACGCCGCCTTCGTTGACCTCGGTGAATTTGCCCTGGGCACTCTGGCGCTCGTACTGCTTGGTGCCGCTCTGACGCTCGCGGCGCTTGATGACGACGCGGTTCTTATCGACATTCAAGGCTTGGGGAATGGCCGCCAGGGCATCGAACAATCGGGCCGAGGCCTTTTCCGGATCGATGGACTTCGGCGCGACGTATTCCTGGACGTGCACCCAATCGTGGTACAGGTCGATCGCCATGGAGTATTCCGGCATATCCGCATCGTAGACCCGGTAGCAGTCGACGCCTTCACGCTTGGCCCACTTGCTCAGTTGCTTGAGATTCTTTTGCAGGCGATTGGCGAACATCTGCCCGCCTTCGCTCAGGCGCGCCTGCTCGACCACGGGAGTCGGGGGAGGCGTTGGCTTGATCGGGTTGCCGTTCTTGTTGTACTGGCGCTCTTGGGGTACTTCAGGGGTTTGATCGTAGGCGGCCTGCTCACGCTCGGCCTGGCGCTGTTCTGGGGTACGGCGCTCGCCGGTGACGAACTGGTCCGGCAGCACTTTGATCAGCAGCAGTTTGCACGGCAAGGCGCCGTTCCAGAACGAATACTGCTTGTGGCTGCGAATGCCCATGCGCTTGCCCAGGTCGGGGGCGCCGGTGAACACCGCCGCCTCCCAGTTCAGACAGGCCTGGCGCAGGCGCTCGCCAAGGTTCTGGTAGAGGTAAAGCAGGCTGGCTTCGTCGCCCAGGCGCTCGCCGTACGGCGGGTTGCAGATCACCAGGCCTTTCTGGTTCTGGTCCGGACGGGGTTCGAAGGTGGCGACTTCGCCCTGATAGATCTTGATCCACTCGCTCAGGCCTGCGCGCTCGACGTTGTTGCGGCCCGGCTGGATCAGCCGTGGGTCGGCTTCGTAGCCGCGAATCCACAACGGTGGCTTGGCCAGCCCGGCGGTAGCGCGTTCGGTGGCCTCTTCATGAAGCTTCTTCCACAGCGCCGGCACGTGGCCGAGCCAGGCGGTAAAGCCCCACTGCTGGCGACGCAGGTTCGGCGCCATGTCGGCGGCGATCATGCCGGCTTCCACCAGGAACGTGCCGACACCGCACATCGGGTCGGCCAGCGCCCCGCCTTCAGCGGCAATGCGCGGCCAGCCGGCGCGGATCAGGATCGCGGCGGCAAGGTTTTCCTTCAGTGGCGCGGCGCCCTGCTGCAGTCGATAGCCGCGCTGGTGCAGGCTGTGGCCCGAGAGGTCCAGGGAAAGAATTGCCTCCCCACGATCCAGGCGCAGATGGATGCGCAGGTCCGGGTTGAGCTTGTCGATGGACGGCCGCTCGCCCGATGGCGTGCGCAGCTTGTCGACGATGGCGTCCTTGACCTTCAAGGCGCCGAAGTGAGTGTTGTCGATGCCCGAGCCGTGTCCGCTGAACTCTACCGCCAGGGTGCCATCGGCCAGCATATGATCTTGCCAATCGACGTCCAGCACGCCGTGGTACAGGTCTTCGGCGTCCTTCATCGGGAAGCGCTTGAGGACCAGCAACACGCGGTTGGCCAAGCGTGACCACAGGCACAGGCGATAGGCCGTTTCCATGTCGGCCATGCCGCGCACGGCTGAGGTGTGCTCGCGCGCCTCTTCAAGGCCAAGCCCGACGGCTTCCTCGATCAGCAGGCCTTCGAGGCCCTTGGGGCAGGTGAGGAAGAGTTCGAAACGATCGGACATGGGAATTTCCAGAGCCTTTGGCTAAGTGGACCGGGCAACGCATTGCCGGGCCGGGTTCAATCAGGTGCTTTTCTCAAGAGCACCCGCGTGGCACGAACGTGTGCCGTTCCGCCCCCGCCGCTCAGGTTTAAAAAGCTTAGATGCGAAGGCAGAAAAAAAATTCTGTGCAACAAATTGTGAAAACGCGTCCCTTTCGTCGAATAGTACCTGAGTGCAACAGGGGGACATTCTCATTCAAACTCAGGGACCGCCCTTCGGCGCAGGGCTGATCATACAGGGGTCTTGCGCAAAAGCGGGTGCTGAACATCAGGTTACTTATCGCACTAGCATCTTTATTGTTACGTGCTTATGACAAAACGATCATTCCATCCGTGTGACGCTTTGGTTAGAACTCACCACAGGTTGGCGTCGAAACGGCGCCGACACCTTGGCTCGTCACGCCGGCAACGAGCCACCAACGGCAGAATGATTCTGCCCCGACCTCGATTGAGGTCGACGCTAAGCAACAGTCAACAAGTGAGGGCAACACCCTATGAGAAGACTTAAGCGTGATCCGTTGGAAAGAGCATTTTTACGCGGTTACCAATATGGCGTTGGTGGTAAATCCCGTGAGCTTTGCCCCTTTACTCTACCGTCAGTACGTCAAGCCTGGATCAACGGCTGGCGAGAAGGACGCGGCGACAACTGGGACGGTATGACCGGCACTGCGGGTATCCACAGACTCAACGAACTTCACGCCGTCGGCTGACACAGGGCTCAATACTCAACAACTCGACAATTTGACACCCAAACCGATTTAACCACGCACGCCCCATCCGGGCGGCGGGCTACGGCCCAAGGGGCTCCTTTACAGGAGCCCTTTTTAATGGACATCTCAAAGACCACACATCCTGTGGCAATGGATCTGCGCAGAACTAACCTTCGGTTCAACCCAACGCCGCAATCGCATCCACCGACTCACGAATCAACGCCGGCCCTTTGTAGATAAAGCCCGAATAGATCTGCACCAGGCTTGCCCCGGCGGTGATCTTCTCGGCGGCATGCTTGCCTTCGGTAATCCCCCCCGCCGCGATGATTGGCAAGCGCCCCGCCAATTCAGCGGCCAGCACCTTCACGGTGTGGGTGCTCTTGTCACGCACGGGCGCGCCAGACAAACCGCCCGCCTCGTCACCGTGTTCCAGCCCTTCGACGCCTTCGCGGCCCAGGGTCGTGTTGGTGGCGATCACCGCGTCCATACCCGTCTCGATCAGGGCCTGGGCCACCTGGGTGGTCTCCTCGTCGGTCATGTCCGGGGCGATCTTGATCGCCAGTGGCACATGCCGGCCGTGGGTCAAGGCCAGTTCCGCGCGACGTTGGGCCAGGTCGGCCAGCAGTTGCTTGAGGGAATCACCGAATTGCAGGCTGCGCAGCCCCGGTGTGTTGGGCGAGCTGACGTTGACGGTCACGTAGCTGGCGTGGGCGTAGACCTTGTCCAGACAGATCAGGTAGTCGTCGACGGCGCGCTCCACCGGCGTGTCGAAGTTCTTGCCGATGTTGATGCCCAGCACGCCCTTGTATTTGGCCGCGGCCACACGGGCCAGCAGATGATCGACGCCCAGGTTGTTGAAGCCCATGCGGTTGATGATCGCCTCGGCTTGCGGCAGACGGAAGATCCGTGGCTTGGGGTTGCCCGGCTGTGGTCGCGGCGTGACGGTGCCGATTTCAACGAAGCCGAAACCCAATTGCGCAAAGCCGTCGATGGCCGCGCCGTTCTTGTCCAGGCCCGCCGCCAATCCGACCGGGTTGGGAAATTCCAGGCCCATGACCGTCACCGGCAATTTTGCCGGGGCTTTGCACAGCAGCCCATTGAGGCCCAGGCGTCCGCCCGCGCCGATCAAGTCCAGGGACAGGTCATGGGAAGTTTCCGGGGAGAGTTTGAACAGCAGTTCACGGGCCAGGGTGTACATGGGCGGCTTTGACTCGGGCGACGAAATGAGGCGGCGATTATAGCCGGGCAACGGCGGCGCAAGCGAGGCGTGCGCACAATCCGACGGCACTGGCATATGCCTTGCACCCTTTTGGTCATCAGCGCCCCATGCCAACGACGGAATGAGTGTCGCACTGTTTCAAGGGACAGCAGCGTCGTCGTTCGGCCTTCTTGGCCAGGACACGGCGCTTTTTTGATGTGGAAGGTGATACCGATGAATGAAATTCCAGCCACGCCCCTGGCTTGGGTCAATGGCAGCGATGCCCCGGAAAAGAGCGCGGTCAATCTCGGCTTCATGGCCTTGAGCGACTGTGCCCCGCTGGTCGTCGCCGCGACACAGGGTTTCGCCCAGCCCTACGGCCTGACCCTGAACCTCAAGCGCCAGGCATCCTGGGCCAACCTGCGGGACAAGCTGGTCAGCGGCGAAATCGATGCCGCCCACAGCCTTTACGGCCTGATCTACGCCGTGCACCTGGGCATCGGCGGCGTCGCCCCAACGGACATGGCCGTGCTGATGGGACTCAACCAGAATGGCCAGAGCATCAACCTCTCCCATGGTCTCCAGGCCCAAGGCGTGACCAGTCCTGAGGCACTGGAACAGCACGTGCACCAAACTCGCCCGAAACTGACCTTCGCCCAGACCTTCCCCACCGGCACCCATGCCATGTGGCTCTACTACTGGCTCGCCGCCCAGGGCATTCATCCACTGTCGGATGTCGACAGCGTGGTGGTGCCGCCGCCACAAATGATCGCGCACCTGCAAGCCGGGCGTATCGACGGATTTTGCGTCGGCGAGCCCTGGTGCGCCAGCGCGGTGAAGCAGAACCTCGGCTTTACCCTGGCGACCACCCAGACCATCTGGCCCGACCATCCGGAAAAAGTCCTCGGCAGCACCCGTGCGTTCGTCGAGCAATACCCCAATACCGCCCGGGCGCTGGTGATGGCAATCCTCGAAGCCAGCCGCTTCATCGAACAAAGCACTGAAAACCGCCGCAGCACCGCGCAATTGTTGAGCGCCCCCGAATACCTCGACGCGCCGCTCGACTGCATCGAACCCCGACTGCTGGGCATCTACGCCGACGGCCTGGGCAACAGTTGGCAAGATCCCCACGCCATGCGTTTTCATGGCGGCGGCGAGGTCAACCTGCCTTACCTGTCCGACGGCATGTGGTTCATGACTCAATTCCGCCGCTGGGGCCTGTTGCGCGAAGACCCGGACTACCTGGCCGTGGCCCGGCAAGTCCAGCAGCTCGGGTTGTATCGGGAGGCCGCCGAGGCGCTGGGGGTTTCATCGCCGCGCCAAGACATGCGCAGCAGTCAACTGATCGACGGCACCACCTGGGACGGTTCCGACCCGGCCGGGTATGCCCGCAGCTTCAAACTGCACGCCTTGAGCGATGCGGCTCCCCTTCTCGCCAGCCGCTGACAGGAGCCACGACCATGCTGCGTATCCTGCTGATCAACGACACTGCGAAAAAAGTCGGCCGCCTCAAGGCTGCCTTGATTGAAGCCGGGTTCGAAGTGATCGACGAATCCGGATTGACCATCGACCTGCCTGCGCGCGTCGAAACAGTGCGTCCGGACGTCATCTTGATCGATACCGAGTCACCCGGCCGCGATGTGATGGAACAAGTGGTGCTGGTCAGTCGCGACCAGCCACGACCGATCGTCATGTTTACCGACGAGCACGACCCGGATGTGATGCGTCAGGCAATCAAGTCGGGTGTCAGCGCCTACATCGTCGAAGGCATCCATGCCGCGCGGCTGCAACCGATCCTCGATGTCGCCATGGCCCGCTTCGAAAGCGACCAGGCCCTGCGCGCCCAGCTCCTGGCCCGGGACCAGCAACTGGCCGAACGCAAACGCATCGAACAGGCCAAGGGCATGCTGATGAAGATGAAGGACTGCAACGAGGAACAGGCCTACACCCTGATGCGCCGCCAGGCCATGAGCCGCCAGCAGAAGCTGGTCCAGGTGGCGGAGCAAATCATCGCAATGAATGAATTGCTCGGCTGATCGTCGTAGCGCCAGGCCCCGTTGGCACAGATCTCGCTTAAGCAACTCCACAGGTAACCAACGGCGGTTGCCCCACCTACGACAAAGACGTCGCACATCCTCTTCGCCTCCGGGCGCTCAGGGTTGCGGCGTTTTTTTGTTTTGGTCCTTCGGGACCGGTGGTGCGACCACAGGCGGCGCACTGCTCAAAGCACTGACTCATTTCTCGAGACTTTTACAGCTGAGGTGCGCGATGAATTCAAGCTTCTGGAAATCCGGCCACACCCCGACATTGTTCGCGGCCTTCCTCTATTTCGACCTGAGCTTCATGGTCTGGTACCTGCTCGGCCCACTGGCGGTACAGATCTCCGCCGACCTGCACCTGACCACCCAACAGCGCGGCCTGATGGTGGCGACACCGATCCTGGCCGGCGCCGTGCTGCGCCTGTTCATGGGCCTGCTGGCCGACCGGATTTCACCCAAGACCGCCGGCATGGTCGGCCAGGTGATTGTGATCGGTGCGCTGTTCTGCGCCTGGAAACTGGGCATCCACAGCTACGAACAAGCGTTGCTGCTGGGCCTGTTCCTGGGTGTCGCCGGTGCTTCGTTCGCCGTCGCCCTGCCGTTGGCGTCCCAGTGGTATCCGCCGCAGCATCAGGGCAAGGCCATGGGCATCGCCGGTGCGGGCAACTCAGGCACCGTGCTCGCCGCGTTGATCGCACCGGTCATGGCCGTGGCCTTCGGCTGGACCAACGTGTTCGGCTTCGCGGTGATCCCACTGGTGATCACCCTGGTGCTCTTTGCCTGGCTGGCGAAGAACGCTCCGGAGCGGCCGAAAGCCAAATCCATGGCCGACTACCTCAAGGCCTTGGGCGACCGTGACAGCTGGTGGTTCATGTTCTTCTACAGCGTGACCTTCGGCGGCTTCATCGGCCTGGCCAGCGCCCTGCCTGGTTACTTCAACGACCAATATGGCCTGAGCCCCGTGACCGCTGGCTACTACACCGCCGCCTGCGTGTTTGGTGGCAGCCTGATGCGTCCATTGGGCGGCGCACTGGCGGACCGTTTCGGCGGAATCCGCACCTTGCTGGGCATGTACACCGTAGCGGCCGTTTGCATCGCCGCGGTCGGCTTCAACCTGCCGAGTTCCTATGCGGCGCTGGCCCTGTTCGTCTGCACCATGCTCGGCTTGGGTGCGGGCAACGGCGCAGTGTTCCAACTGGTGCCACAACGCTTCCGCCGCGAGATCGGCGTGATGACCGGCCTGATCGGCATGGCCGGCGGCATCGGCGGCTTCGCCCTGGCGGCGGGCATGGGCGCGATCAAGCAGAGCACCGGCAGCTATCAACTGGCACTGTGGTTGTTCGCCAGCCTCGGTGTCCTGGCGTGGTTCGGCCTGTACGGCGTCAAGCGTCGCTGGAGAACCACTTGGGGTTCGGCAGCTGTTACCGCGGCTCGGGTATAACCTGCAACCATGAGCCTGCAATTGAGTTTCGCCGAGGCCAGCGCCATCGGCCCTCGGGAGGAAAACCAGGACGCCCTGCGCCTGGTCACCCCGGCCCCGGCCCTGGCTGCCAGCAAGGGTTACCTGTTCGCCATCGCCGACGGCGTGAGCCAGTGCGCCGATGGCGGATTGGCCGCCCGTTCGACCTTGCAGGCCCTGGCCCTGGATTACTATTCCACGCCGCAGACCTGGGGCGTGGCCCAAGCGCTCGACCGGCTGCTGCTGGCGCAAAATCGCTGGCTGCAGGCCAACGGTGGCGGGCAACCGCTGCTCACTACCGTCAGCGCGCTGGTCCTGCGGGGTCGGCGCTTTACCCTCGCCCATGTCGGCGATTGCCGGGTCTATCGCTGGCACGCCGATCATCTGCAACGGGTCAGCGAAGACCATGTCTGGGAACAACAGGGCATGCAGCATGTGCTCAAGCGTGCCCTGGGCTTGGATCAGCATCTGATCCTGGACTTCCTCGACGGTGAATTGCGCACCGACGAAACCTTCGTGCTGCTCAGCGACGGCGTCTGGGCGGTATTGGGGGATACGGCCATTGCCGGTATCCTTCGCGACCAGCCGGACCTGAATCTTGCAGCCCAGACCTTGGTCAACGCCGCGCACCTCGCCGGCAGCCAGGACAACGCCAGTGCCCTGCTGGTGCGCGTCGATGCCTTGGGCGAAGCCAGCATCGGCGATGCGCTGATCCAATTGCAGCAATGGCCCCTGCCGCCTGCGTTGAAACCGGGCCAGGTATTCGAGGGCTGGCAGATCGAAAGCCTGCTCGGCCAGAGCCAGCAATCGTTGCTCTACCGGGTCCACGACGGCCAGGGCCAACCCTGGCTGCTGAAAACCTTGCCCGTGCAGCTACGGGACGATAGCCGGGCCGGTCAGGCGTTGCTCTCGGAGGAATGGTTTCTCAAGCGCGTCGCCGGGCGGCAGTTTCCCGAGGTCCATGGTGTTCCCCAGCGTCAGCATTTGTATTACGTGATGCGCGAGTATCCGGGCGCGACCCTGGCCGAGCTGTTCAACCAGGGCGGGCCGCTGCCGCTGGCCCAATGGCTGGACCTGGCGCAACGGCTGGTGCGGGCGGTGGGCCTGCTGCATCGACGGCAGATCTATCACCGCGACATCAAGCCGGAAAACCTGCACCTGGGCGACGACGGGGAATTGCGCTTGCTGGATTTCGGCCTGGCGTACTGTCCGGGCCTCTCCGAAGACCAGGCCAATGTTCTTCCAGGCACGCCTAGCTACATTGCGCCGGAGGCGTTCGGCGGTACATTGCCTACGGCGCAGCAGGATTTGTACGCCGTCGGCGTGACGCTGTATTACCTGCTTACCGGGCATTATCCCTACGGCGAAATCGAAGCCTTCCAACGTCCGCGCTTTGGCGTGCCGGTGAGTGCCCATCGTTATCGGCCCGACCTGCCGGAATGGCTTGGGCTAAGTCTGGATCGCGCGGTGGCGGCTGATCCGGCCCAGCGCTTTGAAACGGCCGAAGAATGGTTATTGCTGCTGGAACAAGGCGAGCGTCGCAGCTTGAGCGTAAGGCCCAGGCCCCTGCTGGAGCGTGAACCGCTGAAGGTCTGGCGGACGTTGGCGCTGGGGTCGTTGGTGGTGAATGTCGTGCTGCTGTTTTTGGTGTTTCACTCATAACCGTGGCGAGGGAGCTTGCTCCCGCTCGAGCGCGCAGCGGTCGCCGTTTTTTTGGGTCTGCTTCGCCCGAAGCGTCGGACCGGCCCAGCGGGAGCAAGCTCCCTCGCCACAAAAACTTTTTCGCTCGCCCTTCCGCGCTCCATTACCGGGCAACACGCTTTGATTCGGTGCAATAAATCCCCCTTCACCTCACCCTCCCCCGGCTTCAGCCAGTAAATCCGGGGTGCCGAGCCACTTGGCACAACCGCTGCATAGCCTCTCTCACCATACATAAAGCAACGCCTCCAACGATGAAGGCGGTGCTTCCCGAGAGAACGGGACCAGGACAAAGGCGTCCTCGCTAGGCCACTAGCGAGACGCCTTTTTTTGTTTTCGTAAAAATGTCGAGCCAGTCCGATCGCCGTGATGAAACCGGACCTGAGCTTGCGGAGAACCCTGATGAAAAAACTCAAACTGGTAATGATCGGCAACGGCATGGCCGGGGTTCGAACCCTCGAGGAACTGCTCAAGCTGAGCAACGAGCTCTACGACATCACGGTATTCGGCGCCGAGCCTCACACCAATTACAACCGCATCCTGCTGTCGCCGGTGCTGGCCGGAGAGCAAACGTTCGAAGACATCGTGCTCAACGACCTGAGCTGGTACTTGGAAAACAACATCAAGTTGCTGCTCAACCGCAAAGTCGTGGAGATCGACCGCATCAAGCGCCGGGTCATCGCCGAAGACGGTAGCGAAGCCGAATACGACCGCCTGCTGATCGCCACCGGCTCCACGCCGTTCATCTTGCCGATCCCCGGCAACACTCTGGACGGCGTGATTGGCTACCGCGACATCGCCGACACCCAAGCGATGATCGACACCGCCAAGACCCACAAGCACGCCGTGGTGATCGGCGGCGGCTTGCTGGGCCTGGAAGCCGCCAACGGCCTGAAGTTGCGCGGCATGGACGTGACCGTCGTGCACATCGGTGAATGGCTGCTGGAACGGCAGTTGGACAAGACCAGCGGCCAACTGCTGCAAACCGCCCTGGAAAACCGCGGCCTCAAGTTCCGCCTGTGTGAACAGACCCAAGCCCTGCACGACGCCGGCAATGGCCGGGTCGGCTCGGTACAGTTCAAGAACGGCGACATCATCCCCGCCGACCTGGTGGTGATGGCCGCCGGCATCCGCCCCAACACCGAACTGGCGGAAAAATCCGGCATCCCGTGCAACCGCGGGATCCTGGTCAACGACACGATGCAAACCTACGATCCGCGCGTCTATGCCATCGGCGAATGCGCCAGCCACCGTGGGACGGCTTATGGCTTGGTAGCCCCGTTGTTCGAACAAGCCAAGGTCTGCGCCAATCACCTCGCGCAACTGGGCTTCGCCACTTACAAAGGCTCGGTCACGTCGACCAAGTTGAAAGTCACCGGCATCGACCTGTTCTCCGCCGGCGACTTCATGGGCGGCGAAGGCACCGAGACCATCACCCTTTCCGATCCGATCGGCGGCGTCTACAAAAAACTGGTGATCAAGGATGACGTGCTGGTGGGTGCCTGCCTGTACGGCGATACGGCGGATGGCGGCTGGTATTTCCGTCAGATCCGTGAGAACCACGGCATCAGCGAGATCCGCGATCACCTGATGTTTGGGGAAAACGCCTTGGGCGATGTAGGCCACCAAGGCCAGGACAAAGCCATGAGCATGGCCGACACCGCCGAAGTCTGCGGCTGCAACGGCGTGTGCAAAGGCACCATCGTCAAGGCGATCCAGGAACACGGGCTGTTCAGCGTCGATGACGTGAAAAAACACACCAAGGCCGCCAGTTCCTGCGGCTCTTGCGCCGGCCTGGTGGAACAGATCCTGATCAACACCGTGGGCGGCGCGGCGGACGTCAAGCCGAAAAGCGAAAAAGCCATCTGCGGCTGCAGCGATCTCAACCACGGCCAGATCCGCCAGGCGATCCGCGACCAGCACCTGCTGACCATCGCCGGGACCATGAGCTACCTGAACTGGCGCACTCCCAACGGCTGCGCCACTTGCCGTCCGGCCTTGAACTATTACCTGATCTCCACCTGGCCCGGCGAAGCCCAGGACGACCCGCAATCGCGCCTGATCAACGAACGCGCCCACGCCAACATCCAGAAAGACGGCACCTACTCCGTGGTCCCGCGGATGTGGGGTGGCGTGACCAACCCTTCCGAGCTGCGGCGCATTGCCGACGTGGCCGACAAGTACAACGTGCCGATGGTCAAGGTCACCGGCGGGCAACGCATCGATCTGCTGGGCATCAAGAAGCAAGACCTGCCGGGCGTGTGGAAAGACCTCGACATGCCGTCCGGCCACGCCTACGGCAAGTCCATCCGCACCGTGAAGACCTGCGTTGGCAGCGAGTTCTGCCGCTTCGGCACGCAGAACTCCACCCAGCTTGGCATCGAGCTCGAGCACGATTTGTTCAACATGTGGTCGCCGCACAAGGTGAAGCTGGCCGTCTCCGGTTGCCCACGCAACTGCTCGGAAGCTGGCATCAAGGACGTCGGCATTATCGGCGTCGATTCGGGCTGGGAGATGTACATCGGCGGCAACGGCGGGATCAAGACCGAGGTCGCCGAGTTCTTCGTCAAGCTCAAGACCGCCGAAGAAGTCCGCGAATACAACGGGGCTTTCCTGCAGCTGTACCGCGAGGAAGCCTTCTACCTCGAACGCACCGTGCATTACATGCAACGGGTCGGCATGGAGCACATCAAGAAAGCCGTGTTGGAGGACCCGGAGCGGCGCAAGGCCCTTCATGAACGCCTGAAGTTTTCCTTGTCGCTGGAACAGGACCCGTGGAAGCAACGCCTGGAACAGCCTGAGTTGAAGAAAGAGTTCGAAGTCATCCCCGTGAAGACCTTGGAGGTGCCGGCATGAATTGGCTGGATATCTGCGCGCTGGAAGAGATCAATATCCTCGGTTCGCGCATCATCAATGGCCCGAAAGGCGATATCGCGATTTTCCGCACCAGCGACGACGAAGTGTTCGCCCTCGATGACCGTTGCCCGCACAAGGGTGGCCCGCTGTCCCAAGGGTTGGTCTACGGCAAGCGCGTAGCCTGCCCGTTGCACAACTGGCAGATCGACCTGGAGAGCGGCCAGGCCCAGGCCCCCGACGTGGGCTGCGCCCATCATCATTCGGCGCGGGTCGAGAACGGCCGAGTCATGCTCGCCCTGCGGGACGCAAGCTGATGAACCGCCAGACCACTGCCTCGACCTGCTGTTATTGCGGGGTCGGTTGCGGCGTCCTGATCGAGCATGACGGCGAGCGCATCCTCGGCGTCAGCGGCGATCCCGCCCATCCGGCCAACTTCGGCAAACTGTGCAGCAAGGGCTCGACCCTGCACCTGACCGGTGACCTCGCCGCGCGCGCCCTGTATCCCGAGCTACGCCTCGGTAAAAGCCTGGCCAGGGGCCGCACCGACTGGGACAGCGCCCTGGATCACGCCGCCAGCGTCTTCGCCGACACGATCGCCGAGCACGGCCCCGACAGCGTGGCGTTCTACATCTCCGGCCAGTTGTTGACCGAGGACTACTACGCCTTCAACAAACTCGCCCGGGCGTTGGTGGGTACCAACAATATCGACAGCAATTCGCGGCTGTGCATGTCCTCCGCCGTGGTGGGCTACAAGCGCAGCCTCGGTGCCGACGCCCCACCCTGCAGCTACGAAGACCTGGAACTGAGCGACTGCGTGATGATCGTCGGCAGCAACATGGCCTACGCGCATCCGATCCTGTTTCGCCGCCTGGAAGAGGCCAAATCCCGCCGGCCGCAGATGAAAATCATCGTCATCGATCCCCGGCGCACCGACACCTGCGACCTGGCGGACCTGCACCTGGCGATTCTGCCGGGCACCGACGTGGCCTTGTTCCATGGGATTTTGCACCTGCTGCTGTGGGAAGACTGGGTCGATCGCAGCTTCATCAAGGCCCACACCGAAGGCCTGGCGGACCTGAAGAACCTGGTGCGCGACTACACGCCGACCATGGTTGCTCAACTGTGCGGCATCAGCGTCGAGCAACTGCACCAATGCGCCGAATGGGTCGGCACCTCCCCGAGTTTCCTGTCGTTGTGGTGCATGGGCTTGAACCAGTCCACCGCCGGCAGCGCAAAAAACAGCGCGCTGATCAATTTGCACCTGGCCACCGGCCAAATTGGCCGGCCGGGTGCGGGGCCGTTCTCGTTGACTGGCCAGCCTAACGCAATGGGCGGCAGGGAAACCGGCAGTCTGTCCAACCTGCTGCCGGGTCATCGCGAAGCCAGCAATCCTGAGCATCGCGCCGAGGTCGCCAGCTATTGGGGCGTGGAACAACTGCCCAGCACTCCGGGGCTGAGCGCCATTGAGCTCTTCGAACAGGTGCGCAGCGGCAAGATCAAGGCCCTGTGGATCGCCTGCACCAACCCGGCCCAATCGATGCCGGACCAGACCGCCGTGCGCGAAGCCCTGCAAACTTGCCCGTTCGTGGTGTTGCAGGAAGCCTTCCGAACTACCGAGACCGCCGCGTTTGCCGACCTGTTGCTGCCGGCGGCCAGTTGGGGCGAAAAGGAAGGCTCGGTGACCAATTCCGAACGGCGTATTTCCCACGTTCGCCGGGCAATAAACGCACCGGGCGAAGCACGTCCGGACTGGGCCATCACCGTGGATTTCGCACAGCGCCTGGAAAAACGCCTGCGCCCGAACCTACCCAGCCTGTTCGCCTTCGACGCGCCGGCCCACCTGTTCGACGAATACAAACAACTGACCCGCGGCCGCGACTTGGACCTGTCCGGCATCAGCCATGCGTTGATCGATCGACTTGGCCCACAACAATGGCCTTTTCCCGAAGGCGCCACGGTTGGAACGGCGCGTTTGTACGTCGACGGGATTTTTCCTACCGACAGTGGCCGTGCCCGGTTTGTGGCCGAACCCTATCGCGCCGCCAAGGAGCTACGTGACGCACGCTACCCGCTGACCCTGAACACCGGTCGTCTGCGGGACCAATGGCACGGCATGAGCCGCACCGGCACCGCTGCGCAGTTGTTCGGGCATGTGAACGAAGCCGTGCTCAGCCTGCATCCGGACGAACTGAATCGCCATCGTCTGCAAGCCGGCGATCTGGTCAGCCTGAAAAGCCGTCGCGGCAGCGTGGTCGTGGCGGTGGACAGGGACGAGAGCGTTCGCCCTGGCCAAGCCTTCCTGCCCATGCATTGGGGCGACCGGTTTCTCAAGGGCGGCGTAAATACCCTGACTCAGCCGGCTTTCGACCCGTTGTCGAAACAGCCGGAACTCAAGCACAGCGGCGTGCGCCTGGAACCGGTGAACCTGCCTTGGCAACTTTTCGCCTTGGTCGAGGGCGATGTCCAACAGCATTTGGAGACATTGCGTCCATTGTGTGAGGCGTTTGCCTACGTCAGCCTGAGCCTGACTGGTCGGGAACGTCCCGCGCTGCTGATTCGCGCGGCCAGCGCCGTTGCGCCCGAACCACAACTGCTACAAGCGATCGACGAACAGCTGGGGCTGATCGATGGGCCGGTGCTGGCCTATGACGATCCGCGTCGCTCCATTGGCAAACGGGTGCGGATCGAAAATGGTCGCATCACTGCCATTCGCCTCGCCGGCGAAACCCTCGCACGGCACTGGTTGCAGAACCTGTGGCTGGAAGGTCGTGCCGATGAGCAGCTGCGGCGCTGGCTGCTGGCCCCGCTGAGCGCGCCGCCGGGCAACGTCGGCGCCACCGTGGGCGGCGGCAAAACCCTGTGCAATTGCATGAACGTCAGCCAACGCGCGGTGTGCGCCGGCATCGAGCGTGGCTTGGACTTGCAGGGACTGAAAAAAGAACTGGGTTGCGGCACGCAATGCGGTTCCTGCGTACCTGAAATCAAGCGTCTGCTGGTTGCCACCGCGCAACCAGTGGCCGCGATCTCGTGAGGAAAACACTATGAACGCAAAAGTCTGGCTGGTGGGTGCAGGTCCTGGCGACCCTGAATTGCTGACCCTCAAAGCCGTGCGCGCCTTGGGCGAGGCGGATGTGGTGTTGATCGACGATCTGGTCAACGTCGCGGTGCTGGAGCATTGCCCCGCTGCGCGCGTCATCGCCGTGGGCAAGCGCGGCGGCTGCCGGTCCACGCCACAGGCGTTCATTCACCGGCTGATGTTGCGTTATGCCCGCCAAGGCAAATGCGTGGTGCGCCTCAAGGGCGGCGATCCGTGCATCTTCGGTCGCGGCGGTGAAGAGGCGCAGTGGTTGCGCGAACATGGCGTCGAAGTGGAATTGGTCAACGGCATCACCGCCGGCCTCGCGGGCGCCACCCAATGCGATATTTCACTGACCCTGCGCGGAATCGCCCGGGGCGTGACCCTGGTCACGGCCCACACTCAGGACGGCAGCAGCCTGAACTGGCAAGCCCTGGCGCAAAGCGGGACCACCCTGGTGGTGTATATGGGCGTGGCGAAATTGAGCGAGATCCGCGAGCAGTTGTTGGCCGGTGGCTTGGCGGCGGACACGCCCGTGGCCATGATCGAAAATGCCTCCCTGCCCCACCAGCGCGACTGCCGCAGCGACCTGGCTTCGATGGAAGCCGATGCCAGCGCGTTTCAACTCAAGAGCCCGGCGATCCTGGTGATTGGCTCGGTGGCCGGCGCTGCTGAACTGGCCGCCTCGCAGCCTGCCTGGGCCCAGGCTTGCGCCCTCTGACAGCCCCCCCGACCCAATGTGGGAGCTTGCTCGCGATGGCAATGTATCAGCAACCTGAAGGGTGACTGACACACCGCAATCGCAAGCAAGCTCGCTCCCACAATGGGATTGAAGTACAGCCGCCGGAGACAGGTCGGCTGTCAGGCCGCCTCGCTTTTGATTTTGATCTGGGGCGCCCCGTTAACCACGCTGGCCGAACGCAGGTATTGCGTAGTGGGCACCTCGGCATGGATGCCGAGGTAGCCGCGCTGGGCCATGGATGGCCCTTCGCGGCGGGCCCACGGAGCAATGCCGGAGTGAGGGCACACCGAGCCTAGGCGAGGTGCCGAGTGGTGGGGCTTGAAGCGCTTTGGTTACTTTCGCGCTTTT
This sequence comes from Pseudomonas sp. SWRI154, assembly GCF_014268645.1. NCBI lineage: Bacteria > Pseudomonadati > Pseudomonadota > Gammaproteobacteria > Pseudomonadales > Pseudomonadaceae > Pseudomonas > Pseudomonas sp. SWRI154. The sequence continues at coordinate 297,833 of NZ_JABWQW010000002.1, forward strand.
CGAAAGTGACCCGCCGTCGGGGCGGAACCATAAGCCGCCGTTATCGCAGCAATGGATATGTACTCAGTCAGACCGTCATCGCGAGCAAGCTCGCTCCCAAAGGTCTTGCTTCGTCTGGCACAGACTGTCCGATAAATCCCAGACAAAGAAAAACCCGGCCTAGGCCGGGTTTTTCCAAAGCTGTGGGCTAATTACTTAGCTTGGGCTTCAACCTGCGCTTCTACGCGACGGTTAACTGCACGACCAGCGTCAGTGGCGTTGTCAGCAACTGGGCGGGATTCGCCGTAGCCAACAGACTGAACGCGGGACGATTCAACACCGTACTGGTTGGTCAGAACTTGCTTAACGGCGTTTGCACGACGCTCAGACAGCTTCTGGTTGTAAGCGTCAGGACCGACGGAGTCAGTGTGACCTTCAACAGTGGTGCTGGTGGATGGGTACTGCTTCATGAAATCAGCCAGGTTCTTGATGTCGCCGTAGCTGTTTTCTTTAACGACCGACTTGTCGAAGTCGAACTTGACGTCCAGCTCAACACGTACGACTTCAGCAACAGCTGGGCAGCCATCAGCGTCAACGGTTACGTTGGCTGGGGTGTCAGGGCACTTGTCGACGTTGTCGCACACGCCATCGTTGTCGCTGTCGGAGCAGACTTCAGCTGGCGCTGGAACTGGAGCAGCAGCAGGCTTGGAGCCGCCACCGAAGTTCACACCGATACCGACGCTTGGCGCCCACTCGGTGTCGCCTTGGTCGATGTTGTACTGGGCTTCAACGCCAGCACGGGCGTAGAAGTTGTCGGTGAAATACAGCTTGGCGCCGCCACCAACGTTGGCGAAGGTAGAACGGTTACGACCGTTGCTGCCATTCTGGTCGATGCTCTGGTCCGAGAAACCGGCCGAGACGTATGGACGCAGCATGTCGCCTGGGTTGTTGAAGTGGTACAAAGCGTCCAGAGCGGTGTTGGCGCCCTTGACGTTAGTGCCATCGTCAGTACGTGCGTTGTGCACTTCGTCGTAGGCCAGACGCAGTTCAACGTCGTCGGTCAGGAAGTAACCGACCGAACCGCCGAACAGGTTGCCGTTGTTCTTGAAATCACGAGCGCTGTCGAACATTTCTTTCTTGGCGAAGCCTTCGATTTCAACTGCGCCTTGGCCTTGTGCCAGAGCGCCGAACGAAGTGGCAGCAATCAAAGAACCAATGGCAAAGCCCAAGGTGTTTTTCAGTTTCATCCGTTAAATCCCCATCTGGTGATTGTGAAGCAGTCCCGCAAACCGGGGGACAACTCGGCGGCAAGTCTATCAGAACTTGCCTACACGTAAGAGATATTTGCGCCGAACTAAGTTTCAGCAATGCCCGCAAATTTCTCACGTAGCTTATCGAGCGCGCGCTTGTAACGCATTTTTGTCGCACTCAAACCCATATGCATTATGTCTGCGATCTCTTGGAATTCCAGTTCTGCGACAAATCGTAGCACCAGAATTTCCCGATCGATCGGGTTCACATAAACCAGCCAGCGATCGAGTCCACCCTTCTCCTCGGGCTTGGGCGCCTTTTCTTCAGACGCTTCCTCGAGAGGATCAAGGCTCAATGCATCCATCAAGCGACGCTTTCGCCGTTCCTTGCGATACTGCGTGATGCATTCGTTGTAAGTGATGCTGTATAGCCAAGTCTTGAACTTCGATTTCCCCTCGAAGTTCTTCAGGCCGTACAGCACCTTCAACATCACCTCCTGACAGACATCGTCAGCGTCGCGATCGTTCCCGAGATATCGTGCACAAACGTTAAATAATGTCCGCTGGTAGCGGCGCATCAACTCTTCGTAGGCCCGCGTAACGTGAAACAGCTCCGTATGCGCGCGCGCGACCAACTCCTCATCGGAGAGATCACGGGGGTCGTAGCGCGTGGATAGCGATTGGGGTTTGTTCAAAACAAGTCGGGCCGACAGTCTAGGTCAATGTGCGCCGCACCCTGCGGTGGCAGGCATTTTGCGGCGGCATACATTAGCAGGGTTTGCCGGGTTAGCGGCTACTCACATGCTGTTCCAGCAGGATCCGATTGGAAAGCGACACCAGCTCGCCCTCTTCGGTCAGCAATGTGGTTTTCACCGTGCCGATCTCTTCGATCTGGCCTTCGACCTCGCCAACACGCACTTGTTGTCCAACCTCATACAGCTCACGCACATAGATTCCCGCAAGAATCTGACCGGCGATTTCCCGGCTTCCCAACCCCATTGCCAGCGCAACCGCCAGACCAACGGTAATCAAGACGATCACGATCACATGGTTGAGCAGGTCAGTCTTGACCTCCAACTGGCTGATCGCGACCGAAATACTGATGATGATGACAAGCCCTTGGGCGATTCGCCCAAGCCCCGCAGCGTAGTCCAGTCCAACGCCCTCGGCGGCGCCACGTACCAGCCCGTTGGCCAGTTGCGCCAACAGGACGCCCACCAGCAACACCAACGCCGCGCCAAACACCTTCGGCAAATACAGCGCAAGCATGTCGAGCGTAGCTGAAACGCGCTCCAGGCCCAGGGACTCAGCCGCCGACACGAGGAAAATAAGCAGCACGAACCAATAGACGATCTTGCCCACCAGCGTCGAGATCGGCACCTGGATGCCGCCGCGAGACAACAGTTTGGTCAGGCCGGTGCCGCCCATCAGGCGGTCGAGGCCCAATTTGGCGAGCAGCTTGGAAAGCAGCGTGTCCAGCAGCTTGGCCACGACGAACCCCAGCAACAGCACCACCAGGGCGCCAAAAAGGTTGGGGATAAAATTAGCTATCTTGGTCCACAACGCAGTCATTGCCGTGACGAGGCTCTGGGTCCAGAGATCAAGTTCCATATTCAATCAGCCTTATCAGCGGTGCGAGTAACAGATTTGCGACGGGAAACCGGCGAGACATGGGCCGACCCGTTGTTCAACGCGATCATCAGCGCGGGCAACCAACGGCCCAGCAGGCTGAACAGATCGCCGGCGCCGACCTGGCGGTTGGCGGTTTTCAGTACACGCCCCAGGCATGCATCGTCGTCCCGGCTGGACGGCGAGGCCTTGAGCATGTCGCGCAGAGACTGTTCGAACGGATCGTGCATACGCACCTCTCGTGATGTCTGTGGAAGACGCAATCAGATTTCGTCGGGTCACATGAAAGCCCATCACACCCAACGCAAACGGCGGAATAACCACCATTGCCCCGTCGCGACGCAGATCATCAGCAGGCAGGCGATCATGAAACCGTAAGGGCTTTCGGAAAACGGAATGCCGCCGACATTGATACCCAGCAGGCCGGTGAGAAAACTCATCGGCAGGAAGATCCCGGTAATGATGCCGAAGCGGTACATGGTGCGGTTCATGCGCACCGAAAGACGCCGGTCCTCGGCTTCCAGCACAAGCCCCACGCGCTCTCGGGTCAATTCCAGCTCTTCGAGGTAGCGCGTCAGGCTGTTGTTCAATTCATTCCAATAGTCGCCATCGTCCTCGACGAACCAAGGCAACTTGGTCCGCGACATCTGGCCAAAGATGTCCCGCTGTGGCGCCAGGAATCGCTTCAGTCCGGCGGCCCTGCGACGGATGTGCAAAATGGCGTCGTGTTCGGGTGTATACCGTTCGTCGGTATCGAGTTTCTCTTCCTCGCTGTCGACGATTTCAGACAGGCACGTCACCAGGTCCTGCACTTTATTGGTCAGGTATTGCGCCATATAAAGGATGAGTTCCGACGAGGTCTTCGGTCCCTTGCCCTCAACCAACTCCGCCAGCAGCTCATCGGTGGCGCGCAATGGACGCAACCGTAGCGAGATTACACGCTGGGCCGAGGCAAAGATGCGCACCGACACCATGTCTTCAGGCTCGGCACCCGGGTTGAGGTTGATGCCCCGAAGAAACAGCAGCAGCTCGGCATTGGGCAACGCCAGCAGGCGTGGCCGGGTGTTCTCCTCAAGCAGCAGGTCGCAATTGAATTCACTCAAGCCACTGGATTTGCGCAACCAGGTATGGGTTTGCGGATGACTGCGATCCCAGTGCAGCCACAGGCTTTCATGGGCCTGCAACTGCAAATCGTCAAGTTCGGTCCGGGCTATCGAACGCGCGCCGCCTTTACCATCCAGCACCAGGGCATGAACCAGCCCCCATTGCGCGTTTTCTTCCTCGAACATCCTCATCCCTTATGGCTATATCGTTTCATTCAGGCATTTTCAGCGGGCTTGGCGAGACGATCACGCCGTTGTTGTCCGCATAGACATACTCGCCCGGACGAAAGGTCACGCCGGCGAAGGTCACGGCAACATTGAGATCGCCGATGCCGCGCTTGTCGGTTTTCATCGGATGACTGGCCAGGGCCTGGACGCCCAGGTCGGTCTGGGCAATGACGTCGACGTCGCGGATGCAACCGTAGATCACCAAGCCTTCCCAGCCGTTCTTCGCGGCTTTTTCCGCCAGCATGTCGCCCAGCAAAGCCCGACGCAGGGAACCGCCGCCATCGACCACCAGCACCTTGCCCGTGCCGTCGAGTTCAACCTGCTCCTTGACCAACGAGTTGTCTTCGAAGCACTTGATGGTCACGATTTCGCCGCCGAACGAGTCGCGGCCACCGAAATTGCTGAACATCGGCTCCAATACTTGCACCAGGTCCGGATAGGCATCGCACAGGTCGGGCGTGAGGTAATGGTTCATCGAACAACTCCTGCAGGGCTTGAACGTCTGGCTGAATGAACAACCGTTTGTGACCGGAACAACGTAGCGCGTCATATCTTAGCCGCTAGCCGACCAGAGCGAAATGCCCATGTCCAGGGCCCTCGCGTTAAACAGCTTCGGCCAATCCGGACGGCTCCGCCAACAGCGGCGCGCATTGATTTTCCAGCCAGCGCGCCACCAACGGCCAGACCTCGGCGTGCGCGGCTTTGCTGACGAGCATTTCAACATGGCCGAAATCGTCGCTAAAGCCCTGTTCCCGGCCAAGACAGACGAACTGTTTGTACTCGGAACCGATCTGCTCGAACAATTTACGACAGGCCCAGGTCGGATCCTGACGATCACCGGCGGCACTCACCGCCAGCACCGGCACTTGCACATCGGCAAGGCCCGCCCACCAGTTTTTTTCGGCATCGCCGAAACGCCCGAAAAGCCCATACCAGCGCATGCTCTCCAGGGCCAGCCCGATGGGCTCATCCTCCGGGCCGCGCTTGAGCCTTGTGCCAGACAGTTGCGCAAACCGCTTGAGGATGAATCGTCCGCTCCACTCCACCGGCGGAATTTTCAGCGGCCAATAGGTGCGGCTGACCTGAGTACCGAAAAACGCCGCCGACGCCACGGCGGGCTCGCCCAGGTAATGCCCGCCCAAGGCTGCCGCCAGGGTAATGCCGCCCAGGGAATGACCAATCCAATGGGGCACCTGGCCGCTTTGCTCACGCACAAAGGCGCCGATGGCCGGCAAGTCGTAACGGGCATAATCGGCGACGCGGTTGTTGCGGTAGCCCTGGTTGCGTTGGGACAGCCCGTGACCGCGCATCTCGGGAATCCAGGCATCGAACCCACGCCGCACCAGATACGCCCCGAGCCCAAGGCCCTTGGGCGAATACCAGAAGCGCCGGTTGGAAAAGCTGCCGTGCAGCAGGATCACTGGGACGCCACGGCGTTCGCCGGCATCCGCCATGCCCAGGCGGGTGACGGCCAGTTCGACGCTGTAGTCCGGGCTGTTGCCGGGTTTCAAGCGATAGACATCTTCGCTCAGATCACCACGCCGCTCGGCGCTGATCAGGGCGACAGGAAATAAGTTGCTGCTGCTTTGCATGATGCTCTTGCACAAAAAAGGCGGATTCCGCGCGGAGCCCGCCCTGCTTCAATCAAAAGGGGCCAACGGGGCCCCTTCACTCAATCAGACCGCAGCCTGACCCTCAGCCAGGAAGAACCAGGTTTCCAGTACGGAGTCCGGGTTCAGCGAAACGCTTTCGATGCCCTGCTCCATCAGCCACTTGGCCAGGTCAGGGTGGTCCGAAGGGCCTTGGCCGCAGATGCCGATGTACTTGCCGGCCTTGTTACAGGCGGCGATGGCATTGGCCAGCAACTTCTTCACCGCCGGGTTCCGCTCGTCGAACAGGTGGGCGATGATCCCGGAGTCGCGATCCAGGCCCAGGGTCAACTGGGTCAGGTCGTTGGAGCCGATGGAGAAACCGTCGAAGAATTCGAGGAACTCTTCAGCCAGGATCGCGTTGGACGGCAGTTCGCACATCATGATCACGCGAAGGCCGTTTTCGCCACGGGCCAGGCCGTTTTCCGCCAGCAGGTCGACCACTTGGCTCGCTTCGCCGAGGGTGCGCACGAACGGCACCATGATCTCGACGTTGGTCAGGCCCATCTCGTTGCGCACGCGCTTGAGGGCGCGGCACTCGAGCTCGAAGCAATCACGGAACGATTCGCTGATGTAGCGCGACGCACCACGGAAGCCCAGCATCGGGTTTTCTTCTTCCGGCTCGTAGAGCTTGCCGCCGATCAGGTTGGCGTACTCGTTGGACTTGAAGTCCGACAGGCGCACGATGACCTTTTTCGGGTAGAACGCCGCCGCCAGGGTACTGATGCCTTCCACCAGCTTCTCGACGTAGAAACCGACCGGATCGTTGTAGCCGGCGATACGCTTGTCGACGCTGTCCTTGATTTCCTGAGGCAGGCCGTCGTAGTTCAGCAGTGCCTTGGGGTGGACGCCGATCATGCGGTTGATGATGAACTCGAGGCGGGCCAGGCCCACGCCGGCATTCGGCAATTGCGCGAAGTCGAAGGCGCGGTCCGGGTTGCCGACGTTCATCATGATCTTGAATGGCAGCTCCGGCATGGCGTCCACGGAGTTCTTCTTGATGTCGAAGCCCAGCTCGCCTTCGAAGATGTAGCCGGTATCGCCTTCGGCGCAGGAAACGGTGACGCCCTGGCCGTCCTTGAGCAATTGAGTGGCGTTGCCGCAACCAACAACCGCCGGGATCCCCAGTTCACGGGCAATGATCGCCGCGTGGCAGGTACGCCCACCACGGTTGGTGACGATAGCGCTGGCGCGCTTCATGACAGGTTCCCAATCCGGGTCGGTCATATCGGAAACCAGTACGTCGCCGGCCTGGACTTTGTCCATCTCCGAGACGTCCTTGATGATTCGCACCTTGCCGGCGCCGATGCGCTGGCCGATGGCACGGCCTTCCACCAACACGGTGCCGGTTTCCTTGAGCAGGTAGCGCTCCATGACATTGGCCTGGGTGCGGCTCTTCACGGTTTCCGGACGGGCCTGGACGATGTACAGCTTGCCGTCGTCACCGTCCTTGGCCCACTCGATGTCCATCGGGCACTTGTAGTGTTTCTCGATGGTCATGGCCTGCTTGGCCAGTTCGCTGACTTCAGCATCGGTCAGGCAGAAACGCGCGCGCTCGGCCTTGTCGACGTCGACGGTTTTCACTGAGCGACCGGCCTTGGCTTCGTCGCCGTAGATCATCTTGATGGCCTTGCTGCCCAGGTTGCGACGCAGGATCGCCGGGCGACCGGCTTCCAGCGTGCCCTTGTGGACATAGAATTCGTCCGGGTTCACCGCGCCTTGTACGACGGTCTCACCCAGGCCGTAGGCACCGGTGATGAACACCACGTCACGGAAACCCGACTCGGTGTCGAGGGTGAACATTACGCCGGCGGTGCCGGTTTCGGAGCGGACCATGCGCTGCACACCGGCGGACAGGGCGACCAGCTTATGGTCAAAGCCCTGGTGCACGCGGTAGGAAATGGCACGGTCGTTGAAAAGGGAGGCGAAGACTTCCTTGGCGGCCCGGATGACGTTTTCCACGCCACGGATGTTCAGGAAGGTTTCCTGCTGACCGGCAAAGGACGCGTCCGGCAGGTCTTCGGCAGTGGCCGACGAGCGTACGGCGACGGCAATATCGGGGTTGCCTTCGGAGAGTTTGGCAAAGGCCGTGCGGATTTCGGCGTTCAGCTTCTCGGGGAATTCGGCTTCCATGATCCATTGGCGGATCTGGGCGCCGGTCTTGGCCAGGGCATTGACGTCATCGACGTCGAGGGCGTCGAGGGCATCGTGGATCTGCTGGTTCAGGCCGCTCAGTTCCAGGAAATCACGATAAGCCTGGGCGGTCGTGGCGAAGCCACCTGGCACCGATACACCGGCGCCGGCGAGGTTACTGATCATCTCGCCCAGGGATGCGTTCTTGCCCCCCACATGCTCTACATCATGGACGCCGAGCTTATCGAGGGAAACTACGTACTCTACCAAGGTGATCTCTCCACTAACTGTGTTGGAAAAGCTCAAGAACCGGTAGCTCCAGGGGAGCGAGTCACCGGCGATATGGCCTGGACCTGGAAAATAAGTGAGAATGCGGGCCACGGGCGGCCGGCAAATCGCGCCTATCATATCCAAGAATCGTTACTAGCTCACTAGCTTAAGGCCCAAGGCGCAAATGAAACGATCTGCTTTCTTTATTTCCGACGGCACCGGCATCACGGCCGAAACGCTGGGCCAGAGCCTGTTGGCGCAGTTCGAGAACATTACCTTCACCAAGCTGACACGTCCCTACATAGACAGCGTCGACAAGGCGCGGGCCATGGTACAGCAAATCAATAAAGCCGCCGAAACCGACGGTTTTCGCCCGATCATCTTCGATACCATCGTCAATCAGGACATCCGTGAGATTCTCGCAACGTCCAATGGTTTCATGATCGACATTTTTTCCACGTTCCTCGCGCCGCTCGAGCAGGAATTGAGCGAGCATTCCTCCTACTCGGTCGGCAAGTCCCATTCCATTGGCCACAACTCCAACTACATGGAGCGGATCGAAGCGGTCAACTTCGCGTTGGACAACGACGACGGCGCCCGCACGCATTATTACGACAAGGCCGACCTGATCCTAGTGGGGGTGTCGCGATGTGGTAAGACGCCGACGTGCCTGTACATGGCGATGCAATTTGGCATCCGCGCGGCCAACTATCCGCTGACCGAAGACGACATGGAGCGCCTGCAACTGCCGAGCGCCCTGCGCGCCCACCAGCACAAGCTGTTTGGCCTGACCATCGACCCGGACCGCCTTACCGCGATCCGCAACGAACGCAAGCCCAACAGCCGCTATTCGAGCTACGCGCAATGCGAGTTCGAGGTGCGCGAGGTGGAAAACCTGTTCCGGCGGGAGAACATTCCCCACATCAATTCCACGCATTTTTCCGTGGAGGAGATTTCGGCGAAGATCCTGGTGGAGAAAGGGGTGGAGCGGCGGTTCAAGTAGAGCAGCGATGAGTTTCAAGCGCCAAGCTTCAAGATAAAGCAGACGGCGGTGCACCAACTGTCGGCCCAGACGCAAAGCCTGATGAGGGAGCGGGCTTGCCCCGCTCCCTCAAAGCGGGGCGCGTCGGCTCTGTTTAGTGAGCCGCAGTCGCCTGCTCTTCCATCTTCTTGCGCAGGCTCAACGGTCGCATATCGGTCCAGACCTCTTCGATATAAGCCAGGCATTCCTTTTTGAAACCGCTTTTGCCAACGGTGCGCCAGCCTTCCGGAACGGCCTTGTAGTCCGGCCAGATCGAATACTGCTCTTCGTGGTTGACCACGACCTGAAAGAGGATGTCCTCGCGGTCGAATACTGAAGTCATGGGTGGTTCTCCATCGTTGCTCAAGGTTCGCCGCGCGCAGGCGCAGCCAAGGTATGAAAAGGAACGTACCGGACCGAATGAAAATTAGGCATCGGCCACGGCGGCTTCCAAGGCACGCCGAAAAATCTCCGCGACCCGGTCGATCTCCGCTGCGGTAATGATCAGCGGCGGCAGGAAACGCACTACGCCGCCCTGTCGGCCACCCAACTCCAGGATCAGCCCACGCTTGAGGCATTCACGCTGCAGCCGTGGCGCCAGCCGTGCATCCACCGGTGGATGGCCCAAGGCGTCCGACGTGCCGGCCGGGTCTACCAGCTCGACGCCGAGCATCAGCCCGCGACCACGAATATCGCCCAATTGCGGGAAGTCCCTCTGCAGGATATGCAGGTGTTCGCTCAGGCGTTCGCCCATGGCGGCGGCATGGGCTGGCACGTTGTGTTCAACCAGGTAGCGCATGACCGCGCTACCCGCCGCCATGGCCATCTGGTTGCCGCGGAAAGTCCCGGCGTGGGCGCCCGGCAGCCAGGTGTCGAGCCAGTCGCGATAAACCACCACCGCCAGCGGCAGGCTGCCGCCGATGGCCTTGGACAGGACGACCACGTCCGGAATGATCCCGGCGTGCTCGAACGCAAACATCTTGCCGGTTCGGCCAAAGCCGCTCTGGATCTCATCGACGATCAGCGCCACGCCGGCCCGCTCGGTGATCCGTCGCAACCCGCGCAGCCAGTCAAGATCGGCGGGTATCACACCACCTTCGCCCTGCACCACCTCGACAATTACCGCTGCGGGCAACTGCACGCCAGCCTCGGGGTCGGTCAGCAGGTTTTCCAGGTAATGCAGGTTAGCCTTGACGCCTTCAGCCCCCCCGAGTCCGAACGGACACCGATAATCGTAGGGAAACGGCATGAACTGCACGCCACTGCTGAGCAAGGCCCCCAACGGCTTTTTAGGGCCCAGGCTGCCCATCAGGCTCAACGCGCCTTGGCTCATGCCGTGATAACCGCCCTGGAACGACAGCACGGTGCTTCGTCCCGTGGCGGTGCGCACCAACTTGAGGGCCGCTTCCACCGCGTCTGTGCCCGTGGGGCCGCAAAACTGGATTTTCGCTTCGGCGGCGAGGGCCGCTGGCAACAGGCCGAACAGGTCCTGGACAAAGCGATCCTTGACCGGCGTGGTCAGGTCCAGGGTATGCAACGGCAGCTCATCGGCAAGCACCTGCTGGATCGCCTCGATCACTACCGGGTGATTGTGCCCAAGGGCCAGCGTGCCCGCGCCGGCCAGGCAATCGATGAACGTGCGGCCCTCGACATCTTCGACGTACAGGCCCTTGGCGCGCTTAAGGGCCAGGGGGATCCGTCGTGGGTAACTGCGGGCATTGGATTCCTGCCGGTTCTGGCGAGCCAGCAACGGCGATTCGTTGAATTGATAGAGCGTCTCGACCGGTGTCGGACTGACCCGGACAGGCAATGCTTGGATAGGACTGTGAGCGACTGACATTTTTCGACCCCGCAATGAGTGACCAAACGGCGCACCGGGCAGGTGCGCATTCGGGGCGCACGTGCAGGCTTCTGTTGGAAACGCATCAGCGAGGCAAGGATTTACCCACAGGAATCCGTCACTGGACAGGCGACACTTGCACCGGCACGGTGAATTCAACTCGCAGCCCATCCGGGCGGCTGTCGAAGTGCAAGCCACAGCCGCAGCGCTGGACGATGGCCTGGACAATCGCCAGTCCCAACCCGCAGCCATTGCTCTGGCCGTTGCGCCAGAAGCGTTGGGTCAGGTGCTGGATATCGTCGGCGGCAATGCCGGGGCCTTGGTCGCGCACCTGGAAACGCACACGTTGGCCGATCATCTCCAGGTTCAGCTCGACCTCGGTATCGTCCGGCGTATGGCGCAGGGCGTTTTCCAGCAGATTGCGCAACGCGGCGATGGCCAGTACCGCTGGCATCTGCACTGGCGCGTCGGACAGTTGCGGCGATAGATCCAGCCTGATCCGCTGGAGCGCGCCACCGGCCGCGTCCTGGATGGCCAACCGTGCGACCTGCTCGGCATTGCATTGCACGCCGTCATCGAACGACAGGCTGCCCTCGACACGGGCCAGCAACAACAGTTGTTCGAGCGTGCGATGCAACCGGTCGGCACCCTCCTCCGCTCGCGCCAGGGACTGGTCGCGCGCGGCGCCCTCGGTCATGCGCGCCACTTGCAGGTGCGTCTTGATGGCCGTCAGCGGGCTGCGCAGTTCATGAGCGGCATCGCCGGTCAGGCGGCGCTCGCGCTCGATGGTCTTGCCGATGCGCTGGAGCAACTGGTTCTGGGTTTCCAGCAAGGGACGCAGCTCGCTGGGCAGGGGATGAATCTGCAGCGGCTCCAGGGAATCGGCGTTGCGCCGCATCAACGCATCGCGCATGCGATTGAGCGGCGCCAGACCCTGGCCAATGCCGAGCCACAACAGGCACAGGCAACCGAGCAGCGCCACGCCGACCGGCACCGACGCCGCCAGCAACACCGACATGTTCAAGGCTTCGCGCTCGATCTGGCGGTCGGCGGTGGTAATGCGCAAATCGCCTCGGGCCAAGGTAAAACTTCGCCAAGGCGCGCCGTCGATCATCTGGTCATGAAAACCCATTTTCTCGGCTTCAAGAGGTTGCTCGGGAGTCCCGTGGCTGCGCGCCAGGATCTCCCCGCGCAAGGAGCTGACCTGGCAAGCCATACCGCCCGGAATACTCAACTGTTCGGCGCTGAAATGCGTGCCGTCACCCTTGGTCGGCAAGGGCGGCAGTTGCTCCAGCAACCCGGCGACCATCCGCGCCGAAGCCACCAGGCGCTGGTCGAGGGAGAACATCATCTGGTTGCGCAGGTCGCTGAGCATCCAGGCGGCGGCCAGGGCCCAGATCAGCGCGAAGGCCGCGCCAAGGGTCAGGCTCAGCCGCAGTCGCAAGCTCATCACTTGGAGGATTCCCCACCATCGGCCGGCCCCAGCCGATAACCCAGGCCGCGCACCGTCTCGACAATCCCGTTGCCCAGCTTGCGCCGCAGATGATGGATATGCACGTTGAGGGCATTGCTTTCCAGTTCGTCGTTGAACCCGTAGACGCTGTCCTTGAGCTGCTCGGTGGACAACACCCGCCCGCGACTGTGGAGCAAAGCCTGCAACAGCGACTGCTCGCGGCGGGACAGGTCCACCGAATGACCGTCCAAGGTGGTTTCGCGGCTGCTGGGGTCATACGTCAGGCGACCGTGCTCGATCAGGTTGACACTGCGCCCGGCCACGCGCCGCAACAAGGTGTGCAGGCGCGCCGCCAGCTCACGCAGGTCGAACGGCTTGAGCAAGTAATCATCGGCTCCGGCCTGCAGGCCTTCGACCCGGTCGGTCACCGAATCACGGGCGGTGAGGATCAGCACCGGAATCTCCAGGCCTTGCTGGCGCAACTGCCGGAGCAGCTTGAGGCCGTCCTCATCGGGCAGGCCAAGGTCAAGCACCATGACATCGAACTCGGCCACGCCGATCATCGCCCGCGCCGCCGCTGCCGTGGCCACGTGTTCGACCGTCAGGCCTTGGGCCGTAAGCCCGGCGACTATGCCGCTGGCGATCAACTCATCGTCTTCGCAGACCAGTACGCGCATGGGGAGCCCCGTTGAAAAAGGTACATTAGGCCGCCGGCCGATTAAGCCGACATTATGCGACGAGTACGCCCGATATGGGTGATCATTGCTGCAAAACGGTTGTCGACCAGGTTAATCGACGGTTAATCGCCGGTCGCCATTGTGCATTCCACCTGCTTCGTTCTAAGGCTTTATCCATGCGTCGATTGCTTTTGCTATGGCTGTTCCTGCTCTCGGGCCTGGCCCAGGCTGCCAATCCCTTCGAGACCAAACCCGAATTCCTGCCGGTGGAAAAGGCCTTCGTCTTTTCCTCGCAACGCCTGGATTCCGGTGAGACCCTGTTGTTCTGGCAGATCGCGGACGGATACTACCTTTACCAGCAGCGGCTCAAATTCGACGGTCTGGCCGAAGCGCAGAAGCCGAAGTTGCCGGAAGGCGAAGCTCACAGCGACGAGTTTTTCGGCGATCAGCAAGTCTATCGCCAGGCACTGGAGCTGAAGATTCCCGCCGGAGCCACCGGCAAGATCAAGGTCGGCTTCCAAGGCTGTGCCGACGCGGGCCTGTGCTATCCGCCCCAGACCCAAGTGGTCGACCTGGGTGGCGGCCCAGCAGCAGCGGCCAGCGGCGAGGCGCAGGATCAGGCCTTGGCCAGTGGTCTGCAACAGCGCGCGTTGGGCTGGAGCCTGTTGGTGTTCTTCGGCCTGGGGCTGTTGCTGGCATTTACGCCGTGCTCGTTGCCAATGCTGCCGATTCTGGCCGGGCTGGTGGTGGGCAGCGGCGCCGGGCCACGGCGCGGTCTGGCCTTGGCCGGCAGCTACGTGATCAGCATGGCCTTGGTGTATGCCGCCATGGGCGTGCTCGCCGCGCTGCTGGGGGCCAACCTCCAGGCGCTGCTGCAGCAACCGTGGCTGCTGGGCAGCTTCGCGGCCATCTTCGTGTTGCTGGCGCTGCCCATGTTCGGTTTCTTCGAACTGCAACTGCCGGCCGCCCTGCGTGATCGTCTGGAGAACGCCGGCCGCCAGCGGCGCGGGGGCAGCCTGGTGGGTGCCGGCGTGCTCGGCGCGCTGTCCGGCCTGTTGGTGGGCCCGTGCATGACCGCGCCGCTGGCCGGCGCGCTGCTGTACATCGCCCAGAGCGGCAATGCCCTGCATGGCGGCCTGATCCTGTTCACCATGGGTGTCGGCATGGGCCTGCCGCTGTTGCTGCTGGTGACGGTGGGCAATCGCTTCCTGCCCAAGCCCGGCGCCTGGATGAACCTGCTCAAGGGGGTATTCGGCTTTTTGTTCCTCGGCACCGCGTTGCTGATGATTCGCCCGATCATCGATGGCTCGCTGTGGATCGGGCTGTGGGGCGCGCTGCTGGTGGTTGCCGCCTATTGCGCCTGGCGCCAAACCCAAGGATTCGGTCGCGCCGCTTATCTGTGGGGCAGCGTGTCGCTGTTGTTCGGCCTGTGGGGCAGCCTGCTGGTGATCGGTGCAGCGGGCGGCAGCGACGACCTGTTCAGGCCCCTGCAGATCTACGGCGGCGGACAAGGCAACGCGACCCTCAGCGCCGACGATGCCTTTGTTACGGTCAGCGAGCCGGCTGCCCTGCAAAGGGAACTGGACGCTGCCAAGGCGCAGGGCCAGTGGGTGTTGCTGGATTACTACGCCGACTGGTGCGTGTCCTGCAAGATCATGGAGAAACAGGTGTTCGGCCGAGCCGAAGTGCTCGACGCCCTCAAGGACGTGCGGCTGCTGCGCCTGGATGTCACCGCCGACAGCGCCGCCAGTCGTGAGCTGCTAAGCCGTTACCAAGTGCCTGGGCCACCGAGCCTGCTGTGGATCGGCACGGACGGCGCGGAACGCCGCAGCCAACGGATCACTGGCGAAATCGACGCCAAGGGTTTCCTGGAACGTTGGAACATGACCCGGAACGCGCCCTGATGCTGACGTTTACCTTGGGCACCTTCGCCATCGCCCTTAACCATTTGCTGCTGATCAGCGCGCTGGCCCTGGCGACCTTCGTCGGTTGGCGCGTGGCCAAGCGCGGCGGCGAAAACCCCGAGTCAGTGCTGTTCGGGCTGTTCCTGCTGGGGCTGCTTGCCGCAAGAATCGGCTTTGTCGCCGCCTACTGGAACCATTACCAGGACGATCCGTGGCAGATTGTCGATTTACGCGACGGCGGTTTCCTGGCCTGGCCAGGCATCGTCGCACTGCTGATCGCTGCGTTGCTGTGGGCCCGTCGCCGACCGGGCCTGCGCCGCCCGCTGGGTTTCAGCGTTGGCAGCGGGCTGCTGTTCTGGCTGGTGGCAACAATGTCGTTGACGATTTATGAACAAGGTACCCGCTTGCCGGAGATCGATCTGCGCAACGCCCAAGGCGAAACCGTATACCTCGCCGACTACCAGGGCGGCCCCTTGGTGATCAATCTCTGGGCCACGTGGTGCCCACCCTGCCGGCGTGAAATGCCGGTACTGGAAGAAGCACAAAAGCAGCGCCCGGACCTGACCTTCCTGTTCGTCAATCAAGCCGAAAGCATGCAAAGCGTCAGCACCTACCTCGCCACCCAGGGCCTTAGCCTGACAAACGTGCTGTTCGATGGCAGCGGTCGTCTTGGTCAGGTTGTCGGCTCGATGGCATTACCGACAACCTTGTTCTACAGCGCCGACGGCCGCCTGCTGGGCAGCCATCTGGGCGAGTTGTCGGAAGCGAGCCTGGCCCGCGCACTGGAAAATTTCGAAACGCCTGGCTCGACCACGGCGGCCCACCCCGCGACAAGGACACTGCCATGCCCCGCCTCCACCACCTGCTGACCCTGGCCTTTGCCGGCGCACTCTTGCAAACCCCGTTGCTTCACGCCGAGGAGTTACCGGCGGCGATCAAGAAGATCGAAGCCAAGGGCGCGAAAATCGTCGGCACCTTTGACGCACCGGACGGGCTGCGTGGTTATGCGGCGCAATACCAGAACCGTGGCATGGCGCTGTACCTGACGCCGGATGGCAAACACGTTCTGCTGGGCAACCTGTACGACGCCGAGGGCAAGGACCTGAGCGCCGAACCGCTGCAAAAACTGGTCTATGCACCGATGGCCAAGGAAATCTGGGCAAAAATGGAAGCGAGCAATTGGATCGCCGACGGCAACAAGGACGCACCGCGCACTGTGTACCTGTTCAGCGACCCCAATTGCCCATACTGCAATATGTTCTGGGAACAGGCCCGACCGTGGGTCAAGGCCGGCAAGGTGCAGTTGCGCCACATCATGGTGGGCATCATCCGCGAGGACAGCCCGGGTAAATCCGCCGCGTTGCTGGCCGCCAAGGAACCGGAGAAAGCCCTGGCCGAGCATGAAAAGGCCGGCAAGGGCAGCTCGCTCAAACCGCTCAAGGACATACCGCCGGCCATCCAGGCCAAGCTCGACGCCAACCTGCAACTGATGGAAGAACTGGAACTGTCAGCCACCCCGGCGATTTTCTACCTCGATGACAAAGGCGAACTGCAACAACAGCAAGGCGCGCCATCGCCGGACAAGCTGGTGAAGATCCTCGGGCCGAAGTGATAGCAAAACCCTTAAGACCTGTGGCGCCGCCGACTGCTTTTGTGGCGAGGGAGCTTGCTCCCGCTGGGCCGGGCTGGCGCTCCAGTGCGAAGCAGCCCCTGGATTTCCTGCTGCGGTTCGTCAGGGTGACTGCATTTGGTTTTTTTGGGGCTGCTGCGCAGCCCAGCGGGAGCAAGCTCCCTCGCCACAAGTCAGCGTTTTTGCTTCAAGAATTCCAGCAACACCTCGGTCACAAACTCCGGGTTCTCCAGGTTCGAGATATGCCCCGCCTCCGGAACCAGCACATGCCGACAGCCAATCAGCTCGGCCATTTCCAACGCCTCGGCCGGGGGCCGTGGCTTGTCCTGGTCGCCGCACATCACCAGCGTGCGCTCGGCGTCCAGTCCGGGCAGGCGCGGCAGGATATCGTCCCGACCGAAAATGATCCGCCCCAGCGGTACGACACTGTCGCGCAGGCGATCGGCGGGTAGCGCAGCGAGCGAGGCGCGGAACTGTTGATAGAGCGCCGACTGCGGATCGATGCCTGGCCGGAAGAAGATCGGCACGATGATGTCCAGCAACGGTTCAGGAATGCCGCCGCTGGCCTCGATCTTGTCGAACAGCGAGAAGTAATACAGGCGCGTCGGTTCCGGCTCGACGCCGACGTAGGTGTCCATCAACACCAGCGACTGCACGCGTTCAGGCGCCGCCAATGCCAATCGCGCGCCCCACATCCCGCCCACCGACAGCCCCACCAGGCTGAAACAACCAACGTCCAGATGATCCATCAACGCCAGCGCCTGGCGCGCCAGGTCGTCCAGCGAAGTCGTGCCCTCCGGCAAGCGCCCCGACTGGCCGTGCCCCCACAATTCTGGAACGATCACCCGACAGTGCTTCGACAGGGCGTCAATCTGCGGCGTCCACATGCAGCTGTCCCACAAATAGCTGCTGCCCAGCAGCACCACCGGCCCCCGGCCTTGGTCGAGGTAATGGAGCGGTTGTCCGTCAATCGTTGCAAAGGGCATCGGTGACCTCCTTTTGTTGAGTCAGGGAAAACCTTCGGGAGACTGAGCTGCGACAAGCGAGGCGTCAACCACGGGGTTGCCCTGCTTGTGCAGCCAGCTCGCGATGCGGTCCTTATAGACGCCGCAAAACTACAATCCTTCCAACTCTGCCATCAAATCATTCAACCGATCCGCTTTCTCCTCGGTGATTTCGCTGGCCGCCAGCCCTTCGATGTATTCGGCCAGTTCCTGCACCGTGCTGCACTCGAACATGGCCCGCAGCGGCACGTTGCGTTGCAGGGCTTTTTGCACACGCGAGGCGATTTGCGTCGCCAGCAACGAATGCCCGCCCAGCTCGAAAAAGTTATCGCGTATCCCCACCCGCTCGACCTTCAGCACCTCGGCCCAGATGTCCGCCAGGGTCCGTTCCAGATCGCTGCCAGGGGCTTGATAATCCTGGCTTTGCAACTGGCCAATCTCCAGGGCCGGCAAGGCCTTGCGATCCAATTTGCCGTTAGCGTTCAGGGGCAACCGGTCGAGCCATAGCCAGTGCAGCGGGACCATGTATTCCGGCAGCTCGGCGCGCAGCCGTTGTTTGATGCGCTCCAGCCGTTCGGTCGGGTTCAGCGTCGAGTCGGCGGCAACCAGGTAGCCCACCAGATGCTTGCCATGGGCGCCCTCCTGCACGCCTACCGCGCCGTCGCGGATTTCCGGTTGCTCGTGCAGCCGCGCTTCGATTTCCCCGAGTTCGATGCGGTAGCCACGAATCTTCACTTGGTGATCGATGCGTCCCACGTATTCCAACACGCCATCGCTGCGACGTCGCGCCAGGTCGCCGGTGCGGTACAGGCGTTCCCCAGGTGCGCCGAACGGGTTGGGCACGAACACCGGCGCGGTGCGCAGTGGATCGCTGACATAGCCACGCCCGACCCCGGTCCCGGCGACACACAACTCGCCCACCGCGCCCAGTGGCACCAGTTCCAGCGCCCCATCGAGCAGGTACAAACGGTTGTTGTCGGTGGGCGTGCCGATGGGCAGGTAAGTGCCACGGGTCGAGGCCATGTCGACGCGGAAGAACGCGACGTCATCGGAACATTCAGCCGGACCGTAGGCATTCACCAGGCCGATAGCCGGGTAACGCAACAGCCATTGGTGAGCAAGCTCCGGAGGCATCGCCTCACCGGTCGGCAGCATCCAGCGCAGACCATCGAGGCCGATGCGGTCGTGGGTGAGCATGCCTTGGATCAGTGACGGCACGCTTTCCAGCACCGTGATGTCCTGGCGTTGCACATGGTCCAGCAGCCCTTGCGGGTCATGGGCGACGGCGTTGGGCACGATGTCCACCCGAGCGCCGAACAACGGCGCGGCGAGGAACTGCCACACCGAGATATCGAAACTCTGCGACGCCGTCTGGGCAATCACGTCCGTTTCGTCCAGCGCCAGGTACGGCACTTTGCTGAGCTGGTTATTGAGCATGCCGCGCTGTTGCACCATGACGCCTTTGGGCAACCCCGTGGAACCCGAGGTGTAGATCACGTAAGCCAGGTTGTCCGGTCCGCTGTGGACGCCGGGATTGTCCAGCGACACATTGCTGGCCTGGACGTTCTCCCAGACCAGCAGCTTTGGCCGGCCGGCACAGGCGAACTCATCCAGCAACGCCAGCGCCTGCTCCTCACAGGCTCGGGTGCAAACCAGCAGCGGCGTGCGGCTCAGTTCGATGATGCGGCTCAAGCGCTGACTCGGCAGGCCCGGGTCCAGGGGCAGGTAACCGCCGCCGGCCTTGAAACTGCCGATGATCATGCCCAACAGATCCAGGTTCCGTTCGGCCAGCAGTGCCACAGGCTGATCGAGACCGACGCCGGCGGCGATCAGCGCATGGCCGAGGCGGTTGCTGCGCTCATTCAACTCGGCGTAGGTGCAGCGGTCCTCCAGGCAACTGGCGGCGACGCGTTGCGGATGAGCCGCCACCTGGGCCTCGAACAGCTCGACGTAACTGCGCTCCAACGGATAGTCGCGCTCGCTCTGGTTGCAGCCTTCGACCAGAAAGTCCCGCTCTTGGGCGCCGATCAGCGGCAGCTCGGCCATGTCACCGTGGAAACCGTCTATCAAGGCCAGCAGCAATCGCTTGAACTCGCCGAGCAGACCATGGACGGTGGACTCGTCGAAATAACGTTGGTCGTAGGACAGGTGCAGCCCCAGGTCATCGCCCGGATAGCAGACCGCCGTCAGCGGGAAATTGGTGTGGGTGCGGCCCGAGTCCGAGGTGGCGTTGAGGCTTTGGGCGCGGTCCAGCACCGAGACTTCCACCGGCGCGTTTTCGAACACGAAGAGGCTGTCGAACAGCGGCTGGCCCTTGGGCAGTTCACTGGCTTCCTGGATGCTCACCAGCGGCAGGTATTCGTACTCGCGCAACTGCATGTTGCTGTCCAGCAGGCCGTTGAGCCAATCGCGCACACTGCAACGCTCGTCGTCGCCGGGGATCTGCACCCGCAAGGCCACGCTGTTGATGAACAGCCCCACCGTGCGCTGCATCTGCGGCATCTCCACCGGGCGCCCGGCCACGGTCACGCCGAACAGCACGTCCCGATCACCACTGACCCGGCGCAGCACCAGGGCCCACGCCGCCTGGGCGAAGGTGTTCACGGTCAACTGATGGGCCTGGGCCAGCTCGCGCAACCGCGCGCCATCCCGGGCGTCGAGCCGCGTGTAGCAGTCGCCGACCACCATGCCGCCGCTATCACCGGCGTGCTCGCGCAGGAACGGTCGGTCGCCGGGGATCGGCGTGGTCCGTTCAAAGCCTTGCAGGTTGCGCTGCCACCACTGCCGGGCTTCGGCCAGGCTCTGGCGTTGCAACCAGCCGATGTAGTCGCGATAGCGCGGCGGCACCGCCAATAGGGGCTCGCGATGCTCACCGAGGGCGGTGTAGATCTCGAAGAAATCGTCCATCAGCAGCGAACGGCACCAGGCATCGATGAGGATGTGGTGATTGCTCATCATGAACCAGTAGCGCGCCGCGCCGACCCGGATCAATCGCAGGTGGAACGGTGCCTCGTTCAACAGATCGAAACCGGCCTCGCGCTCCCGCTTGAGCAACGCCTGGAGCTTGGGTTCCTGCTCATTCTCGGGGACCTGCGTCCAATCGAGATAGTCGACCGGCGTGCGGCCGGGCTTGTGGATGACTTGCAGCATGTCTTCGCCGACGTTCCAGCAGAACGAAGCACGCAAGGCTTCGTGGCGGGCGATGACCGCCTGCCAGGCCTGGGCGAAACGCTGTGGGTCCAGTTCGCTGTTGATGCGGTAACGGTCCTGCATGTAATACAGGCCCGTGCCCGGCTCCAGCAACGTGTGCAGCAACATGCCTTCCTGCATCGGTGTCAGCGGATAAACATCTTCGATCTGCGCGGCCGGCACCGGCAGGTTGTCGAGTTGTGCCTGGGTCAGTTTCGCCAGTGGGAAATCCGACGGTGTCAGGCCGCCCGCCTCGTCCGTGAGGCAATGCTCGATCAAGCGCTGTAACTCGTCGAGGTAGGCATAGGCCAGCGCGGCGATAACCTGGTGGTCATGGCGCTCGGCGCTGAAGGTCCAGCGCAGCACCAGTTCACCGCCGCTGACCTGGCCGTCGACGCTCAGTTCGTTGGGCAGTGGCGCGTCAGGGTCGTGAATCGACCCCAGTGGTGCGTCGAGAGGCCGGAACAACGCCTCCTGGCCGAGGGTATGATCAAGCCGGCCGAGGTAGTTGAAGGTGATCGCCGCTTGCGGCAAAGCAGCCATGGCTTCACGGGTTGTCGTGTCGGCAAGGTAACGCAGCACGCCATAACCGAGGCCTTTGTGGGGCACGGCGCGCAGTTGTTCCTTGATGGCTTTGATCGAAGTGCCGAGATCGTCCTCCCCAGGGCTCAGCCGCAGCGGATAGACACTGGTGAACCAACCCACGGTGCGCGTCAGGTCGATGTCATCGAACAGCGCTTCGCGGCCGTGGCCTTCAAGTTGGATCAGCGCCGAGGCATGACCGGTGCGGCGACACAACACCCGAGCCAGCGCCGTGAGCAGCAAGTCGTTGACCTGGGTGCGGTAGGCGCTCGGCGCCTGTTGCAACAGCTGGCGGGTGCGCTCCGCGTCCAGGCGCACGCTGACGACTTGCGCGTGACGCTCCTGCTGCCCTCCATCGGCATGTGTGCAAGGCAGCGCCACGTCCGGGCCGCTCAGTTGGCTTTGCCACCAGCCCAACTCCTCGCGCAAAGACTCGCTGCCAGCGTAGGCCTGCAAGCGCGCCGACCAATCCCGGAACGGGCTGGTCTTGGCCGGTAACCGTGGCGTCTGCCCTTCTGCGCAGTGACGGTAGGCAGTTTGCAAATCGTCCATCAACACGCGCCACGACACACCGTCCACCACCAGGTGATGAATGACGACCAGCAGTTGTTGCCGACCGTCGGGCAGGTCTGCCAGCACGGTGCGCAATAACGGCCCGCTCGACAAATCAAAGCTACGCTGCGCCTGGGCAAACACCGCCTCACAGGCTTGCGCCGAATCTACCGGCAGGTGCTGCAACAACCCACCGTCAAACAACGGCTGGTGCTCGGCGCGCCAATGCCCGGTCGTGCTGCCGAAGCCCAGGCGCAAGGCGTCATGCTGTTTGAAGACAGCGCGCAATGCCTGCTCCAGCGCCTGTGGTTCGAGGGGCGTCGTCGGCTCCAGCAACAGCGCCTGGTTCCAATGATGACGGCGGGGCATTGGCGTGGCGAAGAACCAATGCTGGATCGGCGTCAGCGCCGATTCACCGCTCAACAATCCTTGCTCGGCGCTGACCAGCTCGCTGCGGGTCGCAACGTTGCTCAGGGCCTGCACGGTCTGGTGCTGGAACAAGTCCCGCGGCGTGAAATGGATGCCCTGCTGCCGGGCACGGCTGACGACCTGGATCGAGAGAATCGAGTCGCCCCCCAGCTCGAAGAAGTTGTCGTTGAGGCCCACCTGTTTCACGTTCAACACATCACACCAGATCGCCGCCAGCGCTTGTTCCAGGACATTGCCTGGCGCCACGTACTGTTGGCGATTGAGCTCCGGATCGGGCATCGGCAAGGCACGGCGATCAAGCTTGCCGTTAGCGGTCAGCGGCATGCTCGCCAGCACGATCAAGTGAGTCGGCACCATGTAGTCCGGCAACTGCGCCTTGAGGTGGTTTTTCAGGGATTCACGCAAGGTCGCCTGCTCGGCGGCGCCCTGCTCCGCGACGTCGGTGGCGAGATAGCCGACCAACTGCTTGCCACCCGGCAGATCGAGGGCCAACACCACGGCTTCGCGCACGGCGTCATGTTCCAGCAGACGGTTTTCGATTTCCCCCAGCTCGATGCGGAAACCGCGGATTTTCACTTGGTGGTCGATTCGGCCCAGGTATTCGACCTGGCCGTCGGCACGCTGGCGCACCAGGTCGCCGGTGCGGTACAGCCGTCCGCCATTGGCGGCAAACGGGTCGGCGACAAAACGCTCGGCGGTCATGCCCGGGCGCTGGTGATAACCCTGGGCCAGGCCGGCGCCACCAACATACAACTCGCCCGGGGCACCTTGCGGCACCAGCGCCAGGTCGGCGTCGAGAATGTAGGCCACCCGAGCGCCGATCACGCTGCCAATCGGCACGCTGCCCGCGCCCTCCTCCAGCCGTTCCGGGGCCAGGCTCGCCAGCGGCATTACCACGGCTTCGGTCGGCCCATAGGCATTGAAAAACAGGCTCGGATTGAAGGCGGCGCGGATGCGCTGCAAGTGCTCGCCGGTCAGGGCTTCGCCACCGGTGATGCACATGCGCACCGGCAACGTTTGCCCCTGGCTCGCCAGCCATTGCGCCAACTGGCTGCCGTAGCTGGGCGTGAAGCCGAGGATGTTGATGCGGTGCTGGCGAATCAACCCGCAAATCTCCTCGGCGTCCCACTGGCCCTGGGCGCGCAGCACCACATGGGCGCCACTGAGCAACGGCACCAGCAACCGCTCGGTGGCGGCATCGAAGTTGATGGAATAGAAATGCAGTTCGCAATCGTCCGGGCGCATGCCGAAGCGCTGGATCACCGCTCGGCAATGCATGGCGATTTCACCGTGGGAGACCACCACGCCCTTGGGCTTGCCGGTGGAACCGGAGGTATAGATCAAGTAGGCCTGATGTTGCGGCAGGTTGATCAGCGCCGGCGCATGATCCGCGTATTGCGCCAGGGCCGCCGAATCGTCTTCCAGGCACCAGCGCTGCACGCCCTCCGGCAATGGACCAAGGACCTCGAACATGGCCCGGTCGCTGAGCAACAGGCCGACGCCGCTGTCTTCGATCATGTAGTGCAAGCGGTCCAGCGGGTATTCCGGATCCAGCGGCACGTAGGCGCCGCCCGCCTTGAGAATCGCCAATAGGCCGACGACCATTTCCAGCGAGCGCTCCAGCGCCAGGCCCACCCGCACCTGCGGCCCGACGCCACGTTCGCGCAACATCCAGGCCAGGCGATTGGCCCGGCCTTCGAGTTCGGCGTAGGTCAGAGTCTGGCCGGCGAAGGTCAGGGCCGGCGCGTCGGGGCGCGCCTGGGCCTGTTCAGTGAACAATGGATGGATGCATTGATCCAGGCGATGTTCCCCCCCCTCCTCGCCGAGGCTGTCGAAGAGCTGCCGTTGCTCGCTCGCGTCCAGCAGCGGCAGTTCACTCAGTCGCCGGGACGGATCGACCAGCAACGCTTCCAACAGATTGCGCCAGTGCCCGGCCATGCGCGCAATGCGCGGTTCGTCGAACAGGTCAGTGCTGTAAGTCAGGCAGCAACCCAGCCGATGGTCCAGGTCGGTGACTTCCAGGTTCAGGTCGAACTTGGTCGCGCGGGCGTCGTTGACCAAGTAGTCGACGCTCATGCCAGCCAACGTGCGGCTCTGCTGGAATTCCCAGCGCTGCACGTTGCACATCACTTGGAACAACGGGTTGTACGCCGCACTGCGCGGCGGTTGCAAGGCTTCCACTAGATGGTCGAACGGCAAGTCCTGGTGGGACTGCCCCTCGATCACGGTGTGGCGCACCTGCTCGAACAATTCGCCCACCGACATCTGCCCGTCGAGCTGGCAGCGCAGCACTTGGGTGTTGAGGAACGCGCCGATCAGCCCTTCGCTTTCCGGACGGATGCGGTTGGCCACCGGCGCGCCAATACGCAGGTCGGTCTGGCCGCTGTAGCGATAGAGCAACACGGCCAGGGCGGCGGTCATGGTCATGAACAGGGTCAAGCCACATTCGGCATTAAAGGCACGGACCCGGGCGGCCAGCTCATCGCTGAGATCAAAGCGGAACAACTCGCCACGATGGCTTTGCACCGGTGGACGCGGGCGATCGGCCGGCAATTCCAGCAGTGGATGTTCGCGGCCCAGTTGCGCGGTCCAATAGTCCAATTGTCGCTGGCGTTCGCCGGACTCCAGCCATTGGCGCTGCCAGACGCTGTAGTCCAGGTACTGCACGGGCAAAGGCTCCAGCGGCGATTCGCGGTCGTCGACGAAGGCTTCGTACAGCGCGCTCAGCTCTCTGGCAAAGATGTCCATCGCCCAACCTTCGGTGACGATGTGGTGCAGGGTCAGCACAAAGTAATGCTCATGCTCGGCGGTCTTGACCAGGCAGGCCCGCAGCAGCGGCCCGGTTTCCAGATTGAAGGGCTCGTGGGCCTCGCTGTCGGCCAGTTGCTGCACGCGCTGCTGGCGTACATCGGCGTCGAGCATCGAGAAGTCCTTCCAGTCCATGCGCAGCCCTGTTTCGTCGTGCACCTGCTGGCAGGCCACGCCGTCGATGCTCGGGAACCTGGTGCGCAGGGTTTCGTGGCGCAGGAGCAAGGCTTGCAAGGCCGCTTCGAAACGCCCGACGTCCAGCACCCCGCGCAACCGCGCCATGCCGCCGACGTTATAGGCCGGGCTGTCCGGCTCCATCTGCCAGAGGAACCACATGCGCTGCTGGGAATAGGACAGCGGCACCGGTTGGCTGCGATCGACTTTCTCGATGGGCGGCTGGCGGTTGGTCTGGCCGCTGGCCTGGATCAAGCGCACCTGTTCGGCGAAAGCCCCCAGCTCACTGGCCTCGAACAATGCCCGCAATGGCAGCTCGACGTCGCAAGCCTGACGGGTGCGGGAAATGATCTGGGTCGCCAGCAACGAATGACCGCCCAGGGCGAAAAAATCGTCCCGCAGGCCAATGCGCGCAAGCCCCAGCACATCGCGCCAGATGCCGGCGATCTGCTGTTCGAGTGCGCTGGTCGGCTCGACGTGCTCGCGCACCTGCCATTGCGGCTCGGGCAAAGCGCGGCGGTCGAGCTTACCGCTAGGGCTCAACGGCATGGCGTCCAGGCGCAGCAGTTGCGCAGGCACCATGTACTCCGGAAGCTCGGCGGCCAGGGCGGTTTTCACGCGCATAGCCTGGGCGCTTTCGTCTTCATGGGCCGCGTCGGTCGTGTAGTAGCCGATCAACTGCGGGCCGGCCGCCGTGTCCCGCACCAGCACCGCCGCTTGGGTGACGCCGAGCTGGGCCAGCAGTCGGGCCTCGACTTCCTGTGGTTCGACCCGGAAACCGCGCAGCTTGACCTGCTGATCGAGACGGCCGAGGTATTCGATCACGCCATCGGCGCCCCACCGCGCCCGGTCACCGGTACGGTACAGCCGCGCGCCCGCCGGCCCTTGCCGATCGACAATGAAACGCTCGGCGGTCAATCCGGGACGGCCCAGATACCCCCGCGCCAAGCCAACGCCACCGATGCACAACTCGCCCGGCACGCCGATCGGCACGGGATTGAGCTCAGCGTCGAGCACGCGACACAGTACATTGGCTAATGGCCGGCCAATCGGCGAGCGATCGCCATCGGCTTCGGTGCAGTGCCAATGGGTGACATTGATGGCGGTTTCAGTCGGGCCGTAGCGGTTGTGCAACTGCGTCGACGGCAGTTGCGCCAACACCCGGTTGCGCAACTCGGCCGGCAGGGCTTCACCGCCGGAGAAAATCCGCCGCAGGCTTGTGCAGCGGGCGCTCAACGGTTCATCGACGAACAGGCTGAGCAGCGGCGGCACGAAATGCAACGTGGTCACGCCAAACCGCTCGACCAACTGCGCAATGCGGTGCGGATCGCGGTGTTCGCCTGGCCCGGCCAGTACCAATTGGCTGCCGGTGACCAGCGGCCAGAAGCACTCCCACACCGACACGTCAAAACTGATCGGCGCCTTTTGCATCAGCACGTCGCTTTCATCCAACCCATAGGCAGCTTGCATCCATTGCAAGCGTTCAGCCAAGGCGGCGTGGGTATTGCCGACGCCTTTGGGTTGACCCGTCGAGCCGGAGGTATAAATCACGTAGGCCAAGTGATCGCCGTGCAAGTGCAGGCCCGGCGGATTGCTTGGCCATTGCTCCAAGTGCAGGGCGTCCATGGCGATGACGCTGACGCCCTCGCAGGCCGGCAAGCGTTCGAGCAATGCGGTCTGGGTCAGCAGCAAATCGACGCCGCTGTCATGGAGCATGTAGGCCAGGCGTTCGCTCGGGTAATCGACATCCAGCGGCACATAAGCGCCACCGGCCTTGATGATCGCCAGCACGCCGATGAGCAATGGCGCCGAACGCTCGGCGGCGATTGCCACGCACACGTCAGGGCCGACGCCTTTGTCGCGCAGGTAATGCGCCAGCCGATTGGCCTGGGCGTGCAGCTCGGCGTAGTCCAGCGAACCACCGTCCCACTGCAGCGCGGTGCGTTGCGGGGTGCGGCGGGCTTGTTCATTCAGCAGTTCCGGCAGCCATTGCGCGGCGGGTTCGCAGGGCGCAGCCCCCCAACGCCGTTGCTGGGCGAGTTCCTCGGCACCCGACAACGGCACATCACCGATCGCCTGCTGCGGGTCGCTGCAGATGGATCGCAACAGGTTGCAGAAATGCTCGGCCAAGCGCGCGATGGTCGCCGCCTCGAACAGTTCGTCCGCGTAATCGAACGACAGCATCAGCCGACCGTTGCGGTCTTCTTCGCTGTGCAGTTGCAGGTCGAATTTGGCTTCGCGGCTGTGCCACGGCAACTCGTCGGCCAGCAGTCCGGGCAGACGCCGCAACGCGCCCAGGTCACGCTGCTGGTGATTGAACATCACTTGGAACAGGCCTTGCTCGCGGGCCTGGGGGAACGCTTCGAGCAGCTGTTCGAAAGGCAGGTCCTGATGAGCCTGGGCACCCAGCGTGGCCTCCCGGGCCTCGGCCAGCAGCGCGGCGAACGGCTGGCGCGCATCGGTTTGTGCGCGCAGCACCTGGGTGTTGATGAAGAAGCCGATCAGCCCTTGGGTTTCCAGGCGCGGGCGATTGGCGTTGGGCACACCGATGCGGATGTCGGATTGGCCGGTGTAGCGCTGCAATAATGCTTGCAAGCTCGCCAGCAACAGCATGAACAGCGTCGCGTCATGAGCTTGGGCGACCTGGCGCAGGGCCTCGCCGAGGTCCTTGTCCAGACGCACGCTGTGGCGCGCGGCGCTGCGACGCTGCTGGGCATTGCGCGGATGATCGGTGCCCAGCGCCAGGGGCGGATGCTCATCACCCAACTGCTGTTTCCAGTATTCCAGTTGACGTTCGGCTTCGCCTTGGGCGAGCCACTGCCGCTGCCAACTGCCGTAGTCGGCATATTGCAACGGCAACGGCGCCAGTTCCGCCACCCGCCCCTGGGACGCTGCGGCGTACAGCCGCGAGAATTCATCGATCAACACGTTCATCGACCAGCCATCGGCGATGATGTGGTGCAGCGTCACCAACAACTGATGCTCGTCTTCATCCAGGCGCAACAAAGTGACCTTGAGCAGCGGTCCCTTTTCCAGATCGAATCGGGTGGCCGCTTGCTCTTCACGGATCTGCAGCGCACGGGCTCCGCGCTGGTCGGCGGGCACGTCGCTGAGGTCGATCACCTGAAGGTTGAACTCACCGGCCGGGTCGATCTGTTGCAGGGCTACCCCGTCACGTTCCAGAAACCGCGTGCGCAGGGACTCGTGGCGTTCGACCAGTTGCTGGAAGCTGGCGCGCAATGCGTCTTCGTTAAGCTCACCGCGCAAGTGCACGGCCCCGGGAATGTTGTAGGCGCAGCTCGAAGGGTCCAACTGCCAGGTCAGCCACAAGCGGTTCTGGGCCAGGGATTGTGGCAGCGCTTCGGCGCGGGACAACGGCTTGATCAGGCCTTGAGCCAGGCCGCCGTCCTGCTGCAGGTTTGCCACTGCAGCAGCGAAAGCATCCAGGGTCGGGGCTTCGAAAAGCACGCGCAGGCTGAGTTCCAGGCCCAGGGTTTCGCGCAGCCGAGCGATAACTTGGGTAGCAACGATGGAATTGCCGCCCAACAGGAAGAAATGATCGTCGCCGCGCACCTGGTCGACCTGCAATTGCTCGCACCAGAGCTGGCCGATCAAAGCCTGGAGCTCGGATGAAGACGCAGGCTCATCGACCGTTTGCACTTCAGTCGAGGGGAACAGCGCATAGCTGTCGAGGCTGCCATCCGCCAATCGGGCGCGACACGCCGAACGCTGTAGTTTCCCGCTGGAGGTCTTCGGCAACGCGCCCGGATTGAGCAGCACCACGACGCTGGGCGCTTGTTGACAGCTGTCGGCCACGGCCTGGCGAATCGCTTTGATCAGGGCTTCGGGCGGGAGAATTTTCTGCACGCTGCGGCTGATTTCCGCTGCGATGCCGACGCCTTCTTCGCCGTTGTCGTCAACTGCAAAAGCGGCGACCCGTCCTTTGCGCACCACCTCCACTTCGCGCTCGATGGCTTGCTCGATGTCCTGTGGATAAAGGTTATGGCCACGCACGATCAGCATGTCCTTCAGGCGGCCGGTGATAAACAGCTCGCCGTCACGTACAAAACCCAAGTCGCCGGTACGCAGCCACGTGCGACCGTCATGCTGGACAAAGGTCCTGGCGCTGGCCTCGCGATTACGCCAGTAACCGTGGGCGATGCTCGGCCCGGCGGCCCAGACTTCGCCGACCCGACTGTCGGCCAGCGGCTGCAACATGGAGGGCTCGACGATCAGCACCGCATGACCCGGCTGGCTCACGCCACAACTCATCACCGCGTTGCCCTGCCCCGGTTCGGCGCGGTTTTGCGCCAATGCCGCGTCGTCCATCCGCATCGCAGGAATGCCTCGGCTGCGCGGCGTGCCGGCGACGAACAAGGTCGCTTCGGCCAGCCCGTAGGACGCCATGAAGCTGTCGGGGGTAAAACCGCACGGGGCGAACTTTTCGGCGAAGCGCTCCAGGCTGTCGAGGCGGATCGGTTCGGAGCCGGAATAGGCCACGCGCCAACCGCTCAGGTCGAGGCGGCTCAAGGCTGATTCGCTAACGCGTTCGCTGCACAATCGATAGGCGAAGTCCGGGCCGCCGCTGATGGTGCCACCGTACTCGCTGATCGCTTCGAGCCAGCGCAACGGTCGAGCGAGGAAATAAGCCGGTGACATCAGCACGCAGGGCACGCCACTGAAGATCGGCTGCAGCAAACCGCCGATCAGGCCCATGTCGTGATACAGCGGGAGCCAACTGACGATGACGTCGTCGGGATTCACATCAATGCCGAAGCCATGACGAATCAACAATTCATTGGCTACCAGGTTGCCATGGCTGACTTGCACACCCTTGGGCAACGCGGTGGAGCCGGAAGTGTATTGCAAGAACGCGATGTCATCGTCTTGCAGGTCCGGCGCCAGCCATCGTCCGGCGCGGGCCGGATCGAGGGCGTCGACGCACAGCACCGACGGTGCCGATTCGATGGCCTGCAAGGTGTCACGCAAGTCAGCGCTGGTCAGCAGTAAACGTGGTTCGGCGTCAGCGATGATCGACAGCAGCCGCTCCTGGTGATGGCGACGCGTGGACTCCGGCGGATAGGCCGGCACGGCGATCACGCCGGCGTACAGGCAACCAAAGAACGCCGCGACGTAATCCGGGCCGCTGGGGAACAGCAATACCGCTCGATCACCGGCGTCGCACTCGGCCTGCAAGGCAGCGGCGATGGTCCGGGCGCGCAGATCCAGGTCGCGATAACTCAGCACCACGCTCTGCTGCGGTGTGTCGGCGAGGAAGCGCAAGGCCACCCGGTCCGGCGTCAACGCGGCGCGGCGCTGGAGGGCATGAGCCAGGGTGCTGGGGAGTTCGAACGGATCGGTCATGGGGGGTTCCTGCCTGAATTCGGCTTGCAAGTTGTCACCCATGGGAACGGATAGCGCCGGCAAATAATTAGTCGCCGACCCTGCGCAACAGACCGCTTGACCGTTGCGCAGAGCGACAAAGAGTCGCAGCGCTCAAGCTGGACTTCCTTTCATCAATAATTCTTCTTCTCAATTGACAATAATTATCATTAAGCCTAATTTGGCCGTCGATGTGTAGGACAGGTCCGATGGACCCGTCGTCCTGCTAACTAATTGCAGCAAGGTGAATTCCATGACGGAACAAGTCTCCACAAGCAGGTGCGACTCACCGCTACTTCAAGCCTTTGTCGATAACCGAACAATTCTGGTCAAGATCGCGGCGCGTATCACCGGTTGCCGGTCCCGCGCCGAAGACGTCGTACAGGATGCGTTTTTCCGACTGCAATCAGCGCCACAGATCACCTCATCTTTCAAGGCCCAGCTCAGCTACCTGTTCCAGATCGTGCGCAACCTGGCGATCGATCATTACCGCAAGCAGGCGCTTGAACAGAAATACTCGGGGCCGGAAGAGGAAGGATTGAACGTGGTGATCCAGGGTGCTTCGCCGGAGACCTTGCACATTAATTTTTCCACGCTGGAGCACATTGCCGAGGCGCTGACCGAGTTGCCCAGCCGTACCCGCTACGCCTTCGAGATGTACCGTTTGCACGGCGTGCCACAGAAGGACATCGCCAAGGAACTGGGGGTCTCGCCGACCTTGGTCAACTTCATGATCCGCGACGCCCTGGTGCATTGCCGCAAGGTCTCAGGGGTTCGTGCGGACACCTTCGCCCGACGCTGATCATCGGTAGTTGTGAAGCCTCATCGCGAGCAAGCCCGCGATGAGGCTTCAAGGCCTACACCAACGAACACCGCTCAAAAAACCGCTCGCGTCCCAGGATCATCAGCGCCGCTCGCTTGTGCGGGAAATCGAATTCTTTCTCGCAATGAAAGCACTGGTTATGCAAATGCCCGATCATCCGCGCGTTATCGGCGCGGGGCTCGGCCACCACGCGTTGAGTGCGCGGGTCATCGAGAAACAGGTAATGGACCAGGGCCGACAGCCAGCTCGCCACCTTGTGCGGGCCGCGGTGCTGCTCCTCGCCGACCAGCATGTGGATGCCGCGGTCGAAGTCGCGCGCTTCATAGAACGGCGCGATTCGATCTTCCTTTGCCCAATAGGCTTCGAAATAGGCAAATGGTTGCTCATCGAAACAGCCGATCAGCGTCAGGACCCGAGGGTCGTGCTGCAGTTTGGTCAGGTATTCGCGATGCTGCTCCAGGCTGCCCTCTTCCTGCCAGAAACTGGCCACTCTCGGGCTGTTCTGCCAGCGGTTGAAGCGCGTCAGGTCATGCTCGATTTCCAGGGTTCGCAAGGACACCCACGCCCCCAGGCGAGCGTCGAAGCGCCGATACACTTCGCCTCGTGGCTTGACGGGTCGGCGAGGATGGCGCTTGCCATCGGTGATGATCATCTGCTGCGGATAACTGCCGCTGAACGATTCGCCCAGCCAGGGCTGCGGCAATTGCCAGAACAGCGTGCGCTCGCACAGGTATTCGTTGGGCTGCGAGGTGCCCACCAGCAAGCCGCTGAGCAGCGCCTCGCCTGGACGCTCATCGAGGTGCCAGACCAGTTGCTGGCAGCCCGGTTCCCTGGCAAACAACCAATAGCAAGCCGCCCAGAGCGCCGGGCCTACAGGCCGATCATTGGGTTCCTGCAAATGCACATGCAATTGGGGACCGCGCTCCAGGCGCAACCGGACCAGCGGCGTGTCCTCGAGCATCAGGCTGAGGTGGCGTTCTGTTTCATCGGCGCCAAGACTCCGGCCGCCAGGCAAGGGAAGCGTCGTCGCAGGATTGAAGTGAGACATTGAAGGGGCTCGCGTATTCGTCGGTAGTCAACGTGTGACGTGAGCCAGGAGGGGAAATTTAGTCGCGCGCTCAGTGGGTGTGGGTCGGCACCAGCTCGATTTGGTAGGGCTTGAAAATCGCCAGAAGCTGGCCGTCCTCCCGCAACTTCTGCAGCAATCGACCAAACGCCTCGGCAGAAATGGGCGCCTGCGGTCGGACCAGCGCGTAATGGTGATAAATCTGGTCGATACGCTCGGAGACCAGAAACTGGGAAGCGAGCTGGGGATTGCGCAACAGATAATCGCTGAGGTACGAACGGGTCACCAACGCAATGTCCGCACGCCCGCGCAACAACATTTGCAGATTGCTGTCATGGGAATAGGTCAACGTGGCGTTGAACTGGCCGATGAGGAATTTGGGGTCTGAGTTGAACTGCGCAAAGGCGTAGTGATAGCCGCTGAACAACGCCAGCCGCTTGCCTCGAAGGTCCGCGAAATAGCTCTGCTGGCGATCCGGCAGTTTCTGCGTTACGAAGATTTCCGCGTCTTCCAGACCCATGTCCACCAACGTATGGGGCACATCCTGCCAGCCCCAGTCCGGATTCTCGAAAATGGCCATGTCGACCCGGCCTTGCTTGAAGTCATTGAAACGGCGTGGGATCGATGTGGGCACCAGGACGAACTGGTAATCGGCCTGCGATCGATTCAACGCCTCCACCAGTTGCGGCAGCAACCCCGTGTCGGCACCGCTCTCGGGACGAACGGTATAAGGCGGAAAATGTGCCGCGCCGATCCGGACCAATTGCGCCGCCTCGACAGGCAGCATCAAGAAAAGGGCCAGAGCGGCCAGCAGAACACGCGAGGTCATCCCCATCGGCGAAAAAATCAAGATAACCACTCCCCAAGAATTCCCATCAATACAATGATGCCGGGCGGTTGCAGCCGCTTAGCCAACCGCGCGGCCCTGACGCCTGAGCTCGATTATTGTTGTTCTTTCAGCACCAGGATCAGCGCCTGCTCGGCCAATTCATCAAGACTCAGGCTGCCTTCGGCGCGAAACCAGGTGGAGGTCCAGGACAACGCTCCGGTAAGGAGGCGCCGCATGATCGACACGTCCCCGCGAATATACCCGGCATCCCTGGCCTCGCCCAAGACCTCGAGCCACACAGCTTCGTAGATATCACGCAGGGCCAGCACTTGTCTCTGCCCTTCTTCGGATAAGGAGCGCCATTCATAGACCAGCACCGCCATCGCCTCGCCAGTACCGCCCATGATCGATTGCAGTTCACAGCGGATCAGCGCCAACACGCGCTCGCGCACGCTGCCACCTTCGGCCAGCGCCGCGCGCATCAACGCGGTGTTGTAGCGGATGGTTTCCTCCATCACCGCCCGCAGGATCTCGTCCTTGCTTTTGAAGTGATGGAAAATGCTCCCCGATTGAATGCCGACGGCGCTCGCGAGGTCGCGCACGGTGGTGCGTTCAAAGCCGTTGTTGCGAAACAGGTGAGCGGCGGTTTGAAGCAATTTACCGCGTGCGCTGTCCGGGTCGGTCAGTTGCCCGTTGTCGACCAAGTCATGCATCACGCGCAGGGCTTTTCGCTCGTCCACCCACTCTCTCCTACCGTTGATCGGCCAACGCGGGCCACTTCAGCAAATCCAGGTGGCGCGGGCAATTTAAGCTGACCGGGGCAGCCAAGCAAGCGCTCGGGCGCGGTCGTCTGGATCAAGCATGCCAGCGAATCGTCGGAATATTGCAGAACGAGACAGGACTAGGCGGATATGCCGGGTTTGGCTACGCTCAAACCCATGAACACGCCGATACCAGGAACCTTGCAATGCCTCAATGGCTGGTGATTGATCTGGAGGCCACGACCGATGAAGGTGGCTGGCCGGTAACCGAAATGGAAATTATCGAAATCGGCGCCACCCTGGTGAATCGAGATGGCCGGGAAGTGGATCATTTCCAGAGGTTTGTCCGGCCTTTGAGGCGACCACTGCTCACCTCTTTTTGTCGCCAGCTGACGCACATCAGCCAGGCCAATGTCGACAGTGCAGCACCGCTTGCCGAGGTCTGGCCAGCGTTCGAACATTGGCTGGCGCCCTATCATGCACGCCTGGAAGGCTGGGTCAGTTGGGGCGACTACGATCGCAAGCAATTGCTTCAGGAATGGCAGCAGCAGCAATTGCACAGCGTTCTCGACCAAGTACCGCATATGAATCTCAAGCAACGCTTCGCCAAGGCCCGCCGGCTGGAGCGCCCTTTGGGGCTCAATGGGGCGCTCCAGCTGGCCGGAATGCAATTCTGTGGGCAACAGCACCGCGCGCTGGAGGACGCCCGCAACACGGCGAGACTATTGCCCCTGGTACTCACAGGCTGACCGCAAGGTCCGGCGCGGCAGATGACGACCGTTGTGGCCTTGTGCATACTGGCCGGCCTTTTTCAGCCCTTTCTCGAGGAATCGCCCATGTTCAAAGTCAACGAGTACTTCGACGGCACCGTCAAGTCGATCGCCTTCGGCACTGCCGAAGGTCCCGCGACCATCGGCGTCATGGCACCGGGCGAATACGAATTCGGCACCGCCCAGCGGGAAATCATGCACGTCGTTTCCGGCGCCCTGTCGGTTAAACTGCCCGACAGCACTGACTGGGAAACCTTTGCCGCTGGCAGCCAGTTCAACGTCCCGGCCAACAGCAAATTCCAGCTCAAGGTGACCGTCGACACGGCTTACCTGTGTGAATATCGCGGCTGAACCCGCCTCGCCACAGAAACGGTTACGTCATAAACAGAAATGCCCGTGTCGAATGGCACGGGCATTTCTATTCAAGGGTTCTTTATTCCAGCACTTCGACCGGCATGCCGACTTCAAGGCTGCCATCGCCGTCGTTGACCAGATTCTGGCCGAACATCGCGCCATCCGGGGTCGAACGATACTGCTGCAATGTCGCGAAAGGCTCGCGCTTCGGATCACGTTCGCCCGTATGCGGATCGACCGTTGTCATGATGCAGCGCGAGCACGGCTTGACCACCCGGAACTCCACCTCGCCTATGCGAATGCGCTTCCAGCCATCCTCGGCGAACGCCTCGCTGCCTTCGATCACCAGGTTGGGACGAAAGCGCAGCATTTCCAGCGGACGACCGACCTTGCTCGATAAATCCTGCAAAGATGCCTGGCCAATCAGCAGCAGCGGAAATCCATCGGCGAAGGCGACCTTGTCGTCGTCCTTGCCGTAGCCGGCCGCCGTGGTGCGAGCCAACTCCACCGGCACATGGACCAACCGGGTGGGATTGCCGATGAATCCGCTGACCCAGGCCGCCGCCTCGTCGCCGGCATCCGGCACGCGCAAGGTGTCACGCCAGATGATCACGCCGCGCCGTTGTTCTTCGCCGGCGGACGGCAGCGGCACCTCGATGCCGCCGTGGCCCGGCGCGCTGAGGGTCAGACCACCCGCCTCGTTCCACACAGCCGAGAGCTGGCTCATTTTCGCCACGGCTCGCTGGGTCAGGAACCGTCCGCTGGCCTCATCCACCAGCATCCAGCGCCGATCACCGTCGAGCCCGAGCTTGTCCAGGCCAATCCCTTGCAGGAGCTGGCCCTTGCCGGACTTCAACGGATAACGGTACAGCGCGCTCAGCCGCAACATGATCAACTTCCCTGGTGGCGAAAAAACGCAACCTTATACGAGCCGACCGTCGAAGCAAACCTCGATCAGCCGCGGTCGAGCATCAACCGCTGACGCACCACATCGACCAGCTTGTCCGGCTGGAATTTGGAGAGGAAGTTGTCACAGCCGACCTTCTTCACCATCGAGTCGTTGAAGCTGCCGGACAGCGAGGTGTGCAATACCACGTAGAGCGCGCGCAAGCGCGGGTCGTTACGGATTTCGGTGGTCAGGCGATAGCCGTCCATCTCCGGCATTTCCGCGTCGGTGAAAATCATCAGCAACTTGTCGGTCATGACCTCCCCTGTATCCGCCCACGCCTTGAGCATGTTCAACGCCTTCAGGCCGTCGCTGGCGATGTGCATCTTCACGCCCAACTGGCCCAGGGTGTCACGCAACTGGGAAAGCGCGACATTGGAGTCGTCGACCAGCAATACTTCACGACCGCGGGCGC
The DNA here is from genome assembly GCF_014268645.1 of Pseudomonas sp. SWRI154. Taxonomy (NCBI): domain Bacteria; kingdom Pseudomonadati; phylum Pseudomonadota; class Gammaproteobacteria; order Pseudomonadales; family Pseudomonadaceae; genus Pseudomonas; species Pseudomonas sp. SWRI154. The sequence goes on from NZ_JABWQW010000002.1 coordinate 334,683, forward strand.
GCTCCAATACCGGATCCTCGAGTTTGTCCCGGGACACCTTGGCGTTGTAAGGCACGATTTCGGCGAGGACTTTTTCCACGTCGATGATCTCCACCAACTGGTCGTCCACCTTGCTGATGGCCGTCAGGTAATGCTCTCGGCCGGCGCTGGTCGGAGGCGGCAGGATGGCTTCCCAGTTCATGTTGACGATGCGGTCCACGCCACCCACCAAAAACGCCTGGACCGAGCGGTTGTACTCGGTGACGATGATGGTGCTGTTCGGTCCCGGCACCAGCGGACGCATGCCGATGGCCTGGGACAGGTCGATGACCGGCAACGTCTGGCCCCGCAGGTTGACCACGCCACAGACGAACGGATGGCGCTGGGGCATCAACGTCAGCTTCGGCAACTGCAGCACTTCCTGGACCTTGAAAACGTTGATAGCGAACAACTGCCGCCCCGCCAGGCGAAACATGAGAATTTCCAGGCGATTCTCACCCACCAGTTGGGTTCGTTGATCTACTGTGTCGAGAATGCCGGCCATCGATGACTCCTGGGCTTGTTCGGATGAATCCTGTAAAGGCTTTATCGGCTGCATGAGCCGTTTCTTGACCCCGACATGAAATAGCTGCATGGGGGCATTGATGTCACATTAACATCATGTTTTACTGACTTCCCGTCTCTACCCGTAATTTTCTCGCTGCGCGACTTCGGTTTGCGCGCAAAGTTCCCCTGCCTAAGGGATTCCCCTAGGCACAATCAGGCCTAACCTGATATTCCCGCTATCCAATAGCCATTAATGTGACGCCATTCTCATTGCTGAATGGAGTCAGGCCCTTGTGCGCGACCGTAGGACATCGGACTTTCAGTCGTTCGGCCGATCTTGCTGGTGCAATCGTTTGCGAGCCGGCGTTGGCCGAGCGGCAGAGGCTGGCGACGTGCCGTCGCTCGTTGTCGGCCATGAGACCCAGCCGTTCGCCACACGCGATCACTTTCGCCTGACATGATGTTGTGGAGATAAGCATGCCGAACGATCGCAAGAACTGGAGCCAGCGCCTTCCCGAGTTCCTGATTGAAGCCGAGACGCTCTTGGCCAAGTCAGAGGAATGCCTGAGCCACCTGCAATTGATCAACAACGACAAGGACGCCATTGATTGCATGCTCAGCACCTTGCTGAAGCTGGCAAACAAGGCCGATGCCTTGGCGTTGGAGGCCGTTTCGGAGTTTTCGCTGCACATCCATGGCTTGCTCACTCATGCGCAACATCACATGGAGCTGCACGATCAAGCGCTGGACGCGCTGAAAGATTGTTTCACACTGATGGCCTGGCAACTGGAACTGGTCGATCACACCACCGGCAAGCTGGGCCTGGACAACAGTGAACAGACCTCTCTGATCGAAGCATTTGCTTTTCAGGTAGGCCAAAATCCTTGCGAGGTATTACAACCACCGCGCTCCTTGGCAGTGGTCCCCTTCGCTCAGAAACAAGCCTGAAGTCGCTCGTTACGGCTCGCGATCAGGTATCCGGCTCGCTGGGCATTACAGCCGCCAAGCCGAACGCGACCAACGATATTTGAAGTGGTACTATGTCTCGCGTCAGTCGCTTCGAACAGCCGTCGCCAACTGAAGCCGTCCCCGACCTGAAACGTTTACCCGACCCGGCCCGTCAGATGCGCTGACCGGCCTGCCCGCAGCGAACATCCATTGGCTCCATCCGCTATGTACGCCAGCTTCAAGTCACTTATATCCTGGCCACCCTCCCGAGAAAATGCCCGCCGGTTCACGTTGCTGCTGTGCATCTGCTCGACCCTCGGCTGCCTGCTGGCCTACCTGACGGCCGTCACCATGCCGTTGAGCTTGCTGGCATTGAATGTAGCGGCCCTTGCCTGTGTCTGGATCCACTATCGACTGTCGCGAAAGTCCATCAAGTTCCAACCGCAGGAACTGGCGGATCGGCTGCTCGAAGTCCAGGAAAACGAGCGCCATCGACTCAGCCGCGAACTGCACGACGACATCGGGCAATTACTGACCGCGGCAAAGCTGCAAAGCGAATGGCTCAAACGGCGCATGCCGGAAGATTTGCAAAGCCAATGCTCCGTGCTCTGCGAGACGCTGGACGAAACCCTGAATAAAGTGCGGGACGTGTCGGCCATCCTCAACCCGAGACAGCTGACCAGCCTGGGACTCGAAGCCAGCCTGCGCGCGCACCTGCTCAAGACGCTGGCCAATACGCCGGTGAAATGGAGCCTGGACTGTCAGCAGCGCATGGCCGGCATACCGGAAGAAATGACGGTCGCCGCCTTTCGCATCACCCAGGAAGCGGTCACCAACATCCTGCGCCATGCCCAGGCGACGAATCTCCTGGTACGCCTGCAACGCCTGCCCGAAGGCCTGACGTTGTTGATCAGCGATGACGGCCAGGGATTCGTCCCGGCCCCCCATCCCGCCCGCGAAGGGCAACGCGGCATGGCCGGCATGGCCGAGCGGGTCGCACAACTGGGCGGCACCCTCAAGGTTACCAGCGAGGCCGGAAAAGGCACGCATATCGAAGCTCGCATTCCCTGGGCGCCTCGCACCCTGGAACGGGCCAGCAAGAATAAGGTTCTCCATTGACTTGTAATTTGCTTTTGGTAGATGACCACTCGCTGATCCGGGCCGGGGTGCGCGCCCTTGTCCTGGATCTGCCTGGCTACGCCGTCATCGGCGAAGCCAACGACGGCGCACAGCTATTGGAACTGGTGGAACGGCTCGATCCGGATATCGTTCTGCTGGATATTTCGATGAAAGACACCAGCGGCCTGCAAGCCTTGCAGCAACTCAAGCAAGCGCGTCCCAACAGCAAGGTGTTGATCCTGTCCATGCACACCGATCCCGCGCTGATCATGCAGGCGCTGGAATCCGGAGCCCATGGTTATCTGCTCAAAGACACCACTGCCACCGAGCTGGAACACGCCCTGGATGCCCTGCGCAATAACGAGCGCTACCTCAGCCCGGCCATTGCCCATACTGTGATCAACCAAGCATTGACCCGTGTTCAAAAACACCAACCCGATCCTGCCCAGACCCATAACCTGACCGCTCGCCAGTTGGAAATCCTGCGATTGATCGTTCGCGGCAAATCCACCCGGGAAATCGCCAACGGCCTGAGCCTGAGCATCAAGACCGTGGAAACCCACCGAGCCCAGATCATGAAGCGCCTGCAAATCCATGATGTCGCGGGGTTGGTGCTATTTGCGGTACGCGAGCAGATTATCAGCCTGGACGACTGAGCAGGCCCGAAGACCCCAATAGAGGCGAATCCGATGGCAAGTGCACGCGCAACGCCTTGGGCCGCACTGTGAAACGCAGATCATCGACCTCCAAGGGTTCGCCATCCAGATTGATATCCAGACCTTGGGCTACCTTGATTTCCACCCATGGCAAGCGCGCCCGTACGAACATGTTGTCGATACCCAGGCCGCCGGACAACAGATCCTTGAGGGTACTGACTACTTCTTGAGGTGCGGGCAGGATGCTGATATCGAGCAACCCATCGTCGGCCAGCGCCTCAGGGCACAGCACATGCCCCCCTCCAGCCTGCCGACCATTGCCTATACCCAGCGCCAACAGATCGCCACGCCAATGAAAACCGGGGCCCTGCAGCTCGCCATAGGCAGCACTCAGCTCACTGAATCGTGAAAGGCCGGTAAACAGATAGGCGGCACCGCCAAGGACTTTTTTAAGGTCCTCGGAAGTATTCGCAGTGACCTGACTGCCGAAACCGCCGGTGGCCATGTTGAGGAAGATCCGTCCACCGACCTCGCCCAGATCAACCGCCCGGGGCGCAACGTCGAGTAGATCCAGGGCCTGCTCCGGGTCCAGCGGAATCCCCGCCGCCCGAGAAAAATCATTGGCAGTGCCCAGCGGCAGCAACACCAGACTGGCATCACCCGCCTGCAGGGCGATGGCCTCGGCGATGTCGCGCAAGGTTCCGTCGCCGCCACCAGCGATCAGTTGAGTGTAACCGGCGTCCAGTGCTTCCTCGACACATCGCTGGGCATCGCCGGCTTCCCAAGTCAGCCGAACCGCCAGATCCCAGCCTTGTTTGCGCTTTAGCATCACTGCCGCGCGAACCTCCTCGTTGAGCGCCTGCTTGCCGTGCAGGATCAATAGCGCCTTGCCTTTGCTCATCGTTGTCTCCGTCATTGGAAAGGTTCAGGAATGAGACCGCCCGCGCAGCCGAAAAAGCCCGGACTCGTTCAATCTTTTAAAAAAAACACGCGACTTGCCTTTCGCTGTCACAAAAGACCGGACGGCCTCACTCAGGGATTTCCTTATTCAAGGAATTTTCTTACAAGTCTTGGCGAATCAGTTCAATTGACCCTCTAGTCATATTGAGACACCTTGGCATCAGGTTACGTTGAAGCGGTAAATCGATCATTTAGAAGGATGTGTTGCCCATGGACGGATATGCCACGGCCCGTAGAGGTCCGCTTGATCGCGGGAAAAATCATGTTTGCCGGGGAGAAACGCCCCATGCATAGCCATGAATACAAGGTATCGCCCCGGCGGTTCGTACCCTTCGGGGGTGAACGAGCCGATGGGCAAAACGAAGGAAAAAGCTGCAGTAAGCCTACTGGAGGAACTGATTTGGAACCGCGCGTCGTTGAACTGGAAACCCACCTCAAGTACATCCGAAGGGACATGGATGAAATCCGTACCGACGTCAAGGCGGTTCGACACCGACTTGCCTATCTGGCCGGTGCGGCGGCGGTGGTGATCGGATTGCTGGGCTGGGTCGCGAACAACCGATTCGACCAACTGGTGACGTTACTGTCGCGCTAAGGATTACAAGTAGAGGCCCGAGTACCTACTCGGGCCTGAACATGTTGAATCAGAGCTAACCCAAGACTTCGCTCAAGGGAATAAAGCTGACTTCATCGCCCTGGACCAACGTTCGCTCTTCGAGGACCTCGACCAGCCCGTCGGCCCAGGCTGCACTTCGCAAGACGCCCGAGCTCTGGTTGCGGTAAATAACTGCGCGGCCATTTTCAATACGGCCTCGCAAGTACTCTCTCCGACTGCCCGCCTTCGGCCAGACGAAACCGGCGGGCACCTTGAACTTGAGCGGTTCCACAGACTGAACGCCTTGGCGTCTCAGTAGATATGGCCGAGCCAACAGTGCAAAAGTCACCAGCGTAGAAGCGGGATTTCCGGGCAGACCTATTACCGGCATCCCACGGAAATGTCCGAATGTCAGCGGTTTCCCAGGCTTGATGGCGAGCTTCCAAAGCGTCAGCTCACCTTCTTCACGTAACGCTATGCCGAGGAAGTCGGCCTCACCCACCGAGACCCCACCCGTGGAAAGGATCAGGTCGACATCTGCCAGCCCGGCCAGGCACCGGCGGGTAGCGGACAAATCGTCAGGCAGGATGCCTGCATCCACGACCTCGCAACCCAGACGCTGCAGCCACCCGCAAAGCAGCACGCGGTTGCTGTTGTAGATCTGCCCCGGCCCCAGGGGCTGGCCAGGTTCCACCAGTTCATCGCCCGTGGACAGGACTGCAACGCGCACTTTGCGCACCACTTCCAGCGATGCGCAACCCAAGGATGCCGCAAGTCCCAGTTCGATGGGACCCAGGCGAGTACCAGCGCACAGGACCTGTTCGCCGACGGTTGTTTCCTGCCCCTGGGGGCGGATATTTTGCCCGCTCGTCAGCGGCTGGGTGAACCATACCCGCTGGTCATCTTCGACCACGACGTTTTCCTGCATCTCGACGCAATCGGCGCCGACCGGAACGGGCGCCCCCGTGAAGATTCGCGCGCAAGTTCCCGCAGCCAAGGGTTCTGGAGCCTGTCCGGCGAAAATCCGCTGACTGACCACCAGCGCCTCGCCTTGCCAGTCGGCCAGGCGCAAAGCGTAGCCGTCCATGGCGCTGTTGGGCCAAGGCGGCAGATCGAGCGTCGCCACCAGATCCTCGGCCAGCACCCGGCCCTCCGCCTGCGCCAGGGGCACCCGCTCGCGCTGGACGATCGGCGAAGACGCCGCCATCTCCAGCAACCGCTCCAGCGCGACCTCGACGGCCATCAAGGCCCCAGTCTTGCCGGGTTTACCCACGGGATTCACAAGGAGCCGCCTGTTTCAAATGAGCCACGAAGTTACACGGCCGATGCCGCGCATCCAATTGCTCAGCCAGGATTGCGTCCCATCCGGTGCGCACCGCATTGGTTGAACCCGGCAGGCAACACACCAGCGTACCGTTGGCCAGGCCGGCCAGTGCTCGAGATTGCACCGTAGAGGTACCAATGTCCGCCACGGATATCTGCCGGAACAATTCGCCGAATCCGTCGACCTGTTTGTCCAACAGGCACGCAACGGCCTCGGGAGTGCTGTCACGACCGGTGAAGCCAGTACCACCAGTGATCAGCACCACCTGCACTACCTCGTCGGCAATCCAGGTGGCGACTTGCGCGCGGATCTTGTACAGATCATCTTTTAGCAACACCCGCGCCGCGAGGTTATGCCCTGCCTCCGTGAGCCGGTCGACAAAGACCTGCCCCGATGTGTCGGTTTCCAGGGTACGGGTATCACTGACAGTCAGTACCGCGACATTGAGCGGCACGAAAGGTACATCAGCCTTGGCTTTCATAGGCTCTTCCAGTTGTAGAGGAAACAGCCTGGTGTTATATCACAGCGCCTGATTTTTTCGCCCGTGCGGAGACACACGATGACCTCGAACAATCCCCTGCCGCCCTGTTCCGTCCTGCTCCTGGCGGGCGGGCGCGGGCAAAGGATGGGCGGGCAAGACAAGGGTTTGCTGGAATGGCACGGAGAACCGTTGATTGCCCACCTTCATCGGCAGACCCGGACCTTGAGCGATGACCTGATCATCTCCTGCAACCGCAACCCGGAACGTTACGCCCTGTACGCAGATCAGCTGGTGCATGACGAGGAAGGGGATTTCCCCGGCCCACTGGCAGGCATCCGTGCGGGCCTCGGGGTGGCGCGGCATCCTTATCTGCTGGTTCTGCCGTGCGACGTACCGCAGATTGACGCAAGCCTGCTCGGCAGCATGCGCGAGACGGCAAGCCAACACCCCGACAAGCCGTTGATGGTGCGTCATGGCGAACATTGGGAGCCGCTGCTGTGCGTCATCCCGGTTGCGCTGGCAGCAACGTTTGAACAGGCGTGGCATGAAGGCGAACGCAGTCCAGGCCGTATCATGCGCATGCTGCATGCCGTGGCCTTGCAGTGCCCAGCCAATGATCCCCGGCTGGCTAATCTCAATACACCGGAGCTACTCGCCCATCACGCAGGCGTGTCAGATTGACACTAGCCAGGAACTTGCTCGCGATGTATACGTCTGAAGGTCAGTAACTTGAAGAATTCATTTCGGAGAAACACCATGACTCAACGGACCCTCGCTACTTTCATGCTCGCGCTGGGCCTCGCCACTCTCGCCGGGTGTGCATCGCCAACAGTGATTACCTTGAATGACGGTCGCGAAATCCAGGCCGTCGACACGCCACATTACGATGAAGACAGCGGCTTCTACGAATTCGAGCAACTGGATGGCAAGCAGACTCGCGTGAACAAGGATCAGGTTCGTACCGTTAAAGACCTGTAATCTTCGACGTCACAACAGATGAAGAAAAGCCCGCACTATTGCGGGCTTTTTGTTGCCTGTCCGAAAGCGGCGTCATTACCAACGCAGCGTTATCGCGCTTTCAAAGGCGCGCTCCATACCCGTGATCGGATCGATGAAACGCAACCCCCGCGCGAGCAACTTGAGTGGATTGGAATAATCATCCTCGGCATCTCGAACCACATCGGGGTAGAAGGGATCGTTGCAGATGCCCGCCCCCAACGCGTTCATATGAACCCGTAACTGATGTTTCTTGCCGGTCACCGGATACAGGCCGTAGCGCCACAGGTCGCCATTGCTTTCAAGCACTTCAATGGCCGTTTCGGTATTGGGCTCGCCCGGCCCTTCTTGCATCCGAAAGAACGGCTCCCCGTTGATCATCCGGCTCTTGTGCACGCGCGGAAAAGCCAATCCAGGCAATGCGGGGGCAATGGCTTGGTAGTGTTTTTCGATCCGTCGCGTCGGAAACAACGATTGATAAGCTGAACGGGTCAGCGGATTGGCTGAAAACAGCACCAGCCCGGCCGTGTGGCGATCGATGCGGTGCAAGGGAACCAGATGGGGATTGTCCAGCCGACGAATCAATCGCCGCAACAACGTCTGCTCAACGTACTCCCCCGCTGGAGTGACAGGCAGGAAATGCGGTTTGTCAGCCACCACCAAGTGTTCGTCAGCATGGAGAATCGACTCCACTACCGGGATCGGCCTTTCGTCGAGGACTTCCCGAAAGTAATGGATGCGCAGACCTTCACGGTAAGGCAAATCGGCACGAATCGACCTGCCCTCTTCGTCCAATACCCGTCCACGGGCGATCCGATCCAGCCATTGCTCGCGGCTGATCGCGCTGAAATGCTCGCAGAGACAATCGAGCACTGTCTGCCAGGCGCCGGGCGGCAAATACAGCGTGCTCGCCTGATGGTGAGCCGCGGAAAACGATGAACCAGACATTAAGGACTCTTCAACCTTTTACGGGGCTGGCATTATCCGATAGTCACGCAAACCAGCCCAGCAATGATTGGCTCATGCGCGGATTGGCGTCGGTCTCGCTGCTGCTTCGGTGAACTCTTTCAACCAGCGCAGCACCTCGACCGCCTCCCAACGCCCTGGGTCGTACAATGCATATAACAACCCCTGGTAACCCACCACATCCAGTTGCTTGTGATAACCGGCGCGCTGGAACAATGCTTCGATCTCGGCGAAACAGGTGTTGAAATGCAGTTTATTGAAGGGCGTTTTCCCTTCGGTCACCAGACCATCCAGGCGCAACTCCAGGACCGCCTCACGCACAACGTCCGCGGACATCCTGTTCACGCTGTTTTTCAATTGCTCGACATTGACCAAGGCACGCACTCCGGATAGCTGTATGGGCATACAGTAACCGAAGAATCTTATTTCGCCAATGGCGGCGTGTGACTCAAAGGATGGAAGGTATCAACCCAGGAAGGTGGCAACCCGGTCGGGATCATCGAAGGGCCAATCCAACTCAGCCCCCGTGTCGACTCTGCGTAATACCGGAATGCGCAAACCGTAGGTCTCGGTCAGGGCCTCGCTTTCGGCGATATCCACGAGCTCCACCAACAGGCCATGTTCGACGAAGGGCATCAGCACGTTCTCGGCAACTTCACACAAATGGCATCCCAGGGTGCCGAATAACTGGCATTCAGGCGGCATGGCAGGTAGACCCAAAAAAGATAGAAGGCCATTCTAGGCCTGCCTTGGGAAGCCGTCGAGGCGGGTGCCGCGATTCAGAATTTTTCGGTAAAGCGCTGACGCAAATCATTGAGCACAAACGTATTTTCGACGATGCTCGGTTCATTTCTCTTCTACGCTGAGTGTCAGACCTGAAACGGAGTATCCCTTGTTTGCCAACCTGCTGATCATCCTCGCCTCGTCCCTGGTGGTCATCGCCCTGTTCCGGCGACTGCGCCTGCCACCCGTGCTTGGCTATCTCTGCGTCGGATTGGCCGTCGGCCCGACCGCGCTGGACTGGGTGAACGACAGCGAGGAACTGCCGGACCTTGCCGAACTCGGCGTGGTCTTCCTGCTGTTCTCGCTGGGCCTGGAATTTTCGCTCTCGAAGATGCTCGAATTGCGCCGGGTGGTGTTCGGACTCGGCAGCTTGCAGGTGGTGGGTTCGGGAGCGCTGCTGGGCGCCCTGCTGGTGGGCTGCGGCGCTCCGGCGATGGCGGCACTGTTGCTCGGCGCCGGGCTGGCCTTGTCCTCCACCGCCATCGTCAGCAAGGAGCTGACCAGCCTGGGGGAGATTTTCACCAGTCACGGCCAGAATGCCATCGGCGTGCTGCTGTTCCAGGACGTCGTCGCGGTACTGCTCCTGACCCTGGTGCCGGTGTTTGCCGGCAGCAGCGAGCACGCCTGGTATTGGGCGCTGCCCCTGACGCTGGGCAAGACCCTGGTGCTGTTCGGCGGCTTGCTGTTGGCCAGCCGCTTGCTGCTGCCACGGCTGTTCCACGAAGTAGCGGCGTCCCGGTCCGCCGAGCTTTTTGTGTTGCTGGCCCTGGTGATCGTGCTGCTGACCGCATGGCTTACTCACCTGCTTGGCCTGTCGCCGGCCCTCGGGGCATTCCTCGCTGGCATGTTGCTTGGCGAAAGCCACTATCGGCATCAGATCGAGGCCGATATACGGCCATTCCGCGATATCCTGCTGGGACTGTTCTTCGTTAGCATCGGCATGCTGATCGACTTGCAACTGTTCGTCGAGGATGGCCCGCTGATCCTGGGGCTGACGCTGGGATTGATGATCATCAAGGGCGGCGTGGTCGCCGCGCTGGTGAAGTGGCGCGGCAGCGATGGCGAAACCGCCTGGCGCAGCGGCTTGGCCCTGGCCCAGGGCGGCGAATTCTGTTTCGCCCTCATGGCACTGATGCAACAGAACCGCCTCATGCCCGCCGACATCGGCGGGCTGTTGCTGGCCGCCACGTTCTGCTCGATGCTGCTGACGCCGCTATTGCTGCGCGCCGCGCCAGCCATAGCCGCCCGGCTCCATCGCAAGCCCAACGAAGAAGCGCAGCTGGACCAGATCAGCGAGCTCAACGCAGGCTTGTCAGGTCATGTGGTCATTTGCGGGTATGGTCGCGTAGGACAGTCGATCGGGCGTTTTCTACGCCGGGAGGGGCTGGGGTTCGTTGCCCTGGATGACGACCCGGTCATCATCCGCGAAGCCTCGGTCGGCGAGAAATGCGTGCACTATGGCGACTCACGCCGGGCAGACCTGCTCGCCGCCGTCGGGCTGGGTCGCGCAAGATTGCTGGTCATCGCGGTAGACAAGACGGACATTGCAATGACCGTGCTCAAGGAGGCCCGGCGGGTCAATCAGCAGGTGCCGATCCTGGTGCGTACCCGGGACGACAGCCAACTGGCCGAGTTGCAAGCTGCCGGGGCCACCGAAGTGGTCCCGGAGTTGCTGGAGTCGAGCCTGATGCTGGCTTCTCACGCGCTGATCATGCTTGGGCTGCCGGAGCAGCGGGTCCGGCATCATGTGGATCAAGTCCGACACGAGCGCTATGGCCTGCTCCACGGGTTCTACCCAGGCAATCAGGACAAGGAACCGTAGCGCAATGTTCAGTCCTGGCTGACCGCTCCAATCTTGTGAATCGACAGGTCGGCGCCGTAGTACTCTTCTTCCTGCGTCAGCCGCAAGCCCAGTACTGCCTTGATCGCACCGTAAACCACAAACCCGCCCACCAGGGCGATGATCACGCCAAGCGCCGTGCCAACCAATTGGCTGGTGAGGCTGACCCCCCCCAAGCCGCCCAAGGCGTCCTGGCCAAAAATACCGCAGGCGATTCCGCCCCAGACACCGCATAGCCCGTGAAGGGGCCATACACCGAGGACGTCGTCGATTTTCCACTTGCCCTGGGCTGCGGTGAAACACCAGACGAACAAAGCACCGGCGATGGCGCCGGTCGCCAGTGCGCCGACCGGATGCATCAGGTCGGAACCGGCGCAGACCGCCACCAAACCGGCCAGCGGACCGTTGTGCAGGAAGCCCGGGTCGTTGCGACCGACAATCAACGCCGCCACGGTTCCTCCGACCATCGCCATCAGCGAATTGACTGCCACCAACCCACTCACGCCTGGCAAGGTCTGGGCACTCATGACGTTGAAGCCGAACCAGCCAACGATGAGGATCCACGAACCCAACGCCAGAAACGGGATACTTGATGGCGCGAACGCCACCAGGCGCCCTTCCCGGTAGCGACCATTACGCGGGCCAAGCAAAAGTACCGCCGCCAGCGCCAGCCAGCCGCCCATCGCATGGACCACTACGGAGCCGGCAAAATCATGGAACCCGGCACCGAAACGCGCCTGAAGCCAGGCCTGCAGGCCAAAATTACCGTTCCAGACAATCCCTTCGAAAAACGGATAGATGAACGCCACGATAAGCACCGTCGCGCATAACTGCGGTACGAACCGCGCGCGCTCGGCAATTCCTCCGGAGATGATCGCCGGGATCGCGGCAGCGAACGTCAACAGGAAGAAGAACTTCACCAGGCTGTAACCATGGTCGGCGCTGAGTACCGCCGCAGGTTGCAGGAAGGTCACGCCGTAAGAGATCCAATAGCCTATGAAAAAATAGGCGAGGGTCGACACGGCAAAATCACTAAGGATTTTCGACAAGGCGTTGACCTGGTTCTTCTGTCGTACGGTTCCTACCTCCAGAAACGCGAAACCGGCGTGCATGGCCAGAACCATGACCGCGCCGAGCAGGATGAACAGCGTGTTGGAACTATGGACGAGACTGTCCACAGCGCTTTGCATATTTTCCATGGTATGGGCAGGCCTGAAGAAATTGAAAAGCACCAAAGCGGTTCGCTCTAGCCACCAGCGCACCAAATTGAAACGGCTCGTCGATTTACCACAGGCAGACGAACCGCTTTGGTGCGCAAATCCGGTAGCTCGATGCAACCGCGTCGAGGTGCTTCACGGGTTTTGATTATTTGAGTTAAGGTTTCCAGAGGCTTTCGCCCAGCTTCAGCGCACTGGCGCGGGTGGATGCACCAGTACATCGCAAAATCCAGAGCAAAAGATGTACCACTCAGTTTCACTGAACCTTCCGGCAAGGCTCATACTCGAACGCTTCAGACGTCACTTACGGAGATGCACCCATGGCCAGAACCCAGGCAAAGACTGCTCAAGAAACCCTGATGGAAGATTTCCAGACGCTGGTCCAGGACACTGAACGATTGCTCGATCACACCGCGACCTTGGCGGGCGATCAGGCTGACGAATTGCGCAGCCAGATCCACGAAACCCTGTTGCGTGCCCGCGACACTCTCAAGTTGACCGAAGACTCTGTGCGTGAGCGCGGCCAGGCGGCGGTCATCGCCACCGAAGAATACGTACAGGCCAATCCTTGGCAATCGGTCGGCATCGCGGCGGGCGTGGGCTTCTTGATCGGACTGCTGGCGACTCGGCGCTGATGATGGGCATCGACGAATCCGGCTCGCCCGAATCGGGCACAAGACCCACAGCGCGTCGCCTGGGCGCGGCATTCCTCGGGTTGCTGCACAGCCATGTCGAATTGTTCGGCATTGAATTGCAGGAACAGAAGGCGCGTACCGTCAGCCTGCTGTTGTTTGCAGGTCTTGCACTGGTTTTTGGTTTGCTGCTGTTGGTTGGGCTGTCGGCGCTGGTGCTGATCCTGGTATGGGACACCTATCGCCTGGCGGGGATTATCGGCCTGTGCCTGTTCTATCTGTTGGCGGCGTTGTTCTGTGGGCTTCGACTCAAGGCAGCAATCTACGATGAGTCGTCCCCTTTCCATGCCACCCTGGAAGAATTGGCCAACGACCGGGAGCGCCTGTTGCCATGAGTCTGCCTGATATTCCCCAAGCCCGTACCCGACAGGAAATGCGCAAGGCGCTGGTGCGCCTGCGCATGGAAATGCATCGCCAGGAAATTCGCCAGGAAACGCGCCAACTGCTGCATCCGCTGCAACGGGTACGCGGCTTCACGAAAAGTTGGCATGAGGGCTTCGGCCTCAAGCACGCGTCCCTTTGGGGCGTAGCCGCGGTTTCCTTGCTCGGCTTCCTTGGAGGCAAGCGAACCCGAAGCGGGCGTTCTGGCGGCTTGTCGCGCCTGGTCCGGCTGGCAACGGCAGTGCTTCCCCTGATCAAGCTGGCGAAGAGCGCGCGCAAACCCTGACGCCTTCAAGCCGGTAATGACCCGATCCGGCGGTGGACGCAACACCCGGGCACAACTGATCGAGGCTCTGGGGCCTTGCGGGACACCGCTCGAACCGGGAAGCTAAGGCATCGACTCATCAAACGGAGCACCGGCCTTGGATTGGCACACCCTGCTGACTCGCGAACGCTTGGGAAAACCGCTGCACAGCCCGGAAGAACTGGGCCGCAGCCCATTTCACAAAGACCACGACCGCATCATCTTCTCTGGAGCCTTCCGTCGCCTTGGTCGCAAGACGCAAGTGCACCCGGTGTCCAGCAACGACCATATCCACACACGCTTGACCCATTCGCTGGAAGTCAGTTGCGTCGGACGGTCCCTGGGCATGCGCGTCGGGGAAACCATCCGCAGCGCCCTGCCCGACTGGTGCGAGCCAAGTGACCTGGGCATGGTGGTCCAATCGGCTTGCCTGGCCCATGACATCGGGAACCCGCCGTTCGGCCATTCCGGCGAGGACGCGATCCGCTACTGGTTTCAACAAGCGGCGGGACGCGGTTGGCTTGACGCCATGAGCGATGCCGAGCGCAACGACTTCCTTAATTTCGAAGGCAATGCCCAGGGGTTCCGGGTACTCACTCAGCTCGAATATCATCAGTTCGACGGTGGCACACGGCTGACCTACGCGACCCTGGGTACCTACCTGAAATACCCGTGGACCGCTCGTCACGCGGACTCCCTGGGCTACAAGAAACACAAGTTCGGCTGTTACCAGAGTGAGCTGCCACTGCTGGAGCAGATTGCCCATAAGCTCGGCCTGCCGCAACTCGAGGACCAGCGCTGGGCAAGGCATCCGCTGGTCTACCTGATGGAAGCGGCCGATGACATCTGCTATGCCCTGATCGATCTGGAGGATGGCGTCGAGATGGACCTGCTGGAATACCCGCAGGTTGAATCGCTACTCCTGGACCTGGTCGGAGACGACTTGCCGGAAACCTATCGCCAGCTCGGGCCGCAGGATTCGCGGCGCAGAAAACTGGCGATCCTGCGTGGCAAGGCCATCGAACACCTCACCAACGCCGCCGCCCGGGCATTCGTCGAGCAGCAGGACGCCTTGCTGGCGGGCACGCTGCAGGGAGACCTGGTGGAGCACATGCACGGTCCAGCCAAGCGCTGCGTACTGAACGCCAAGGACATGGCCCGCAAGAAGATATTCCAGGACAAGCGAAAAACCCTGAATGAAATCGGCGCCTACACCACGCTGGAGATCTTGCTCAATGGATTCTGCGGAGCTGCGCTGGAACAACACGGCGGCCGTACCCCTTCGTTCAAGAACCGTCGCATCCTCGACCTTCTCGGCAATAACGCACCCGATCCTGACGGCTCGCTGCACAACGCATTCCTGCGGATGATCGATTTTATCGCCGGCATGACCGACAGCTATGCCAGCGAAATGGCCCAGGAAATGACCGGTCGCACGCGTCAATGAGGCAACCTCTTTCAGCAACCGCCTCCTGAGCGAACGGGGTCGGTTGCTGGTCTGCGCCTGTCAATAGATGACGATAGCCGTTTATTAACGACCTGATTAATTATTAGAACTAAACCCACCCACAACTGAACATATAGCATCCCCTCCTCACGCCATTTGCCTACCGACCAACTAAATACATCGTGGTACCTCGCCTCTTTTTTTGTAGGAAACTTCTGAAATTGATCATGCATGCCTGTCTCCTCGCGCGACTTGACCTTAACTGGGCTAAGGTGCGCGCTTTATTAGGCTCGTAGGGGACTTATTCATGAACTCCGTTTTCATTGTTGACGATCATCCGGTCATCCGCCTCGCCGTTCGAATGCTCCTCGAGCACGAAGGCTATAAAGTCGTAGGGGAAACCGACAATGGCGTCGACGCGATGCAAATGGTGCGTGAGTGCATGCCGGACCTGGTCATCTTGGACATCAGCATCCCCAAACTTGACGGACTGGAAATACTGTCTCGCTTCAATGCCATGGGCACTGCGCTCAAGACGCTGGTGCTGACAGCACAATCCCCCACACTTTTCGGTATTCGATGCATGCAGTCCGGCGCATCCGGTTATGTTTGCAAGCAAGAAGACCTCAGTGAACTTGTCAGCGCAATCAAAGCCGTACTGTCCGGTTACAACTACTTTCCCAGTCAAGCGCTCACCCCCGTACGTGACGATGATCCGCGCAGTGTCGAGCTGGATCTTTTCAAAAGCGTCAACGACCGAGAGTTGATGGTATTGCAACTTTTTGCCCAGGGACGCACCAACAAGGAAATAGCCAAAGGCATGTTCCTAAGTAATAAAACGGTCAGCACCTATAAAAAACGGCTGATGCAGAAACTCAAAGTGAAGTCGCTGGTGGATTTGATCGAAATGGCAAAGCGCAACGCATTGGTGTGAGAAATAACAGGATGCTCAAATGCATAAGCAAGTACCTGCTGCTGTTAAGTTCAGGGCTTTATGCGGTGTTTCTCGTGGCTGCGCCAAATGTGCCTGAGCACTATGCCCTGCTGAGCCGTGCGAGCACCGATCATCTCGAGATCAAGCTTGATGATACCCACCGTGCCTGGCTGCAAAGTCGTCAGGAACTGGTCCTGGGGACCTCTGCGCCGGATTATCCGCCCTTCGATCTTTCCGGCAGCGGTTGTGATTACGAAGGCATGACCGCCGATTATGCCGGAGTCATCGCCAAGGCCAGCGGCCTGCCGATGAAAGTCCTGCGCTTCGATTCCCGCGAAGCAGCCATTACCGCGCTCAAGACCGGGCAAATAGACCTGCTCGGCACCGCCAACGGCTTCGAAGCCCAGGATCCGGGCATCGTTCTATCGGCTCCCTATGCCGTGGATCAACCTGTCCTGGTCACCCGGACGAATGAAAACCGCCCCCTGACCGATAATCTGGACGGGCTGCGGCTGAGCATGGTCTACCACTACCTGCCGCCCCGTGACATCGAAAAACTGTACCCCAAGGCGCTTATCACCACGTACCCCTCCTACCAGAACGCTATTAACGCCGTCGCCTTCGGCCAAGCCGATGTGTTTCTCGGCGATACCATTTCCACCCACTACATGATCAGCAAGGGTTACTTGAGCAACATCCGCATGGCCAGTTTTGGCAAACATGAATCCTACGGATTCGGTTTCGCGGTGCGACGCAACGATACCCGGTTGCTGGAAGTCATAAACGCCACGCTGAACCAGATCTCCATCGCCGAGCAAGCGGCTATCGCCAAGCGTTGGAGTGCCGGCAGCGACCTGTACCTCACAGAGCACAAGATACAACTGACCGACCGGGAAGAGCGCTGGCTGGCAAGGCATCCGGTGGTTCGAGTGGCGGTGAACGAAACCGCGGCCCCGTTCACTTTCTTTGATTCGGACGGCGATTTTCGCGGGATCAGTGCCGACCTGCTAGAGCTGATCCGGTTGCGTACCGGCATACGCCTGGACGTCCAACGTCACCAGAACGACGACGACATGATTGCGGCGGTCCTGGAAGGTCACGCCGACGTGATTGCGGCACTTTTACCCAGCAGCGAGCGGCAACAACAGATGAAGTTAAGCCGCCCTTACCTCGATAGCTCATTCGTTCTGCTGACCCGTAAACACTCCGATACACCCACCACCCTCGACCAGTTCGGGGACAAAAGCCTGGCAATCGCCAAAAGCAATCCGATCATAGAGTTTCTACGCAACCAGTACCCGAGCATCAAAATAATCGAAACCGTCGGCTCCTTGCACGCCGCTGAAATGATCGCCCAAGGCCAGGCCGACGGTGGCGTGAACTCGCTGGTCATGGCCAACTATTTCATCTCGTCCCACTCGCTCAAAGACAAGTTGCAAATCAGCAGCACCGTGGGGACTCAGCAGGCCATGTTCTCGCTGGCCACCGCAAGAACCGCCACGGAGCTGAGCTCCATTCTTGACAAGGCCTTGACCAGCATCGATCCCGACGAACTGGGCGTGATCAACAACCGCTGGCGCGGCTACATCTCGGCATCGGAAAGTACCTGGCGTACCTACAATCGCGTGTTTCTCCAGGTCGTTGCGGGCGCGGGCCTGCTACTGCTGCTTTCGCTGGCATGGAATGCCTACATGCAGCGACAGATCAGGCAACGCCAGCGGGCAGAACTGGCGCTCAATGACCAACTCGAGTTCATGCACGCCCTGCTCAACGGCACCCCCCATCCGATCTATGTGCGAGACCGCGATGGAGTGCTGCAAAGCTGCAACGACAGTTACCTGGAAACGTTCAACGCGAAGCGTGAGGAAGTCATCGGCAAGAACATCATGCCCGGTGCCATGAGCAATGCTTTCGAGGCCCGGGAATACCAGGCGGACTATCAACGCGTCATGGCTGAGGGCACCGCGCTGATCACCGACCGGCCACTGCACATCGGCAACCGGAAGCTGACGATCTATCACTGGATCCTTCCGTACCGTAACTCTGCGGCACAGGTGCAAGGGATCATCGGCGGCTGGATTGATATCAGCGAACGGCGCCAGCTCGTCGAGCAACTGCGCGCAGCCAAAGAACAGGCCGACGACGCCAATCGGGCCAAGAGCACCTTTCTCGCGACCATGAGCCATGAAATCCGTACGCCCATGAACGCAGTGATCGGCATGCTTGAACTGGCCCTGAAACACGCCGACAAGGGTCACATTGACCGCTCGGCGATTGAGGTCGCGTACGAGTCGGCGTCCGGCATGTTGGAGCTGATAGGCGATATCCTCGACATCGCACGCATCGAAACAGGCCATCTGAGCCTGGCGCCCGAACGAGTTGACCTGAAGGCCCTGGTGCAATCGGTCATGCGGGTTTTCGAAGGGTTGGCCCGGCAAAAGAACGTTGGATTGTCCCTGCAATTCGAGCCTGCCGGAATCAACCCGGACGTGCGAATGGACCCGCTGCGCTTCAAGCAGGTGCTTTCAAACCTGGTCAGCAACGCCTTGAAATTTACCGAGCAAGGCGAAGTGAAGGTCAGCGTGAAGCTGTCCCAGGCCGCCCGGGACAAGACGCTGCAAATGCAGATGGAAGTCAGCGACAGCGGCATCGGTATCAGTCCGGCAGACCTCGGACGTCTGTTCGAGCCGTTTGCCCAAGCCGATAACGGCAGCCGGATGGCCCGCAAGGGGGCGGGGCTTGGCCTGGTAATCAGCCGTCACTTGTGCGAGGCCATGGGTGGAGAACTGCACATGAACAGCCAGCCGGGCCTTGGAACCCAAGTGCGGATTGCCTTGCCGCTGACCATCCTGCCGAAGGCAGAAGCCAGCGTTCCGGTTACGCCTGTGACTGAAACAGCGACGTGCACACTGAACGTCTTGGTCGTGGACGACCATCCGGCCAATCGTCTGCTGATGTCCCAGCAGCTGAATTATCTGGGTCATCCCCACCATGTCAGCCACGACGGCGAGCAAGGTCTCAAGGCTTGGCTTGACGGGGATTTCGACCTGATCATCGCCGACTGCAACATGCCCATCATGAGCGGCTACGAACTTGCCCGGGCGGTTCGCCGACACGAGGCCGAACAGCAACAGCCGCCTTGTACCATCCTGGGATTTACCGCCAACGCGCAGCCCGAGGAAAAACAGCGATGCAAGGATGCCGGCATGGACGACTGCCTGTTCAAGCCGATCAGCCTGAGCGCACTTAATCAATGGATGAACGCCATCAAACCCATCAATGCTTCCCGAGCTTTCAACTTGCAAAGCCTGCACACGCTGACCGGCGGCGACCCGGTCTCCACCCACCGCCTGCTGGCGGAACTTCTCAGCAGCAACCGCGCTGACCGCCAGGAACTGCTTGACGTCGCCCGCGGCGCAAACCGGCAGGCGATTACCGAGACGGCGCACAAGATAAAAGGTGTCGCCCGCATCGTGCAGGCCACTGCGCTGATTCAACTGTGCGACGCGTTGGAACAGGCCTGCCATCAAGCACTGCCCCCCGAACGAATCAATGGCTACATCAACGCGCTGAGCCAGGCGATGATTGAACTGGGGCGCAGCCTGGAAACAGCGATCGCCAAGGCAAAATAATCCAGTGTTTACTATGCTGTTCGCTCAGCAGTGCGTAGCAGGGGGCGATTTCCCCCAACACTTGGAGTGACGGAAATGCCCAGCGCACCGCGTCCAGAAAAACGCAGGTTTCCCCTGCACGTCCATATCAGCGTGATGTTCACGCTGCTCCTGCTGCTGACCGGCGTGGTATTGGGGGTCTTCAATTATCGACAGACCACCCAAATCATCCTGTCCAGCAGTGAAAAGCTGTTCAATCGAATCGAACAGACTGTGCGCCTGGACCTGTACGACACTTACGAACCGATCCGCCATTTGCTCGGCCTGCTGGCCGATTATCCAGCAACACGCATGCCCCAGATGTCGCAACGACTGGCCCTGCTCGGCCCTTTCAGCCAGGCTCTGCGGGACAATCCGAACCTCGCATCGCTCTATCTGGGCGATCGCGACGGCAATTTCCTGATGGTTCGATCCTTGCGCACCGAAACCTCTAAAAACGCCTTGAAGGCTCCAGCCGACGCGCTCTACGAGGTGTGGACCGTCGAGCGCGCAGGCGACGCAGGTTCGGTTCACTCCCAGTCGCTGTTTTATGACCAGGCGCTGACGCTGATCGGCCGCCAGGATCACCTCGGTGAAGACTATGATCCGCGCAGCCGGGGCTGGTTTCGCAGCGCAATGGACGCCACGGAGCAGATCACCACCGAACCCTACGTGTTTTTTTCCAGCCGTAATATCGGCACGACCCTCGCCCGACGCAGCGGCGAGCGAGCGGTCATCGGCGCGGACCTCACCCTGGCCGCGTTGTCCCAGACGCTGGCCAAGCACAAGGTAACGACCGGCACCGAGATCGCCCTGATCGACCCTCAAGGCAACGCCGTGGGCTACCCCGACAGCGAGCGACTGGTCACTGACACCCAGTCGGCCCACCTGATCAAGGCGCGTGACTTGCACCCGGCCATCGCCGCCGCGCTCGACAATGACAGTGACATGCCACGCCTGGAGGCGGCCGGGCGCCAGTGGATCGTCTCCCGCAGCCACATGCAGGAGGGTGGGCCAGAGGGGCTGCAACTGGCTCTGCTGGTGCCGGAAGACGAGTTGCTGGCCGATGCCTATCGACTGCGCTGGCAAGGCGCGCTGATCACCCTTGCCACCTTACTGTTGTGCCTGCCTTTGGGCTGGCTGACATCGCGAATTCTGGTCAAGCCGTTGCGTGGGTTGGTAAGGGAGGCCGACGCCATCCGCAGCTTCAATTTCAGTTACCCGGTGTCCCGTCGCTCCCCTGTGCTGGAGGTGGATCAACTGAGCGTTTCGATGGCCCGCATGAAAGAAACCCTGGCGAGTTTTTTCGAGATCACCGCCAGCCTGCGCGCTGAAACCCGTTTCGCCCCACTGCTGGAGCGGGTGCTGTTCGAGACCGTGAAAATCGCCCAGGCCCAGGCCGGCCTGATCTACCTGCGCGAAAACGACGGCGAGCAGATCAAGCCGTATGGACTGGTCATCAATGAAACGCCTCAGGATCTCCAGGCCTTCGCGCTACAAGGTTATGCATTGAATGCCTCGGACAGCCCGCAGTGGTTCCGGGAACTGGGCGCCGCGCAAACCCTGGTCTCTTCCTTGGGCTTCGAGCAGGCCGCCGATTTGCGTAGCGTTCTGTTGGCACTGGACGCCCCCCGCGTGCACTTGATCGGCATACGCCTGTGCAACCGTCATCAGGAAACCGTCGGCGCGTTAGTGCTATTGATCGCTGACACCGGCACCGAAGCCGACCTGGAAAAGCTCCAGCCAGACCGCATCGCTTTCTTGCAGGCGGTCTCGGGCACCGCGACGGTGAGCATCGAAAGCCAGCGCCTGCAAGCCAGGCAAAAGCAATTGCTGGACTCGTTCATCCAATTGCTCGCCGGCGCGATCGATGCCAAAAGCCCCTACACCGGCGGCCACTGCCAGCGAGTACCGGCCCTCACGCTCATGCTCGCCCAGGCGGCTGCCGCCAGCCAGGCACCGGCGTTCGAAGGCTACAAGCCGACGGAAGATGAATGGGAGGCGCTGCACATCGCAGCCTGGTTGCATGACTGTGGCAAGGTCACCACGCCTGAGTACGTGGTGGACAAAGCCACCAAGCTGGAAACCTTGAACGATCGTATCCATGAAATTCGCACCCGCTTCGAAGTCCTCAAGCGCGACGCCTGGGTCGACTATTGGCAGGCCCTGGCAACCGGTGGCGAAGCCTCTCTCCTGGCCCAACGACGTGACACCGCGCTAGCCGCCCTCGATGATGACTTCGCCTTCGTTGCACGCTGCAACCTGGGCTCCGAAGCCATGGCGGACACCGACTTGCAACGCCTGCAACGCATCGCCAAACGCACCTGGACCCGAACCCTGGACGATCGCCTGGGCGTGTCCTGGGAGGAAAATCGGCGCCAGGCCCGCGAGCCGGCGCCGACGCTGCCCGTCGCTGAACCGCTGCTGGCGGACAAGCCCGAACATCTGTTCGAACGGCATCCGGCCGAGCTAATTCCGGCCGACAATCCGTGGGGTTTCCAACTCGATGTGCCGACCTGGAAATACAACCGCGGCGAACTCTATAACCTCAGCATTACCCGCGGCACGCTGACTCGCGAGGAGCGCTACATGATCAACCATCACATGGTCCAGACGATCCTGATGCTCAGCCAGTTGCCCTTTCCCAGCCACCTGGAAAATGTCGCGGAAATCGCCGGGGGGCACCACGAGAAGATGGACGGCACCGGCTATCCCAAGCGACTCAAGCGCGAGCAGATGAGCCTGCCGGCTCGAATGATGGCCATCGCCGATATTTTCGAAGCGCTGACGGCCGCCGATCGGCCCTACAAGAAAGCCAAGAAGCTGAGTGAAGCCTTGGGCATCATGGCCACGATGTGCCGCGATGCCCATATCGATCCCGAGCTGTTCGGGCTGTTCATCGACGAGCGGATCTACCTGCACTACGCCGAGGCGTTTCTCGACCCGCGCCAGATCGATGAAATCGACCCGGACAGCCTGTTGGCCAAGGCAGGATTGAAAACGTGATCAGCAATCGGTCAAGCGCAGGAATATTGCGACCAATTGTTCAATGCCGGCCTGGTCATGCTCGGTAAAGCGCGCCAGTTGCGGACTGTCCAGGTCCAGCACGCCGATCAGGCGCCCGTCCTTGACCAGCGGCACCACCAACTCGCTGTTCGATGCGCTGTCGCAGGCGATGTGCCCGGCGAATGCATGAACATCTTCAACGCGCTGGGTCTGGCGGGTCGCCGCGGCAGTACCGCACACGCCACGGCCAAACGGGATCCGCACGCAGGCAATCTGGCCCTGGAACGGGCCCAGTACCAATTCGTCATTACGATTGAGGTAAAAACCAGCCCAATTCAGATCGTCCAGCTGACTGAACAGGAACGCCGAGAATTGCGCAGCATTGGCAATGAGGTCCCGCTCATCCGCCAGCAGCGATTGCAATTGTGCCGATAGCAGCCCGTAGCCTTCGAGGCCTTGCCCGGTGCTCATCAAATCGATCATGCCTTGTGCTCCAGAAGTTTGAGGCCCACCCAATAGCGGGCAAACTGATAGGCGCAACGTCCGTTGCGGTTGCCGCGTCCGGTCGCCCAGCGCACCGCCTGTATATCCAGCGCTTCGTCACGTTGCCAGGCCAGCCCGGCCTTCGCGGCCAGCACACCGATCCAATGCTCCACCACGTCGAGAAAATGTTCCTGGGTAAACGGATAGAACGACAACCACAACCCGAAACGGTCGGACAAGGCGATCTTGTCTTCCACGGCTTCGCTGGGGTGAAGCTCGCCGTCGACGCGCTTCCAGTTCTCGTTGTCGCTTTCCTTTTCGGGGACCAGATGGCGGCGGTTCGAAGTGGCATACAGCAGCACATTGTCCGGCGCCTGCTCGAGGGAACCGTCAAGCACGCTCTTGAGCACGCGGTAGTCGCCCTCGCCGGATTCGAACGACAGGTCATCGCAGAACAACACGAAGCGCTGCGGCAGTTTCGCCACCTGCTCGACCACCCGGGGCAGATCGGCCAGGTGATCACGCTCGATCTCGATCAAGCGCAGGCCATGCCCGGCATGTTCGGCCAGCAAGGCGCGCACCAGCGACGATTTGCCGGTGCCACGCGAACCCCAGAGCAACGCATGGTTAGCCGGCATGCCATCGATGAACTGTTGGGTGTTGCGGCCCAACTGCTCCACCTGGCGATCCACGCCGATCAGGTCCGACAAACGAATATCGAGACTGACTTCAAGCGGCAGCAGGAAACCGCTGCGCCCGTCGCGTTGCCAGCGGGCAGCCAAAGTCCGGGACCAGTCGATGGCGGGTCGTGGAGCGGGCAACAGGGGCTCGATACGGGCCAGCACCGCATCGGCGCGCTCAAGAAAAGCATTCAATCGGGCGTCCACGTCTTCTCCTCGGACAAGTTCACGGTAATGATGACGCTTCAGCGACGAAACGACGACGCCAATGGCGGGTCTGTTCAAACACTACACACCGGCCACCACCGACATTCAGAGATGATCAGCTATGCTTGACCGGCGAAGGGAAACGTAAGTGGTTCACCATTCAATGGACATCAGGTTCACCCAACGGCTGTCGTACAAGCAGGCCCGACTGACCGTCCTGGTGGGTTTCGTGCTGGGCACCTTGCTGAGCCTGGTGCAGATCGGCATCGATTATGCCAGCGAAGACGCATCGATCAACCGGGAAATCCTCTCGTTGCTGGAAATCAGCCACAACCCGGCCTCGCGCATTGCCTATAACATCGATGCCGAACTCGCCCAGGAGCTGGCCCTGGGCCTGCTGCGCTCGCCGGCCATCATCGGCGCCGAACTGATCGATAACACCAACACCGTCCTGGCAAGCGTCAAACGCCCCGAGTTGCAAAGCAGCTACCGGTTCATCAGCGACTTTCTGTTCGGCGCCCAACGCCAGTTCGAGGACCGGCTGTACTTGAATCATCTGCCCGGCGAATCCCTGGGTGTGTTGCGACTTGACGTCGATACCTATTCGTTCGGCAGTCGCTTCCTGCGCCGGGCCGAAATCACCTTGCTCAATGGTTTCGCCCGCAGCCTGATCCTGACCGGGCTGTTGCTGGCGCTGTTCTACGTCATGCTGACCAAGCCGCTGGTGCGGGTCATCCGCGAGCTGAGCAGCCGAGACCCCAGCAGCAGCGAACAGAGCCCGCTGGAGTGTCCTTCCGGCCACCAGTACGACGAGATCGGCGTACTGGTTTCAGTCGCCAACCAACAGTTCGAAAACATCTCCACCGAAATCCAGCAGCGGCGCACGGCTGAAAACCGCCTCACCGACTACCTGGCGCAACTGGAAACCATTGTTTCGGCGCGCACCGCCGAACTCAAGGCCATCAATGCCCGCCTCAGCCAGTCCAACGAGGAACTCGAGGTTGCCCGGCGTACCGCCCTGGACATGGCCGACGCGCGCTCGGCGTTCCTGGCCAACATGAGCCACGAGATCCGCACGCCACTCAACGGCCTGCTGGGGATGATTGCCCTGTCCCTGGACGGCCCACTTACGGCCGAACAACAGCAACAGCTGTCGATTGCCCATGACTCGGGCAAGGTCTTGGTGGAATTGCTCAACGACATCCTCGACCTGTCTAAATTCGATGCGGGCCAATTGGAGCTCGAGCGCATCCCGTTCGACCTGGGCGCCCTGGTCGAAGACACGGCCAACCTGCTTTCCCAAAATGCCGCCCCGAGCGTCGAGCTGGCGTGCCTGATCGAACCACAGTTTCCCGCGCAAGTGTTGGGTGACCCGACCCGCGTCCGCCAGATCGTCAGCAACCTGCTGTCCAACGCGTTGAAGTTCACTCGGTTCGGCCGGGTGGACGTGCGCTTGAGCCATTACGAAGGTGGCGTGCGGATTGAAATCTGCGACACGGGTATCGGCATTCCGCAGGAAGCCCAGGCTCGCATCCTGCAGCCGTTCACCCAGGCCGGAGCCGGCATTACCCGTCAATTTGGCGGCACCGGGCTGGGACTGGCATTGACCTACAACCTCTGCGAAGCCATGCAGGGCCGGTTGACGATCAGCTCCGAGACAGGCTTCGGCAGCCAGTTCTGCGCCGAGCTGCCGCTGCCCTGCCACACCCCTGCAACGCCCGTCGAATCGTTGCGTGGCAATGTCGTCGCGATTACTACCGCCAGCAGCGGCTTGGCCGAATTGTTGGGCATGCTGTTGCCCAGCTGGGGCTTGGATTATGTACAACGCACGGTGGATGACGGGCTGCTCGGCCTCAATCCGGACATTCTGATCACCGACTGCCCGGAATGCCTGTTCAATCTGCGGCCCACCTTCGACGCCCCTATCCTGCTGGTCACCGCCTACGGCAGCTTCATGCCCAGCGAAGAAGCGGCTGCCCTCGCCCCCTTGCTACAGCAGGCCCGGCCTTTGGCGCGCCATGCGCTTTATCAGATCCTGCGCCGCTCCCTGCAAAGCGAGGCGACCACGATCAATGATGCACAAATCGAGGCACAGACCCTCTCCCCGCGTGGACGGGTGCTTTTGGTGGAAGACAACCCCGTCAACCAACTGGTGGCGAAGGGCATGCTGGTGAAGCTGGGATGCGAAGTGGTCGTCGCGGCCCACGGCGCCGAAGGCCTGGACCAGCTCGAACAGCAGGATTTCGACCTGGTGTTGATGGATTGCAACATGCCGGTCATGGATGGCTACGAAGCCAGCCGGCAGATTCGCCGCTGCGGGCGCTGGCCGAACCTGCCGATTGTCGCCCTGACCGCCAATGCGATGCCTGAAGAACGCGAGCGCTGCCGGGCCGCGGGCATGAGCGATTATTTGTCCAAGCCGTTCCGTCGCGAAGAGTTGGCGGCACTGCTGGATCAGTGGGTGGCCACTACGTCAGCGCTTTGATCTGCGCCAGCAGATGATCCAGGCCGTCGCGCAGTTCACCCACGCGAGCCAGGTCGATCCCACTGTCGCACAGCAAACGGACCTTGAGCGGACCGACCCGCTCACGCAGGGCCTTTGCGCTTTCCGCCAGGCTCAGATGCATCTCCCGTTCATCACGGGCCGAGCGCTGGCGCTGGACCAGCTTCAGCTGTTCCAAGCGCTTGAGCAGCGGCGTCAGCGTGCCGGAATCGAGCAGCAATCGTTCCCCCAACGCCTTGACCGTCGGTTGCTCCGGCGGGTTGTCCTGCCATTCCCACAGCACCAGCATCGCCAGGTATTGCGGGTAGGTCAGGCCGAGTTGGTCAAGCATCGGCTTGTAGCTTCGGATCACTGCCCGCGATGCTGCGTACAGTTTGAAGCACAACTGGTTGTCGAGCTTCAGCGAATCGACTGGCAGTTGGTTCATTTGAGCAGGGCTTCGATCTCAGCGGTGAGGTCCTGGGGCTTGGTGGTTGGGGCAAAGCGCTTGACCACCTGACCGTCCTTGCCAATCAGGAACTTGGTGAAATTCCACTTGATACCCTTGGACCCCAGCAGACCCGGCGCCCGCTGCTTGAGCTGGACGAACAGCGGATGGGCGTTGGCACCGTTGACCTCGACCTTCTTGAACAGCGGGAAGCTCACGCCGAAATTAAGTTCGCAAAACTCGGAAATCGCCCCCTCGTTACCCGGTTCCTGCTTGCCGAATTGGTTGCAGGGAAAGCCCAGCACCACCAGCCCTTGGTCCTTGTAGGACTGCCACAACGTCTCAAGGCCCTTGTACTGCGGGGTGAAGCCGCACTGGCTGGCGGTATTGACCACCAGTACCGCCTTGCCGGCGAAATCGGCAAGGGTCTTTTGTTCGCCCTTGATAGTCGTGCAAGGGATGCTCAACAGATTGTCAGTCATGGGTGGCTCCAGAAAAAAGTGGGAAGCAGAAGATAGCGAGCAATTAAATTGTGTGCAATTTAATTGCTCCAACCTCTGCAAATGGCCTGCTGGCGAAGGACTGAGCCATTCTTTACTCGCGTGGCACGAGATCCAGGCACACCGAGTTGATGCAGTAACGCAGGCCGGTCGGCGGCGGACCGTCTGGAAAGACGTGGCCCAGGTGTGCATCGCACTTGGCGCAGACCACTTCGGTGCGGATCATGCCGTGGCTGACATCGCGCACCTCCACCACCGCGCTGCCTACGAGCGGCTCGTAAAAGCTCGGCCAGCCGCAGCCGGAATCGAATTTGGTCTTCGAGTCGAACAACGGTTCGTCGCAGCAAATGCAGTGGTACACACCGTCGATCCTGGTGTCGTTGTATTTACCGGAGAACGGCCGCTCGGTGCCTTTCAACCGGCAGACGTTGTACTGCTCCGGATCGAGCATGGCGCGCCATTCTTCAAGGGTTTTCTGCAACTTTTCCATCGTCCTACCTCGGCAATTGAAAAAGCCCGATCCGACGCTTTTCCGCAGATCGGGCGGCACGTATGATTGCGCCTCGTCAGATGCCAGTCTGGCAGTCACGCCATGCGCATTCAAACGGATTGTGGCGCATCTATCGCGTCAGGCCTGGGCACAGACGCAGGATCCCCAGTACGGTAGTTCATACGCCGCCTGGATCGTTCATTTTCGGGAACACATCGCCATGCAGGTCAGCAAATCGAACAAGCTCGCCAACGTCTGCTACGACATTCGCGGCCCGGTGCTCAAGCACGCCAAGCGCCTGGAAGAGGAAGGCCACCGCATCCTCAAGCTGAACATCGGCAACCCGGCGCCCTTTGGTTTCGAAGCGCCCGATGAGATCCTCCAGGACGTCATCCGCAACCTGCCGACTGCCCAAGGCTACAGCGATTCCAAGGGCTTGTTCAGCGCACGCAAGGCGGTGATGCAGTACTACCAGCAAAAGCAGGTCGAAGGCATCGGCATCGAGGATATCTACCTGGGCAACGGCGTGTCCGAGCTGATCGTCATGTCCATGCAGGCCCTGCTCAACAACGGCGACGAAGTGCTGGTGCCCGCTCCGGACTATCCGTTGTGGACCGCCGCCGTGAGCCTGTCCGGCGGTAACCCTGTGCATTACCTGTGCGACGAGCAGGCCAACTGGTTCCCAGACCTGGCGGACATCAAGGCCAAGATCACCCCGAACACCAAGGCGCTGGTGATCATCAACCCGAACAACCCGACCGGCGCCGTGTATTCCAAGGAAGTGTTGCTGGGCATGCTGGAACTGGCCCGCCAGCACAACCTGGTGGTGTTCTCCGACGAGATCTACGACAAGATCCTCTACGACGACGCCGTGCACGTGTGCACCGCATCCCTGGCGCCGGACTTGCTGTGCCTGACCTTCAACGGCTTGTCCAAGTCCTATCGGGTCGCCGGTTTCCGCTCCGGCTGGATCGCCATCTCCGGGCCCAAGCACCATGCCCAGAGCTACATCGAAGGCATCGACATGCTGGCCAACATGCGCCTGTGTGCCAACGTGCCGAGCCAGCATGCGATCCAGACGGCGCTGGGTGGCTACCAGAGCATCAACGACCTCGTCCTGCCCCAGGGCAGGTTGCTGGAACAGCGTAATCGCACCTGGGAATTGCTCAACGACATTCCTGGCGTCAGCTGCGTCAAGCCGATGGGCGCCTTGTATGCCTTCCCGCGGATCGACCCGAAGGTCTGCCCGATCCATAACGACGAAAAGTTCGTGCTCGACCTGCTGCTGTCCGAGAAGCTGCTGGTCGTTCAGGGTACGGCGTTCAACTGGCCATGGCCGGATCACTTCCGCGTCGTGACCCTGCCGCGGGTCGATGACCTGGACCAGGCCATTGGCCGAATCGGCAACTTCCTCAAGTCCTACCGACAGTAACCCGGACCGCGTGCGAGCCGCCTCGCTCGCATGCTGTTTGATTCAGCAACATATCCGTTCCGCCAGCTTCGGCAGCCCTTCTACACTGAGAGCTGCGGAACGGATGTTCGGCCAGGGCCAACGTTCACAGGGCAGCGGCGCCGCATTCCTTTTCCGTAATCACTTTCGGAAAAGTCTTTCAAACATTTAGGACGCCTGTAGGACACAGTTTGAAATAGTAGGCGAGTTGAATAGCCTGAGGCAGCACCTTATATACCCCGCATAACGCTACATCTTTAGCATGAGGAGATTTCCACCACCATGATGCGCATCCTGCTGTTCTTGGCCACTAACCTGGCGGTCGTGCTGATTGCCAGCATCACCCTGAGCCTTTTCGGCTTCAACGGGTTCATGGCGGCCAATGGGGTTGATCTCAACCTCAATCAGCTGCTGATCTTCTGTGCGGTGTTCGGTTTCGCCGGTTCCCTGTTCTCGCTGTTCATCTCCAAGTGGATGGCGAAGATGAGCACCAGCACCCAGATCATCAGCCAGCCGCGCACTCGTCACGAACAATGGCTGCTGCAAACCGTCGAGCAGCTGTCCCGTGAAGCCGGGATCAAGATGCCGGAAGTCGGGATCTTCCCAGCCTACGAGGCCAACGCCTTCGCCACCGGCTGGAACAAGAACGACGCGCTGGTCGCCGTCAGCCAGGGCTTGCTCGAGCGATTCTCACCCGATGAAGTCAAGGCCGTGCTGGCCCACGAGATCGGCCACGTTGCCAACGGCGACATGGTGACCCTCGCGCTGATCCAGGGCGTGGTGAACACCTTCGTGATGTTCTTCGCCCGTATCATCGGCAACTTCGTCGACAAAGTGATCTTCAAGAACGAAGAAGGCCAGGGTATCGCCTATTACGTGGCGACCATTTTCGCCGAGCTGGTCCTGGGCATCCTCGCCAGCGCCATCGTCATGTGGTTCTCGCGCAAACGCGAATTCCGCGCCGACGACGCCGGCGCACGCCTGGCCGGCACCAGTGCCATGATTGGCGCCCTGCAGCGCCTGCGCGCCGAGCAAGGTCTGCCGGTGCACATGCCCGATACCCTGAATGCCTTTGGTATCAACGGTGGCATCAAGCAGGGCCTGGCTCGCATGTTCATGAGCCACCCGCCGCTGGAAGAGCGTATCGACGCGCTGCGTCGCCGCGGCTGACAGCCAGAGCCTCAAACGAAAGCCCGCAGCGATGCGGGCTTTTTTTTGGCTGCTGGCCAGGCGTTGCGAGCAAAGGTCCACATCAGCGGCGGGATATGAGATACACCCGCTCTTCCAGACGTTTCACCCCCGCCTGCAAGAACTTCCAGCTCTCTCCCAGCACATCCTGTTCCTGCAAGATCTCCAATTGCCAAGCTGCACCCAGCAACCGCTGTACCTCGTCATGACCAACGGAGAACGGCGGTCCAGGCATTTCGTCCTGGTCGTAATCGAGCGTAATCAACAGCCCGACGCAGTCCGGCAAGATGCCCTGCAGATGGGCCACGTACCGCTCGCGCATCGGCGCAGGCAAGGCGATCAACGCAGCGCGGTCATACAGCGTCGCGCAATCCGCCACATCCGCCGCCGTCAACGCAAAGAAATCCCCACAGCGAATTTCAATGTCTGCGGCTCGAAACACCTTGAACGCGCCCTCTTCAGTCACGCTCGGTTCAAGCTGCTGTTCGAGGAAAAAATCGCTGATGGCTTTCTCCGAAAGCTCTACGCCCAGTACCGAGCACCCTTGTTGCGCCAACCACAGCAAATCCAGGGTCTTTCCGCAAAGAGGCACCAGCACCCGCGTTCCCCGGGGCAGTCCCAGTTGCGGCCAGAAACGCTGCAGATAAGGGTTCACTTGCGGCAGGTGAAAACCGATCTGGTTCGCAGCCCAACGCTTATGCCAAAACTCCGGCTCCATGGTATCGCTCCAAAATATCGATCAAAACAGGTTAAAACTTATATTAGATCTGCAACATCGACCTGACCGAAGATGGCACATCTTAACGCTCAGGAGCGCGTTCATGCTGCCCAGCCTGTTTATCTCCCATGGCTCACCCATGCTTGCCCTGGAACCCGGTGAAAGCGGCCCGGCATTGGCTCGCCTGGCCGCGCAACTGCCCAGGCCTAAAGCAATTGTGATTGTCTCGGCGCATTGGGAGAGCGATGAACTGTTGGTCAACGCCAACCCACAGCCGCGCACCTGGCATGATTTCGGTGGGTTTGCGCCAGCCCTGTACGCGGTGCAATATCCGGCGCCCGGAGACCCGGAACTGGCTGCGCGCGTGGCCGGCCTGCTTGTTGCCGCGCACTTGCCGGCGCGTCTCGACTCGGCACGGCCATTCGATCACGGCGTCTGGGTGCCGCTCTCCTTGATGTACCCCGCGGCAGATATTCCGGTGATACAGATTTCCCTGCCCAGCCGCCAAGGGCCGATGTTACAGACGCAGGTTGGCCGGGCCCTGGCGAGCCTGCGCCAGGAAGGGATCCTGCTGATCGGCTCCGGGAGCATCACGCATAACCTTCGCGACCTGGACTGGAACGCCGGTCCAGACAGCGTCGAGCCATGGGCCAAGGCTTTCCGCGATTGGATGGTCGAACAACTGACCGCCGACGACGAGGCGGCGCTGCACGGCTACCGTCGCCAAGCGCCCAACGCAGTACGCAGCCACCCCAGCGACGAACACTTGCTGCCGCTGTATTTTGCCCGAGGGGCCGGTGGAAAGTTCGACGTCGCCCATGAGGGATTCACGATGGGAGCGCTGGGGATGGACATTTATCGGTTCGATTGACCAATAGCCCTGAAAAAACACCAAACGACAGATCGAGTAGGAGGCGGATTTACATCCGCCGTCCTCTCACACCACCGTACGTACGGTTCCGTATACGGCGGTTCAGGTTATACGGATAAACCGTTAATCGTATCCAGTATCGAGAC
>NZ_JABWQW010000020.1:0-108577 GCF_014268645.1 Pseudomonas sp. SWRI154
GTGTGTAGAGGACTTGCACCTCCAAGTCACCAGCGTGGCCACCACAGCCAAGCTGGTTGCGCTTACGCGCAACGCGCCATGCCTGGCGCACACAAAAAAGCCGCTGCTCCCGAAGAAGCAGCGGCTTTGTGAAGAACCGCTTCAGGTTTAGTAACCCAGCGCGAAATCCTCTTCCTTCATGTCCATCAGATTATTGGCGCCCGACAGCATGGTCGCAACGTGGGTGCGGGTGCGCGGCAGGATGCGCTGGAAGTAGAAGCGCGCGGTCTGCAGCTTGGCGGTATAGAAGGCTTCTTCGGTGGTGCCGGCAGCGAGTTTTTCCGCCGCCAGACGCGCCATGTCGGCCCAGAAATAGGCCAGGCAGGCGTAACCGGAATACATCAGGTAGTCCACCGAAGCAGCACCGACTTCTTCGCGGTCCTTCATGGCAGCCATACCGACTTTCATGGTCAACTCGCCCCATTCCTTGTTCAAGGCAGCCAACGGCTCGACGAACTCCTTGACGGCTTCGTTACCTTCGTTGCCCTGGCAGAACTTGTGGACGATCTTGGTGAAGCCCTTGAGTGCTTCGCCTTGGGTCATCAGCACTTTACGGCCCAGCAGGTCGAGGGCCTGAATGCCGGTGGTGCCTTCGTACAGCATCGAAATACGGCTGTCGCGCACGTTCTGCTCCATGCCCCACTCGGCGATAAAGCCGTGGCCGCCATAAATTTGCACGCCGTGGTTTGCCGCTTCGAAACCGACTTCAGTCATGAACGCCTTGGCGATCGGCGTCATGAACGCCAGCAGCGCATCGGCCTTCTTCTTCTCTTCTTCATCCACGCCGTATTTGACGATGTCCACCTGCTTGGCGGTGAAGTACACCATCGCCCGGTTACCTTCGGCGAAGGCCTTCATGGTCAGCAGCATGCGACGCACGTCTGGGTGCACGATGATCGGGTCCGCGGCCTTGTCCGGCGCTTTCGGGCCAGTCAGGGAGCGCATTTGCAGGCGGTCACGAGCGTATTTCAGGCCGCCCTGGAAGCCGATTTCAGCGTGGGCCAGGCCTTGCAGCGCGGTGCCCAGGCGTGCGGTGTTCATGAAGGTGAACATGCAGTTCAGGCCTTTGTTCGCCGGGCCGATCAGGTAACCGGTGGCCGCGTCGAAGTTCATCACGCAGGTGGCGTTGCCGTGGATGCCCATCTTGTGTTCCAGCGAACCGCAGCTCACGGCGTTGCGCTGACCGATGGAACCGTCGGCGTTCGGCAGGAATTTAGGAACGATGAACAGCGAAATCCCCTTGGTGCCAGCCGGAGCATCCGGCAGGCGTGCCAGGACGATATGGACAATGTTGTCGGCCATGTCGTGTTCACCGGCCGAGATAAAGATCTTGGTGCCGCTGACTTTGTAGGAACCGTCGGCCTGAGGCTCGGCCTTGGTGCGCAACATGCCCAGGTCGGTGCCGCAGTGAGGTTCGGTCAGGCACATGGTGCCGGTCCATTCGCCGGACACCAGCTTGGTCAGGTAAGCCTCTTGCTGCTCAGGCGTACCGTGCTCGGAAATAGTGTTCATCGCGCCATGGGACAGGCCCGGGTACATGCCCCACGACCAGTTGGCTTCGCCGACCATTTCGCTGACCGCCAGGCCCAGGGATTCCGGCAGGCCTTGGCCGCCATGCTCGACGTCGTGGGCCAGGCTCGGCCAGCCGCCTTCAACGAACTGCTTGTAGGCTTCCTTGAAACCGGTCGGGGTTTTCACGCCGGACTCGCTCCAGGTGCAACCTTCGAGGTCACCCACGCGGTTCAGCGGAGCCAGCACCTGCTCACAAAACTTGGCGCCTTCTTCGAGAATGGCGTCAACCATGTCCGGAGTTGCGTCCTGGCAAGCCGGAAGGCTCTGATAATGCGCTTCGTAGCCGAGCAGTTCGTCACGAACGAAGCGAATATCACGCAAGGGGGCCTTGTAGTCAGGCATAGCGATAAACCTCTGCTGATGTAACCGGGGATGAGCGACCGCGTGGATTTGTTGTAGCGGTCAAACAGTTGTTTGAAACATACGTTTACGCCCAAAGCTTGTCAAGCGTCGATCTTTTGCCGTTCGTCATCGTTTTGCCGGAACGGCAGGCGACAGAATCCGTCGCCAGGAAGCAGGCCCGGAACACGCAAGGAAAGATTAGTTGAGCGAAAAGGGGTTAGAGACGAAAACGCCGCGAATAATCGCGGCGCTTTAGCAAATTCGAGAGGACGGATCAGGCGAAGGTATCAATCAACGTTCCGAGCATTTCGTCGGAAGCCTTGGCGACGTTCACACCCAATTGCACTTCGAATTTGCCTTGGGCCAGATCGACCATGTTACTGGACAGGTCCGATTGCTGGCTGCGATCCACTGACCGCAAGCGATCAACCTGGACCTCGGACGATTGACTGGTGACCGAGCGTTCAATCGTATTGTTGGCAATCTGGCCGGACGCCAGATCGACGCGGTTCTGTCCTGTCTGAATCGTGCTCAGACCGGCATAGAACGCGGTGTTTCCTGAGATTTCCATGGCAGGACTCGTCATCTTGAAGGGTCGACATCGGCATTGAATCAGATGCACCGGTAAAAGGCCCGACAAAAACACTAATGGCACAGTGCCTCGTCATAGGCAAAACCTTGGCTCGTCTCTAGTCCAGCAGATCCAGTTGCAGGTGTTCGGCCACAGCTTGGGCCGTCACGCTCTGGATGCGCGCCACCCGGCCCAGGCACGGCGCCGGAAGTCGTTCGGCGAGGGTCGCCAGGTTCTCTTCCAGGCGCGAGGTGGCCGGGTCGATGATATTGGCCACCCAACCAGCCAGTTGCAAGCCATCACGGGCAATCGCCTCGGCGGTCAACAACGCATGGCTGATGCAACCCAAGCGCACGCCCACCACCAGGATCACCGGCAGGCCCAGCGCTATCGCCAGGTCCGAGAGATTGTCCTGGCCGGCCAACGGCACACGCCAACCACCCGCGCCTTCGATCAAGGTGAAATCGGCGTCCAATGCCAGCACCTCGCGCATCGGGCCGAGCAGCGACTGCACCGTCAACGCCACGCCGGCTTCACGGGCGGCCAGGTGCGGCGCGATCGCCGGCTCCAATGCCACCGGGTTGACCTGTGCATAAGTCAGCGGCACCGAGCACTCGGCCAGCAACGCCAACGCGTCAGCGTTGCGCAGGCCCTTGGGCGTTACTTCGCAGCCAGAGGCCACGGGCTTGCCCGCGGCCGTGCTCATGCCGGCCTGCCGGGCAGCGTGCAGCAGGCCCGCCGCAACGGTGGTCTTGCCGACGTCGGTGTCGGTGCCGGTGATGAAATAAGCCTGGCTCATAGCGGTTTCTCCAACACTGCGTAGACCACTTGGTAAGTCGCCGGCAAACCCTGGGCCTGACGGAACTGTTCATAGGCTTCAACGAGCGCCAGGATCCTCGCCCTGCCCGTCAGCCCACCGGGGCGGCCAGGGTTCAGATTATGCGCGCCCAAAGCTTTCAATTCGTGGGTCAGGCCGCGCACGTCCGGGTAATGCAACACATGAGGCTGATTTTCAACACTGATTACCTTCAATCCGCTGGTAACGCACAGCTGTTGATAAGTCTCGAATGGACGGAAGCGGTTGACGTGCACCAGGCCATCCACCTGCCGCCAGCTATCGCGCAGCTCGTACAGCGTGCCGACACACAGACTTGTGAAAGCGAACATTCCGCCCGGTTTCAGGACGCGATGGGCCTCGCTCAACACCGAGGCAAAATCGTCGCACCATTGCACCGCAAGGCTGGAGAAAACCAGCTCGCAGCTCGCCGATTGCAAAGGCAGGCGCTCCGCGTCGCCGGCCACGAAATACGCCGCGCCGCCTTGGGGGCGAGCATGGTTGAGCATGCCCTCGGCGATATCCAGCGCCAGGCCGGTCGCCTCGCCGAAGCGCTCGCCCAGCGCCCGAGTGAAATAACCCGTGCCGCACCCCAGGTCCATCCAGCACCCTGGCTTGAATGACGGCGGCAGACGCCCGAGCAATTGCTCACCCACATCGCGCTGCAATTGCGCGACGCTGTCATAGCTGGCCGCCGCCCGGGAAAACGAGGCCGCTACCTGGCGTTTATCCGGTAAGGCACCGGGGAGTTTCACAACAGCCAAATCAGTCATCACCGGACTCATGCAAAAAAGCCTGGATCGCCCCCGCCACGCCGTGCGGATCATCCAGAAGGAATCCGTGACCGGCCTGTTCAATCAGGCCGATTTCGACATCAGGCAGTAACGCCAGCAAATCACCGGCCGCTTCGGCCGGTACCAAGGCGTCGAGGCCGGCAAACAGATGCAATTGCGGGCCGCGAAAGCCCTGCAACGCAACGCGGGTGTCGAGTTGCGCCAGCAGTTCGAGCCCGGCCATCAAGTCATCGGGCGACGTGGGCGGTGCACCGGCGAGCAACAATCGCGACAACCCACGCGGGTCGCTGCACCCTTGGGCACACAGCAAGCTGAAGCGCTTGAGCGTCTGGCGCGGGTCGGCGGCACATCCGGCAAGAAATCCATCGAAGGTCTCGCCGGCCATCGCGCTCGGCCATTGTTCGTGGGCCACGAAAGAAGCGTTGCTCGCCAGGGTCAACAGGCCGCAGCAGCGCTCGCCCCGGCGCGCCGCCAGTTCCGATGCCAACATACCGCCCAGGGACCAGCCGCCCAGCCAGGCATCCTGGGGCAAGGTGGCATCCAGCTCATCGAGCCATTCATCGAGGTCGCTCGATGCCAGTGCAGGCAAGGGCTCGATTTCCACCTGCAAGTGCTCGTCGAGCCCTCGTAGCGCCGCCGCAAGAGGTTCGAGCGGCGAAATGCCCAGCCCCCAGCCAGGCAACAAAATCAGTCGATCACGCATCACTTGGCTCCGGTCCCAGCCGGGCAACACACTCGGCCAGTGCCTCTAACAATAGTTGCACCTGGGCTTCGCTGTGGGCAGCGGTCAGGGTTACCCGTAAACGGGCGCTGCCGGCCGGCACGGTCGGTGGGCGGATCGCCGTGACCATCAGCCCCCGCTCTCGCAGCATTTTCGACAAGCGCATAGCCCGCCCCGCGTCACCGATCAGAATGGGCTGGATCGGCGTGAAGCTGTCCATCAATTGCAGGCCGATCTGCTCGGCGCCCAGGCGGAACTTGCGAATCAGCACCTGCAAGTGCTCGCGCCGCCAATGTTCGCTGCGCAGCAATTCAAGACTCTTGAGGGTGGCGCAGGCCAATGCCGGCGGCTGGCTGGTGGTGTAGATATAAGGCCGCGCGAACTGGATCAGGCTTTCGATCAATTCCTCGCTACCGGCTACAAAGGCACCAGCGGTGCCGAACGCCTTGCCCAGCGTGCCGACCAGCACCTGCACGTCGTCCTGGCTCAAGCCGAAATGTTCGACGACACCGCCGCCGGTGGCGCCTAGCGTGCCGAAACCGTGCGCATCATCGACCATCAGCCACGCGCCTTTGGCCCTGGCTTCGCGGGCCAGGGCCGGCAGATCGGCGATGTCGCCGTCCATGCTGAACACGCCATCGGTGACTACCAGCGTATTGCCGACGGCTTTTTCCAGACGGTTAGCCAGGCTTTGGGCGTCGTTGTGCAGATAACGGTTGAAACGGGCTCCGGACAACAGCCCGGCGTCAAGCAACGAAGCGTGGTTAAGACGATCTTCCAGCACCGTATCGCCCTGCCCGACCAATGCGGTAACGGCGCCAAGATTGGCCATGTATCCGGTGGTGAACAACAGCACCCGCGCACGCCCGGTCAAGTCGGCCAAGGCCTCCTCCAGGACGTGATGCGGTCCACTGTGGCCAATCACCAGATGCGAGGCGCCACCGCCCACGCCCCAACGAGACGCCCCGGCGCGCCAGGCCTCGATGACTTGAGGATGATTGGCCAGGCCGAGGTAATCGTTATTGCAGAACGCCAGCAACGATTGGCCGTCCACCACCACTTCCGGCCCCTGGGGACTCTCGAGTAGCGGGCGCTGGCGATAAAGATTTTCGGCACGACGGGCAGCCAGGCGTGCGGCGAGATCGAAGGGCATGCAGGCCTCGGGTGAACCGTTATTCAAAGGCTGGACAGATCCCAGTGGGAGCGGCTTGCTCCCTCTGGGTTATGCATCCACTCAAACAGCTGCGTTGTAGAACTGCTCGCTGCTCTTCTGTTCCACAAGCGCCTGCTCGATAGCGGCCTGGTGCACTTCGTCGGCATGCTCTTCGCGGGCTTCGGGCTGGATGCCCAGGCGCGCGAACAACTGCATGTCCTTGTCCGCCTGCGGGTTGGCGGTGGTCAGCAACTTGTCGCCGTAGAAAATCGAGTTGGCGCCAGCAAAAAACGCCAGGGCCTGCATCTGCTCATTCATCGCCTCACGACCGGCGGACAAGCGCACATGGGATTTGGGCATAAGGATCCGCGCCACGGCCAGCATGCGGATGAAATCGAATGGATCGATGTCCTCGGCGTTCTCCAGCGGCGTGCCGGCGACTTTCACCAGCATGTTGATTGGCACCGACTCCGGGTGCTCCGGCAGGTTCGCCAGCTGGATCAGCAGATTGGCGCGGTCGTCCAGGGACTCGCCCATGCCCAGGATGCCGCCGGAGCAGATCTTCATCCCCGAGTCACGCACGTAGGCCAAGGTCTGCAGACGCTCGCTGTAGGTACGGGTGGTGATGATGCTGCTGTAGAACTCAGGCGAGGTGTCGAGGTTGTGGTTGTAGTAATCCAGGCCGGCCTGGGCCAGCGCTTCGGTCTGCTCCTGGTCGAGACGACCAAGGGTCATGCAGGTTTCCAGGCCCATGGCTTTCACGCCTTTGACCATCTCCAGTACGTAAGGCATGTCCTTGGCGGAGGGGTGCTTCCAAGCGGCGCCCATGCAGAAACGGGTCGAACCGATGGCCTTGGCGCGCGCGGCCTCCTCGAGGACCTTCTGCACCTCCAGCAGCTTCTCTTTTTCCAGCCCGGTGTTGTAGTGGCCGGACTGCGGACAATATTTGCAATCTTCCGGGCAAGCACCCGTCTTGATCGACAGCAGCGTGGAAACCTGGACGCGGTTGGCGTCGAAGTGCGCGCGGTGCACGGTCTGCGCCTGGAACAGCAGGTCATTGAACGGCTGGACGAAGAGTGCTTTGACTTCGGCCAAAGACCAGTCATGACGCAGGTTGGCAGTGGTGCTGGCGCTCATGGGCATTTCCTTGATTATGCTTGGCTGGCACCTGGGGGCATGGAATACCCACAGGCGCGACACGGATGTTCGGCATATTTAAGGAAGAGCCATGCGCTGTCAACCACGAGTCAAAGGACCGGTTTACATCTGGTTAAAAAACAAACAATCCTGCTTGCTGTGTGGCGAGAGCACCGATACGCCACAGCCTATCTGCACCCCTTGCGAAAGCGAGCTGCCTTGGCTCGGCGGCCAATGCAGCGTCTGTGCCATTGCGCTGCCCACGACCGGGCTGCGTTGCGGGCAATGCGCCACACGCGCCCCTGCCTACCAGCGAGTCCTGGCGCCATGGGCCTATGATTTTCCGGTGGACAGCCTGATCACCCGCTTCAAGCATCAGGCGAAGTGGCCGCTGGGCCGATTGCTCGGCGAATTGCTCGCGCAATTCCTGCAGCATCATTTCGACGAAGGCCTGGAACGCCCCGATGCGCTGGTGCCGGTGCCGCTGGCGACCCGACGTTTGCGCCAGCGGGGGTTCAATCAGGCCACGCTGCTGGCCCGTTGGCTCAGCGAGTCGCTGCAGATCCCTTGCGAAGATAACCTGCTGCGGCGCATTCAGGACACGCCCGCGCAACAGGCCCTGGACGCCCGGGCCAGGCAT
Source organism: Pseudomonas sp. SWRI154 (assembly GCF_014268645.1). Taxonomy (NCBI): domain Bacteria; kingdom Pseudomonadati; phylum Pseudomonadota; class Gammaproteobacteria; order Pseudomonadales; family Pseudomonadaceae; genus Pseudomonas; species Pseudomonas sp. SWRI154. The sequence goes on from NZ_JABWQW010000020.1 coordinate 7,805, forward strand.
CGGAATCTGCGCCAGGCTTTCGCGTTGATGCCCGAAGCGTTATTCAAGAATCGTCACCTGGCGCTGGTGGACGATGTACTCACCACTGGCGCCACGGCTGAGACGTTGGCGCGCCTGCTGCTCGATGCCGGTGCCGCACGGGTCGATGTCTACTGCCTGGCGCGAACACCGAAACCCGGCGACCGGGCTTGACGCGCGGCAGCCTAGGAGCCAACGTCGGCGCATCGCCCCCTGCGCACAGTTTCCGTCATGTCATTGCCCACGCTTCTGACCCAGCACATCGTCCGCCGACCACAACGCATCGCCCTGTTGCAGCACATCGCCGAACAGGGCTCGATCACCCGGGCCGCGAAAAGCGCCGGGCTGAGCTACAAGGCAGCATGGGATGCGATCGATGAGCTGAACAACCTCGCGGATCAGCCGTTGGTCGAGCGTAGCGTCGGTGGCAAGGGCGGCGGCGGTGCAAAATTGTCCGAAGAGGGGCGGCGCGTGCTGCGCCTTTACCAGCGCCTGCAAGCGTTGCAGGCGCAGTTGCTGGAAGCCAGCGAAGATGCCAGCGACCTGGGTCTGCTCAGCCGTCTGATGTTGCGCACCAGCGCCCGCAACCAACTGCACGGCAAGGTCGTACGCATCGAGCCCCAGGGGCACAACGACCGGATACGCCTGGAACTGGCGCGAGGGTTGGTCATCGAAGCGCAGATCACCCGTGACAGTACGCTGCGCCTGGAGTTGGAGATCGGCGCCGAAGTGGTTGCATTGATCAAGGCCGGCTGGCTGGAGCTTTATCCCGCCGATCAGCCAGGCCATCCGCAGATCAACAGTTTGCCTGGCGTAATCGAACACATCGCCGCCGCCGAAGACGGCCCCAGCGAAGTGCGCATCGGCCTGCCCAACGGGCAGACGCTATGCGCCCTGGCCGCCCCGCTCCAGTTAAGCGAGCGAAACCTGGCTGCCGGTTCCCCGGTCCAGGTGCGATTTTCGCCGTCAAACGTGCTGCTGGGCACACCGCTTTAGCGCACTGAAACAAAAGTTTCATGTGCTCGCTTTAAGGTGACTGCCAAAACCAGCAGGGAGCCTCCCGATGAGCCTATTAGAAGAAAACCAATCCACCGACCTGGAAAAGATCGTCGGCCTGAGCCGTCGTCGCTTCATCGGCGCCGGCGCCCTGTGCGGCGCGGCGATGTTCCTGGGCGGCAACCTGCTGAGTCGCAGCGTCATGGCCGCCGCCGTGAGCGAAGGCAACAAAAGCCTGCTGGGCTTCGACAGCATCGCTGCCGCAACCACCGACACCATCACGCTGCCGTCAGGCTACAAGGCCTCGGTGCTGATCAGCTGGGGCCAGCCGCTGCAAAAAAATGCGCCGGCATTCGACCCAAGCGGCAACGGCACCGCCCGCGCCCAGGAAATGCAATTTGGCGACAACAACGACGGCATGAGCCTCTTTCCATTTCCCGGCGACAACAACCGGGCGCTGATGGCGATCAACAACGAATACACCAACTACCGCTACCTTTTCCCCCACGGCGGCCAGCCGCAGTCGGCCGAAGAGGTCCACAAGGCCCAGGCCAGCGAAGGCGTGTCGGTGATCGAGATCCAGCGTCGTCGAGGCCAGTGGCAGTTCGTCCAGGACTCGCGCTACAACCGCAGGATCCACGGCAACACGCCGATTCGCCTGGGCGGCCCGGCAGCCGGCCACGACCTGCTGAAAACCAGCGCCGACAAGAGCGGCAAGAATGCGCTGGGGACTTTCCAGAACTGCGCCAACGGCATGACGCCATGGGGCACTTACCTGACCTGTGAAGAAAACTTCACCGACTGCTTCGGCAGCAGCAACGCCGAGCTGAAATTCGACGACGCGCAAAAACGCTATGGTGCCACCCTCACCAGCCGCGAAATCAACTGGCACCTGCACGACCCACGCTTCGACCTGGCGAAGAACCCCAACGAACTCAATCGCCACGGCTGGGTAGTGGAAATCGACCCGTTCGATCCAAAGTCCACCCCGGTGAAACGCACCGCCCTGGGCCGCTTCAAGCACGAAAACGCTGCCCTGGCGCAGACTCACGACGGTCGTGCTGTGGTGTACATGGGCGATGACGAGCGTGGTGAATTCATCTACAAATTCATCAGCCGCCAGCGCATCGACCATGGCAACGCCAAGGCCAACCGCGACCTGCTGGACCACGGCACCTTGTACGTGGCGCGCTTCGATGCCGGCGACGGCAATCCAGACCATCCGAAAGGCAAGGGCCAGTGGATCGAACTGACCCACGGCAAGAATGGCCTCGACGCTGGCAAAGGTTTCCCCGATCAGGCGCACGTGCTGATCCATGCGCGCTTGGCCGCCAGTGCCGTCGGCGCGACCCGCATGGACCGTCCGGAGTGGATCGTGGTCAGCCCGAAAGACGGCCAGGTCTATTGCACCCTGACCAACAACGCCAAGCGCGGCGAAGACGGCCAACCGGTGGACGGGCCGAACCCTCGGGCCAAGAACGTCTACGGACAGATCCTGCGCTGGCGCACCGAGCGCGACGATCATGCGTCCAACACTTTTGACTGGGATCTGTTCGTGGTCGCCGGCAACCCGACGGTACACGCCGGCACGCCCAAAGCCGGCTCGTCCAACGTCAACGCCCAGAATATGTTCAACAGCCCCGACGGCCTGGGCTTCGACAAGGCCGGACGGCTCTGGATCCAGACCGACGGCGATTCCAGCAACGCTGGAGACTTCGCTGGCATGGGCAACAACCAGATGCTCTGCGCTGACCCGGACAGCGGCGAAATCCGCCGCTTCATGGTCGGCCCCGTGGGTTGCGAAGTGACCGGCATCAGTTTCGCGCCGGACTACAAGACGATGTTCATCGGGATCCAGCATCCTGGTGAAAACGGTGGCTCGACATTCCCCGAGCACTTGCCTAATGGCAAGCCGCGGTCTTCGGTGATGGTCATTACCCGGGAAGATGGCGGAGTCATCGGCGCCTGACACATCGTGGCGAGGGAGCTTGCTCCCTCGCCACGAAGGGCGATTGAACGCCCACCGATCAATCGAGACTGCTTTACGCTAAGATGCTGGGTCGGACGCGGCAGCCCTGCCGCTGCGCAGGAGTCAGCATGTCCCATCCGTTTGAAACCCTCACGCCCGACCTCGTCCTCGATGCCGTCGAGAGCATTGGCTTCCTCAGCGACGCCCGCGTGCTGGCGCTCAACAGCTACGAAAACCGCGTGTATCAGGTCGGCATCGAAGACGCCGAGCCACTGATCGCCAAGTTCTATCGCCCGCAGCGCTGGACCAACGAAGCGATCCTGGAAGAACACCGGTTCACTTTCGAGCTGGCCGACTGCGAAGTGCCGGTGGTGGCGCCGCTGATCCACAACGGCGAAAGCCTGCACGAACACGCCGGGTTTCGTTTCACCCTGTTTCCCCGTCGCGGCGGCCGTGCCCCAGAGCCGGGCAATCTTGACCAGCTCTATCGCCTGGGCCAGTTGCTCGGTCGCCTGCATGCGATTGGGGCGACTCGTCCGTTCGAGCATCGAGAAGCCCTGGGCGTGAAAAACTTCGGTCATGACTCATTGGCGACCGTGCTGCAAAGCGGTTTCGTCCCCCGCAGCCTGCTGCCGGCCTACGAGTCAGTGGCCAGGGACCTGCTCAAGCGTGTCGAAGATGTCTATGCCGCCACGCCCCACCAGAACATCCGCATGCACGGCGACTGCCACCCGGGCAACATGATGTGTCGCGACGAGGTGTTCCACATCGTCGACCTGGACGACTGCCGCATGGGTCCCGCGGTACAGGACCTGTGGATGATGCTCGCCGGGGACCGTCAGGAATGCCTGGGGCAGCTGTCGGAACTGATGGATGGCTATCGAGAGTTCCACGACTTCGACCCGCGCGAACTGGCCCTGATCGAACCTCTGCGCGCCCTGCGACTGATGCACTACAGCGCCTGGCTGGCCCGCCGCTGGGACGATCCGGCGTTTCCCCGCAGCTTCCCTTGGTTCGGCAGCGAGCGTTATTGGGGCGATCAGGTACTGGCGTTGCGCGAACAACTGGCAGCGCTCAACGAAGAGCCGCTGAAGTTGTTCTGACGCCCATCGCTCGAAAAGGTCAGCAGCGTTATCAGACAAATCTCCTTACAATCATGCTTTTGTTAGCTGCCTAAGCAAGGACTCTGCATGCAAGCCGCCAACCCGCGTCGCGGGTATATCCTGGGCCTGAGCGCCTACATTATCTGGGGCCTGTTCCCGATTTACTTCAAAGCCATCGCCAGCGTGCCCTCGGTGGAAATCATCATCCATCGAGTGCTCTGGTCCGCGCTGTTCGGCGCGGCCCTGTTGATGGTCTGGAAACACCCGGGCTGGTGGCGCGAACTGCGCGATAATCCGCGTCGCCTGGCGATCCTCGCCCTGAGCGGCACGCTGATTGCGGCCAACTGGCTGACCTATGTCTGGGCGGTGAACAACGGGCGGATGCTCGAAGCCAGCCTGGGCTATTACATCAATCCGCTGGTCAACGTGCTGCTGGGCATGCTGATCCTCGGCGAGCGCTTGCGGCGCATGCAATGGGTGGCGGTCGGGTTGGCAGCGCTCGGCGTAGCGCAGCAGGTCTGGCAGGTGGGCAGCCTGCCGTGGGTGTCGCTGATGCTGGCATTGACCTTTGGCTTCTACGGGTTGATCCGCAAGCAGGCGCCAGTGAAGGCATTGCCTGGGCTGGTGGTGGAAACCTGGATGCTCGTACCGATTGCTGTCGCCTGGCTGTTGCTCAATCCAGCCGCCACCAGCGCCCAAGCGGCGTTCTGGACGACGTCCGAAGCCTGGTGGCTGGTGGCGGCCGGCCCGGTGACGCTCGTACCGTTGGTATGCTTCAACGCCGCAGCACGGCACTTGCCCTACACCACGCTGGGCTTCTTGCAGTACATCGCTCCGACGCTCGTGCTGCTGCTCGCGGTGCTGTTTTTCGATGAACATTTGTCCTCCAGCACCCTGGTCGCGTTCCTGTTCATCTGGGCCGGCTTGGCGGTGTATAGCGTGGATGCAGTGGTGAGCATGCGCCGGCGCAACTGATCATAAATTGCACAAATTTCTACAGGCCACGTCTGGCGTGGCCTGCGCTTGTCTTTCCCAAGGTTATCCACAACCTGATCCCCGCCGTTTGTGCACAAGCCCTTGAAAATTGGCGATTTTTTGACCATTTCTCGCTAAGGCCCGGCGGGCCTGGGCTGGCGGCGGGTCTCTACAGGTTATCCACAGGCAGGCGCAACGTTTCCTTGGATAACCAGCGTCAGCTTTCGTCGCTCAGTTTCAGTTCGACCATCAGTTCATCGGCCAGCGTTTCCAAGCGTTCCTGCAACGTATCCAGCGATAAGGTCAAAGGCACGCCAAGAATCGCCTCAGCATGAAACAGCAATTCGCTGCTCATCGGTGCGGGTCGAACGTGGGTCACCAGCCGCTCTACATTCACACCCTGCTCGCTCAGCAGGCGGGTGATGTCGCGCACGATGCCGGGGCGGTCGTTGCCCACCAGCTCCATGGCGATGGGTTTCCAAGTGCAGGACACTTCTATCGCATTTTCAGCGATCAACACCCGAATGCCGTGGGCCGATAGCCCCTGCAAGGCTTCGATCAGTTCTTCATGAGACTCGGCCGGAGCGCTGAGGCACAGGATCCCGGCGAACTGCCCGGCCAAGTGCGACATGCGACTTTCCAGCCAGTTACCGCCATGTTCGGCGATGCATTGGGCGATACGCTCGACCTGCCCGGGCTTGTCCGGCGCAAAAACAGTGATGACAAGATGGTCCATGGCACAGCCTCTATGGGGTGGATGAGACAGTATAGGCAACGCTGCGGATTAGGCCGGCAAGGCCTTGCGGCAGATAATGTGTACAGTTCAAAAGATTTATCTGGAACAATCTGACTGTTTTTTGAGAACATCCCGTGCCGTGCCGTGACTGTACTGCTTTAGTCGGTCGCGGAACGACGCAATTAGTCTAATTTTCACAACCGCAATTGATCATGTAGTATTCCGCAGCGCGCACTACATAACCGCGATACACCGGTTGTACCGATGTCTGCTTAAGGCCAGTCGCATCCCTGAAAAGCCCCGTCAGCAAGGCTTGAACACCCAGCCGCCAGCGATGGCATGTACTGGTTCCGGGGTTTGTGGTTTAAATGTCCCGAGGCTTCATTATCAAAATCGAAGAGCTGAAAAGCGAAATAGCTGAGCAGAGTGAGGCAAGCAATGACTGAACACGTTCAAGTCGGTGGCCTGCAGGTCGCCAAAGTCCTGTTCGACTTCGTGAATAACGAAGCCATTCCCGGAACCGGCCTCACCGCCGACGCGTTCTGGGCCGGCGCCGACAAGGTCATCCATGACCTGGCCCCGAAGAACAAAGCCCTACTCGCCAAACGCGACGATTTCCAGGCACAGATCGATGCCTGGCACCAGGCTCGTGCCGACCAGGCCCACGACGCCGTGGCTTACAAAGCCTTCCTGCAAGACATAGGTTATCTGCTGCCAGAAGCGGCGGATTTCCAGGCCACGACGCAAAATGTCGACGATGAAATCGCGCGCATGGCCGGTCCGCAACTGGTCGTGCCGGTGATGAATGCCCGCTTCGCCCTCAACGCCTCGAACGCCCGCTGGGGTTCGCTGTATGACGCGCTGTACGGCACCGACGCCATCAGCGAAGCCGACGGCGCGGAAAAAGGCAAAGGCTACAACAAGGTCCGTGGCGACAAGGTCATCGCCTTCGCCCGCGCCTTTCTCGACGAAGCCGCGCCGCTGGCGGCTGGCTCCCATGTCGACTCCACCGGCTACAAGATCGTCGATGGCAAACTGGTCGTCGCGCTCAAGGGCGGCAGCAACAGCGGCCTGCGCGATGACGCCCAACTGATCGGTTTCCAAGGCGAGATTTCAGCCCCCACCGCAGTGTTGCTGAAGCACAACGGCCTGCACTTCGAAATCCAGGTCGATGCCAGCACCCCAGTCGGCCAAACCGACGCCGCCGGCGTGAAGGACATCCTGATGGAGGCCGCGCTGACCACCATCATGGATTGTGAAGACTCGGTCGCCGCCGTCGACGCAGATGACAAGGTCGTGATCTACCGCAACTGGCTCGGCCTGATGAAGGGCGACCTCTCGGAAGAAGTCGCCAAGGGCGGCCAGACGTTCACCCGGACCATGAACCCCGACCGCGTCTACACCGCCGTCGACGGTTCGAGTGTGACCCTGCACGGCCGTTCGCTGCTGTTCGTCCGCAACGTTGGCCACCTGATGACCATCGACGCCATCCTGGACAAAGACGGCAACGAGGTGCCGGAAGGTATTCTCGACGGCCTGGTTACCAGTCTTGCAGCGATCCACAGCCTCAACGGCAACACCTCGCGCCGCAACAGCCGCACCGGTTCGGTGTACATCGTCAAGCCGAAGATGCACGGACCGGAAGAAGCGGCGTTCACCAACGAGCTGTTCGGCCGCGTCGAAGACGTGCTGAACCTGCCCCGCAATACCCTGAAAGTCGGGATCATGGACGAAGAGCGGCGGACCACGATCAATCTCAAGGCCTGCATCAAGGCGGCGAGTGAGCGCGTGGTGTTCATCAACACCGGCTTCCTGGACCGCACCGGCGACGAAATCCACACCTCCATGGAAGCCGGCCCGATGGTGCGCAAGGCCGACATGAAAGCCGAGAAGTGGATCGGCGCCTATGAAAACTGGAACGTCGATATCGGCTTGAGCACCGGCCTGCAAGGTCGCGCGCAAATCGGCAAGGGCATGTGGGCCATGCCCGACCTGATGGCAGCCATGCTGGAGCAGAAAATCGCTCATCCGCTGGCCGGCGCCAACACTGCGTGGGTTCCGTCACCCACCGCCGCCGCATTGCACGCCCTGCATTACCACAAGGTCGACGTGTTCGCCCGCCAGGCCGAACTGGCCAAACGCGCCCGCGCGTCGGTGGACGACATCCTGACCATTCCCCTGGCAGTCAACCCGAACTGGACGCCCGAACAGATCAAGCACGAACTGGACAACAACGCCCAGGGCATTCTTGGTTATGTAGTGCGTTGGATCGACCAAGGCGTCGGCTGCTCCAAGGTGCCGGACATCAACGACATCGGCCTGATGGAAGACCGCGCGACGTTGCGTATTTCCAGCCAGCACATCGCCAACTGGCTGCGCCACGGCATTGTCACCCAGGACCAGGTGATGGAAAGCCTCAAGCGCATGGCGACCGTCGTGGACCGCCAGAACGCCAACGACCCGCTGTACCGCCCGCTGGCGCCAGACTTCGACAGCAACATCGCCTTCCAGGCGGCGGTCGAACTGGTGGTCGAAGGCACGAAGCAGCCTAACGGCTACACCGAGCCGGTGCTGCACCGTCGGCGTCGTGAGTTCAAGGCAGCCAATGGGCTGTGATTGAGCGGTAGACGCGGCACAAGAAAAAGCCCTGATCTCTCGATCAGGGCTTTTTCATTTGTAATACATGACCGCCTTTGTGGCGAGGGAGCTTGCTCCCGCTCGGTTGCGCAGCGACCGCAATACAGTCAATAAGATTTCGAGTTCTGGAAAAAAAGGGTCTGCTTCGCAGCCCAGCGGGAGCAAGCTCCCTCACCACAAAAGCACTTCGGCACCATTGAAGAGGATATCTTAAAGATCCATCCCCAACTCATGCTTGACCAACCCCAGCAACTTGTCGGTATCGATCGGCTTGAGCAGAAAGTCCACCACACTCAGGTGCATGGCTTCGATGGCATCCTTCACGTCCGCGTCTCCCGACACGATGATGATCGGCAACGCCGCCCGCTCGGACTCGCGCACCAGGCGCACCAGCTCCAGGCCATCGACATTGCCCATGCGCAGGTCGGTGATCAGCAGGCCAATCGACGGCTTGGTTTCCAGCATCTTGAGCGCCGTTTCGCCACTGGCGGCGGTCATGCAGTGAATCCCGTCCAATGCCAGGATCTCCGACAGCAACTCGCGGGCGTCCTTGTCATCGTCGACGATCAAGACTCGCTGCGGCGGCAGGTCGGGTTCCAGCATGACGGCACTCAACGCCTCGCGCTCGGCGTCACTCAAAATATCGTGGTCGGACATGATGCTCTCTACGTTCTTGAATCGATCCCCTGGCACAGTGGTCAGACATCGTTCTGCGGCGCTTCAATGTGCACTTCGTCGGATTTTTTTCCAAGAGCATTCCAGGAAGAATTTTCCGAGGCCGGGCGTAGGTTTTTTCCGTAGTTTCGGCCCCGTTGTGGCGACCTAGACTTACGTCCAATGGGCAACCGCACGCTCAGGGGCCGACCATGGGGCACAGATCCGACCACAATAATTCGAAAAAGCTGCGTAATCGTTATGAAAAAAGCGGACGCCTTCATCCAGGCAGGGAAAACCGCGGTGTTGCAAAACATCCAGGGGACGCTGCAGTTTCTCCAGCGCTTCCCACCGTTCAACCAAATGGAAAACGCCCACCTGGCCTATCTGGTGGAGCAATGCCTGTTGCGTTTCTATGCGCCGGGCGAAACGATCATCAAGCCGGCCGACGGTCCGGTGGAACACTTCTATATCGTCAAGCAAGGCCGGGTAGTGGGCGAGCGCCCGCACACGGCCAAGGGTGGCACCGAGACGACCTTTGAAATCACCACCGGCGAATGCTTCCCCCTCGCCGCGCTGCTGGGTGAGCGAGCTACTCGCACCGAGCACCGGGCGGGCGAGGACACCTTCTGCCTGCAACTGAACAAGTTGGCCTTCATCAAGCTATTCGCCTTGTCCGGCCCGTTTCGCGACTTTGCCCTGCGCGGCGTCAGCAGCTTGCTAGACCTGGTCAACCAACAAGTACAGCAAAAATCCGCGCAGACCCTGGGTACGCAATATTCGCTCAACACCCGCCTGGGGGAGCTGGCGATGCGTCATCCGGTCAGTTGCAGTCCCGAAACGCCGCTGCGCGAAGCCGTCAAGCTGATGCACGACCAGCAGGTCGGCAGCATCGTGGTGGTGGACGAGCAGAAAGCGCCTGTGGGGATTTTTACCTTGCGCGACCTGCGGCAGGTCGTGGCCGACGGTACCGGAGATTTTTCCGAGTCGATTGGAATGCACATGACCCAGGCACCGTTCTTCCTGTCACCGGACCACAGCGCCTTCGACGCGGCCATCGCCATGACCGAGCGCCATATCGCGCACGTCTGCCTGGTCAAGGATCAGCGCTTGTGCGGCGTGGTGTCGGAACGCGACCTGTTTTCCCTGCAGCGGGTCGACCTGGTGCATCTGGCCCGGACGATTCGCAACGCCCCGAGGGTGGAAAACCTGGTGACCCTGCGCGGCGAGATCGGTCAACTGGTGGAACGCATGTTGGCTCATGGCGCGTCGTCGACCCAGATTACCCACATCATCACCCTGCTCAACGACCACACCGTCTGCCGCGTCATCGAACTGACCCTGGCCGAAAAGGGCGACCCGGGCGTGCCGTTCAGTTGGCTGTGTTTCGGCAGCGAAGGCCGGCGCGAACAGACCCTGCACACCGACCAGGACAACGGCATCCTCTTTGAAGCCCGGGACGCGGCCCATGCAGCGCAGATCCGCGGAATGCTGCTGCCCATCGCTCAACAGATCAACCAGAGCCTGGCCTTGTGCGGCTTCACCTTGTGCAAAGGCAACATCATGGCCGGCAATCCTGAGTTGTGCCTGTCCCGCGCGGAATGGGCGCGACGCTTTGCTGCCTTTATCCGCGAAGCAACGCCTGAGAATCTGCTGGGCTCAAGCATCTATTTCGATCTGCGCGTGGTCTGGGGCGACGAACAAGGCTGCGAGCAGTTGCGCCAGCAGATCCTCGATCAAGTGGCCGACAACCGCTTGTTCCAGCGCATGATGGCCGAAAATGCCCTGCGCCATCGTCCCCCCGTCGGACGCTTCAGGGATTTTGTGCTCAGCCGCAAGAACGGCGAAAAAGCCACCCTCGACTTGAAAGTTCAAGGCCTGACCCCTTTTGTCGACGGTGCAAGGTTGCTGGCACTGGCCAACGGTATCGAGGCCAACAACACCTTGGAGCGCTTGCGGCAACTGGTCGTCAAGGAGGTGATCGAGCCGCTCGACGGCGCTGCCTATGAAGAGGCTTATCACTTCATCCAACAGACGCGCATGCAACAGCACCAACTGCAAACCCGGGAAAACCAGCCCTACTCCAACCGGGTCGATCCTGACAGCCTCAATCATCTGGACCGGCGCATCCTGCGCGAATCCCTGCGCCAGGCTCAACGCCTGCAAAGCAGCCTGACGCTGAGGTATCAGTTGTGAACCTGTTTTCCTGGTTGCGCCCGGTCCAACCGACGTTGTCGGAGACCTTGCAACAGCGCCTCCGGGACCTACCCACGCCCACTCAACTGACTGAACGCAGCCTGCGGGAACAGCGGTGGGTGGTGGTCGATCTGGAAACCACCGGCCTTAACCTGAGCAAGGATCAGATACTGTCCATCGGCGCCGTGGTCATAGAAGACGGCGCCATCGATTTCAGCCAGCAATTCGAGCGGACCTTGCAATGCGACAAGCAGAAGCTCGGGCCGAGCGTGCTGATTCATGGCCTGGCGCCGAGTGCCATCGCCGCTGGCAGCGACCCGGCCGAAGCCCTGCTGGCGTTCATGGAGTTCGTTGGCGACAGTCCACTGCTGGCGTTCCACGCGCCGTTTGACTGCCACATGCTCGGGCGCGCGCTGAAAGACTACCTGGGCTATCGCTTGCAGCAGCCCTTTCTCGACGTAGCAGACATGGCCCCGATGCTTTGCCCTCAGGCGCACATCCGCCAAGGGGGACTGGACGAGTGGATCGACTGGTTCAAACTGCAAATCTTTGACCGTCACAACGCCAGCGCCGACGCCTTGGCCACTGCGGAGCTGGCGCTGATCCTGTTCAGTCGCGCCCGCCAGCAAGCGATCCACAGCCCACTCGATCTGCAACAACGCCTCGGACAGTGGAAACGGCGGCAGCAGGCGCCCTCGCTTTAATCCGCAGCCCTGAATAGTAGATTTCCTTCGGGAGTGGCATATCGCTACAACTCCCGACCAGTGCCAATTGCTTTCCTTCCCCCGCCTCTGCCACAATCGCGAACAATTCTCGTTACTTAATGCGTCGGTGAATGTTCCGTGTCGTCAGTCCCCAGTTCCCACAGTGATTTGGTTGGTGCGTTGTACCGCGACCATCGCGGTTGGTTACTGGCATGGCTTCGACGCAACGTGGCCTGCCCGCAGCGCGCCGAGGACTTGAGCCAGGACACCTTCGTTCGCCTGCTGGGCCGTGGCGAGCTGACGGCACCGCGCGAGCCCCGGGCTTTTCTGGTAGCGATCGCCAAGGGCCTGCTGTTTGATTACTTCCGTCGGGCGGCGCTGGAGCAGGCGTACCTGACCGAACTGATGCTGATCCCCGAGGCCGAGCACCCGTCGGTGGAAGAACAGCAGCTGATCCTTGAAGACCTCAAGCAGATCGATCGCCTGCTCGGCAAACTGTCCAGCAAAGCCCGCGCAGCCTTCCTCTATAACCGCCTCGACGGCCTCAGCCACGCCGAAATCGCCGAGCGCCTGGGGGTTTCGGTGCCACGGGTTCGCCAATACCTGGCCCAAGGCCTGAAGCAGTGCTACATCGCCCTTTATGGTGAGCCGACATGAACACGGCTCATGGCAAACCGGTCTCCGCGCGGGTGCTGGACGCCGCCATCGCCTGGCAGTTGTCCCTGGATTCAGGCGGCGGCAGTCCTCAGGAGCGGGAGGCGTTTGCCCGATGGCACGCGGCCGATGAGGAACATGCCCGCGCCTGGCAACAGCTGGGCATGCTCGACCAGCGTTTCAACATCGCCAGTGGTCCAGCGCGGGCCGCGCTGCTGCAATCGAAGGCGAGCATCCGGCGCCGGGTGCGCAAGGTCGGCAGCGGCCTGGCGAGCATAGTCGCGGTCATCGGGCTGGCGCTGTTCGCCGGCGATCGTTATTTGCCGCTGGATTATTGGCTGGCCGACCAGCGCACCGCCACCGGTGAGCAGCGTACGTTGCGCCTGGCGGACGGCACGCTGATCAACCTCAACACCCACAGTGCATTGGATGTGCGTTTCGATGACAAGCAGCGGCGCATCGTCCTGCAGGAAGGTGAAATCCTCGTGGAAACCGGTCACAACGATCCGCGTCCGTTCATCGTCGAGACTCGCGAAGGCAGCATGCGCGCGTTGGGCACGCGTTTTTTGGTCAAGCTCGAAGACCAGGGCACCCGCCTGAGCGTATTGAAGTCCGCCGTGGCGGCGCATCCGCAGAGCGCCCAGGAAGAACAGATCCTGTACGAAGGCCAACAGGTGCTGATGCTCAAGGAAGGCCTAGGGCCAACGGTGGCCCTGAACCCCGGCGCCGACGCCTGGACACGCGGCATGCTGGTGGTGGAAAACGCCCGCCTTGAAGACCTGGTCCAGGAGCTGAGTCGTTATCGACGCGGCTATCTGGGCGTTGAACCACAAGTGGCGGACCTGCGCATCACCGGCAGTTTCCCGCTGCATGACACCGATCTGGCGCTGACCGCTTTGCTACCGACATTGCCGGTGCAGGTCGAGCATCACACCCGCTGGTGGGTCGTGGTGGGACCGCGAGCCGAAGCCAAGCCTTGAAGTGAGAGATTGATCCCTGAGTGCCTGTCCTCGCGACGGCCACGTCGGCCCATGCAATCTCAATCTAAATAATTTTCATCCAGCCCTATCACTTTTCAGTTTTCATCCGGCACACAGGCAATTGAGAAATATTTCCATTCAGGAGCCGCCGTATGTCCCGCCCGTTTGAGACCCTGTTGCGCCCCAGCCTATTGGCTATCGCCATCGCCTTGGCCAGCCCGTTGGCCAGCGGCCCGTTGCTGGCCGCCGAACAGGCCTCCGGCGTTCGCGCCTACAACCTGCCCGCCGCGCCGCTGGCCAGCACCCTGAACCAGATTGCCAGCCAGGCCGGTCTCGCCCTGAGCCTGAACCCGTCCCTGGCGTCGGGCAAAACCTCGGCACCGGTCCAAGGCCAGTTCGACGCCACCGGCGCGCTGCGTCAGGCCTTGCGTGGCACCGGTCTGCAATTGGAGCAAAGCAGCGCCGGCACCTACAGCCTGGTGGCCGTGCCCGAAGGCGTGATGGTGCTGCCGGAAACCAGCGTGATCGGCGCCGGCGTCAGCGAAACCGCGTGGGGGCCGACCGAAGGTTACGTCGCCACCCGAACGGCGGCGGGCACGAAGACTGATACGCCGATTGTCGAAGCGCCTCGTTCAATGTCGGTTGTCACGCGTCAGCAGATGGACGATCGCTCGGTCCTCAACCTCAACGACGCGCTGCGTTACTCCGCCGGCGTCACCAGCAGCGGATACGGCTCCGACTCTCGTAATGACTGGCTGCGTGTCCGAGGCTTTGACCCAACCCAGTTCCTCGATGGTTTGCCATTGCCCAAAGGCTCTTATGCCAACCCGAAAGTCGAACCCTGGAATCTGGAGCGCATCACCGTGTTGCGCGGCCCAGCGTCCTCGGTCTATGGCCAGACGCCACCCGGTGGCATGCTGGACATGGTCAGTCGTCGCCCGCAGTACGAACAGGCCAACGAAATCGAATTTCAGGCCGGCAGCAACGAACACAAGCAAATCAACTTTGACAGCACCGGCAAGATCGACGATCAAGGCCAGTTCCTCTATCGCGTCAGCGGCGTGGTGCGCGATAGCAACGCTCCGGTCGACCACATTCCGGACAAGCGCTACAACATCGCGCCCAGCCTGACCTGGAATATCAATGACGACACCCATCTGACATTGATTTCGCAATACACCCGCGACGACACTGGCATTACCGGGCAATTCCTGCCACTGCAAGGCACCAAGCTGGCCTCACCGGCGGGCAAGATTTCCCATCATAAGAACCTCGGGGATCCGGACTGGGAATTTTACGACCGTACCTATTACGCACTGGGCTATGCCTTTGATCATCGGTTCAACGATGTCTGGCAGTTCCGTCAAAACCTGCGGTACACCAAAAGCGATCTTTCATTCCAAGGGTTGACCGTTAACACGGGGCCCAACGCCGTTGCCCCTGATGGAACGGTTGGGCGCTCTACCGGCATCGTGGATGAAGACATCAGCCAATTCGCTGTGGACAACAACTTCCAGGCGGATTTCCGTACAGGCGCACTGGACCATACGTTGCTCTTGGGTCTAGACCACCAGCGCTCCAACACCAACTATAAGTGGTTGTATGGTTGGGGCAATGTGCCAACCACTAACGTCAACAACCCCACCTACGGCCAAGACTTCTCCAACGTCACATACTCCACTCTGTACGACTACAACCAGAAAACCCGCCAGACGGGTCTTTACGCACAAGACCAGATCGCTCTGGATAACTGGCGCCTGACATTGGGTGGACGAGAGGACTGGGTTCATACTGGCACCGATTTCAACCAAACCGATACCAGCAACACCCAGCGCGACAAGCAGTTTAGCGGCAATGCCGGCTTGAGCTATGTGTTCGAGAATGGCATCACGCCATACCTGTCCTATACCGAATCGTTCCAACCCAGCGCTGGCGCCAACGTCTCGGCTACCGAGTCGCTGAAACCGACCGAAGGCAAGCAGTATGAAGTCGGCATCAAATACCAGCCACCCGGCACCAAGACACTGCTGACGGCAGCTGTTTTTGACTTGCGCCAGCAAAACGTGTCGATCACCGAAAACAACATCACCAGCCAGATCGGCGAGATAAAGGTTCGTGGACTCGAGTTGGAAGCGACTTCGGAAGTGACCGAAAACCTGAAGCTGGTGGGCTCCTACAGCTACAACGACACTGAAATTCTCAAAGGCGATGACAAAGGCAACCGAGTCCCGCAGATTCCCCGCAATCAAGCCACGGCGTGGGCCGACTATACCTGGCACAACGGCGTGCTCGACGGTTTCGGCATTGGCGCCGGTGCGCGATATGTAGGTGACACTTACGGTAACCAAAGCAATACATATCTGGGGCACGTAGGTTCCTACACCGTATATGACGCCTCCATGCACTACGATCTTGGCCGTTTGAGCAATACCCTTAAAGGCGCCACCCTGGCCGTGGATGCCAAGAACATCTTCAACAAAGAATACCTGTCTACCTGTGACGGCTTTTGGTGCTACTACGGCGACCAACGCAACGTCGTCGCGAGCGTGAATTACAAATGGTAAACGGTTAGCATTTGCGCAAACCTTCAGAGGGTCATGCACCAGCATGACCCTTTTGCATTCGGATCGATCATGAAAAGCAAAACCATTCGCCGCTGGTCCTTTGTCCACACCTGGAGCAGCCTGATTTGCACGGTGTTCCTGCTGATGCTGGCGATCACCGGGCTGCCGCTGATCTTCCATCACGAGATCGAGCATCTGCTGGGTGACGCGCCAGAGCTGCAGGAGATGCCAGCGGACACTGCGCCACTGGATCTTGCGCAACTGGTGGAAAAAGCCAAGGCTCATCGTCCGGGCGAAGTGGTCCAGTATTTTGGCTGGGACGAAGACGAGCCCAATGGCGTCATCACCATCATGGCGCCGACGCCGGGCACCGAACCCAACTCCTCCCACACGTTCATGCTCGACGCGCGCACCGGCGAAGCCCTGGAAATGCCCTCGGCGAACGGCGGTTTCATGATGGTCATGCTGCGCCTGCATGTGGATATGTTCGCCGGGCTGCCCGGCAAGTTGCTGTTGGCATTCATGGGCTTTCTGTTTGTGATCGCCATTATTTCCGGGGTGGTGTTGTACCTGCCGTTCATGCGGCGGTTGAAGTTCGCCACGGTGCGCCAGGACAAATCCACGCGCCTGCGCTGGCTGGACCTGCATAACCTGATCGGCGTGGTCACGCTGGTCTGGGCGCTGACCGTCGGCGTGACCGGCGTGATCGCCGCCTGCGCCGATCTGATCATCGCCGCGTGGCGCAACGACAGCCTCAGCGCCATGGTCGAACCCTATCGCAACGCCCCACCGCTGACACAATTGGCCCCAGCCACCCGATTGCTGGACATCGCCAAGGACGTCGCGCCAGGCATGGAGCCGAGTTTCATTGCCTTCCCCGGCACGCTGTTTTCCAGCGAGCACCATTACAGCGTCTTCATGAAGGGTGACACCCACCTGACCTCGCATTTGTTGACGCCGGTGTTGATCGATGCGACCACCCTTGACGTCACCGCCGTGGCCGAGCGGCCGTGGTACATGGACGTGATGAGCCTGTCCCTGCCGTTGCATTTCGGCGACTACGGCGGCCGGCCGATGCAGATTTTCTGGGCAACCCTGGATGTGCTGACGATTATCGTCCTGGGCAGTGGCGTTTATTTGTGGCTGGTACGGCGTAAAGCCGCCAAGCGCGCAACTGTCGGCGCGGAGGTTGCCCCGTGAGGCCTCGGCAGTCGAGCTTCTGGAAAGTGTTTGGTATCCCGGTGGTCATCGGTGCACTGAGCGCGGCGGGGCTGTTTTCGGCGCTGTTGGGTGACGGGGCGTGGGACGCCGTGAGCTGGGTTGGTTTGGGCATTCCGACCATCCTGGGAACGTGGGGGTTGCTCAAGCGCGGCTAACATCTGCCCGCAGCGCGCTTGGAACACTCGCCAGCCGAGCCACAACTGTCTAGGCTAAGCCCAGCCCGTCGCTTGAGGATTGCTTGCATGTCCACCCCCAACATGACCCTGTTCCACAACCCTGCTTCGCCCTTCGTCCGCAAGGTCCTGGTATTACTGCGCGAAACCGGTCAGCAGGACCGCGTGGCCTTGCAGCTCAGCCAACTCACGCCGGTCAAGCCCGACCGAGCGCTGATCGGCGACAATCCGCTGAGCAAGATCCCTGCCCTGCGCTTGGCCAATGGCAGCGTGATCCATGACAGCCGCGTCATCCTCGACTACCTCGACCACCAGCACGTCGGCAACCCTTTGATTCCCCGGGATGGCGCGGCCCGCTGGCGGCGCCTGACCCTGGCATCGTTGGCCGACGGGATCATGGATGCGGCGGTGATGATCCGTTACGAAACCGCGCTACGCCCGCCGGAAAAACACTGGGACGAATGGCTCGACGCGCAACGCGACAAGATTCGCCGCGCCTTGGCCACCCTTGAAGCCGAGGCGATTGCCGAGCTGGCCAGCCATTTCGACGTTGCTTCCATCAGCGTGGCGTGCGCCTTGGGTTACCTGGACCTGCGCCACCCGGACCTGGAGTGGCGCAAGGCCAATCCCCAGCTGGCGCAGTGGTTTGCCGAAGTCAGTCTACGGCCCTCGATGATCGAAACGGTGCCTAAGGTTTAAATCTGCCTTGGCTCTACAGGCCTCTTTGCGAGCAAGCCCCTTCCCGCGTGTCCTGCGTGTTGATTGTGGGAGCGGGATTGCTCGTGAACCGGCCAACACGGTTGAGCCGCAAACAACCCGGCAATCTGCATCATCAACACCTCCCGCACCCGCTGATCGTCCCGCAACCCCAGCGACCGGCTCATTTCACTTCCCCCAGATCGAAGCTCATCGCAGCTGCTGGCTTCGCCCCGACCCCGTACCAGTCCAGCTTGCGCGTCAGCACCATGAACACCCCGAGCAGGCCGAACAGCAGCAGCGAACCCATCAACAGCGCATAGTCCTCAGCGCTCAACAGGCCGTAGAGCAAACCGTACAACCCCGCCAGGCCCGCCGAAAAACCCAGGCCGTGACTTACGCTGCGCAACACATGGCAGACATAGAACCCGATCAGCACCACGCAAGCACTGGCCGACACCAGATACGCCAAGGTGAAGCCGATGTGTTCCGACAGCGATAACAGCAGTAGATAGAAGAATGCCAGCGCCACACCGACCAACGCGTACTGGACCGGATGCACCGCCAGGCTCTTGAGCACTTCGAAGAGGAAGAACCCGGCGAAGGTCAGCGCGATAAACAGCAGCGCATATTTGATCGCCCGATCGCTTTTCAGATACTGATCCACCGGGTCGACGAAACTCACGCCGAAGGCCCGACTGCGGAACGCCTCGCAACCATCGCTTGGGTCACAGGCTTGCAGGGTTTCCAGGAGGTTGGTGGAAAAAAACGAGGTCTGCCAGTCAGCGCTGAAACCCTGTTCATTGATTTCGCGTTTGACCGGCAAATAGTTGCCGATGAAGCTGGGGTGCGGCCAATCGGCGGCCAGGTGCACTTTGGTAGACTTGCCCACCGGCAGGATCTGCAGCTCGCCGGTGCCTTGCAGCCGCAGGTCGAAACCGAACGTCAACTCAGGGCTGCCCTGGGCGGTGATCATCGGCAGCGGTACGTGGACGCCCTGCCCTAGCCAGCCGAGCCGCGAGCCGGGCAGGAAATCCACCGTCTGCTGGTTCAGCGTCAGGGTCAGGGCATTCTCGATGCCGCGGATGTCGCTGATACCGACGCTGAGGTACGGCTCGTCAAAACGGTAATCGGCAAAATCCTTCGGGGCGATGCCATAGCGTTCCGGCACTTTGAAACGCCCATCGATCCGATTGTCGGCGTGGAACAATCGCGCCTCGTAGATCCCCCGGGCCCGGGTCTCGGTACGGATCTGCCCGTCGAGTTCGAATTGCTCCGGCAGAAAATACATCTCACCGGTTTGCTCGACGGTTTCCAGGAAACGCACGCCGGTCTTCTCATTGGTATTCCAGACTTTCACGTCCTTGCGAAACGGCACCACGATCATCGGACCGATCAACTGCTGGCTATGACTGGAGCTGCGGGCAATATCCTGCAACACCCCATCACGCAGCGCTTGGCGCTCGTCAATCAGGCCGTTGATCATTAACAGCGGGACCATCAGCAAAAGAATCAATAGGGCGATCATGCCCAGTTTTATGGCGAGACTGCGGTTCATGTGGGGCTCTCCCTGTTCGAATGGGGAGAGTCTGGCGGGGCCGTGTGGGTGGTTTATGAGTGGAATGTGGAGATTGTGTGGAGACTGCATTCACCTGATCAAAGTGAAAGCTGTGGGTCAGGGCAAACGGAGCACCACCTCGACTCCGCCCTCGACATTGCCAATGGTGAATTCGCCACCGTGCAACTGCACCACTTCCTCGACGAAGTTCAAACCCAGCCCGGTGCTCTTGCGACCGGTGCCTGGGCGCGGCAGGGAATAGAACCGCTCGCTCAGGCGCGGCAGCGCGTAGTCGGGAATCGGCTCGGCCTGATTGAATAACCGAAGCTCGACGCGCTTGCCGAGGCGCTCGGCGCTGATGCGCAACAGCCCTTCGACCGGCGTGAAGTCCAAGGCATTTTCCAGCAAGTTGCCCAAGGCCTGACGCAACAAGAACGCTTCTCCGGTCAGCGCCAGGTCGGCGGCTATGTGCCGTTCTATGCGCAACTGACGGTTTTCGATCCAGCCGCCACGGGCTTCGAGCAGCTCATCCACCAGCGCCGCCAACGGCACCTCGACGATGTCTTCAAGCCCTTGGCGCTGTTCGACCTGGGCCAAGTTCAGCAGGCGTTCGATCAATTGCTGCATGCGCACGCTTTCGCTGTCGATATTGCTGACAAAACGTTGCTGCTGGGCAGCGGGCATGTCGCTCTGGAGCAGCTCGGCGGCACCGCGAATCGCGGCCAGCGGGCTCTTGAGTTCGTGGGTCAGGGTGTGCACATAACGCTCGACGTAAGCCTTGCCTTCGAGTTGGGTGCGCATGTGTTCAACGGCGCCCGCCAATTGCTCGAACTCACCGCCGCGATAATGCGGCACCTCCACCCGACGTCCTTGGCTGACCGCCTGGGCGTAGCTCGTCAAACGCCGCAGTGCCGCGCTAAGCCACCACGACAACGCCGCGCCCAGCAACAGGCCCAGGCCGATCAGCCCGGCGCCATAGAGCAGCAGACGCCGCTCCGTGCGATCGATATAAGGTTGCAGCGAACTGTTGGGCTTGGCGACGGTGACCACGCCGATGATCCGGCCGTTGTCGCGGATCGGTGCCCCGACGTGCATCACCGAGGACGCCGGATCATCCGGATCACTGCGCGTCGAACGGGCGCCGTAGTGGCCGCGCAGGGTCAGGTAGACGTCATTCCAGCGTGAATAATCCTGGCCCACCGCCACGCCGCTTGAGTCGAGCACCACAATGCCGTTGGCATCGGTGACATAGATGCGATGGCTGACCTGGTTTTTCGGCAGCCCCCAGATCGTCGCCGCCGGCTGGCGCTCACCGTAGGATTTGAGCAATTGCGGCCAGCGATTCTGGCTGAGCGTCCCAGCCTTGAAGTCATCCCGCAGGATCTCGGCCATCAGATTGGCCGTGTCCACCAGCGTCTCTTCGGTGGACTGGCGCACGCCGGGGCGGATTTCCTCCATCACCGTGTTGAGCACGAAATAACCGGCCAAGCCGATAAACAGCACGTAGGCGAGGAAGATCCGGATGCCCAGCGGCATCAGCTGTGCCCCGGGCTGTAGCTGTAACCCAGGCCTCGATGGGTCTGGATCGGTTCGGCCTCGGCCCTGACCAGCCGCAACTTGGCGCGCAGGCTCTTGATGTGGCTGTCGATACTGCGTTCATACCCGGCATCGCTGGGCACGCCCAGGGCATCGAGCAACTGTTCACGACTGAAGACCCGTTCGGGTTGCTCCAGCAGGCAGTGCAACAGGCGAAACTCATGGCGAGTGAGGTTCAACGGTTTGCCGCGATAGCTGATTTGCACGCGATCGTTGTCCACCTGGAACAGTGCCGAACCCGTTTCCGCGACAGGCCTTGGCGCCACTCGCTTGAGAATGGCGCGGACCCTGGCGGCCACTTCCCGAGGGCTGAAGGGCTTGACCACATAATCATCGGCACCGATCTCCAGGCCCACCACCCGGTCGATCTCCCCATCCCGAGCTGTAAGAAAAATTACCGGAACGTCGCTGAAACGTCTGAGATTCTTACACGTCTCGAAACCGCTGATATCCGGCAGGCCCACGTCGAGAATAATCAGGTCCGCCGGAGTATTTTTCTGGTGCTCGAGGGCGGCTGCGCCGAGGCTCAACCAAGTGGTGTCGAAGCCCTCGCCCTGCAGGGCAAACACCAGCGTATCGGCGATAGCAGCTTCGTCTTCGACAATCAGAATATGAGGCATGGCGTCCGAGCCCGACAGTAAAGTTGCCGGAACGGTGCCCCAAGCCCAGGAGCACGTCAATCGGGGAAATCAACAGTTGGGTTTATCCGCGGTAAACCGCCGCGCCGGGTTGACCGCCGCTTTGAATTCGCGCAGGGCTTTGGCGCCGATCAGCAGCGGGTAGTTGAAGCTGCTGCGGTCAGTCAAATTGACCTCGACGGTGCGCTTGACGTTGCCCAGGCACATTTCCAGTTCCACCACCGGACGTTTGCTGGGTGCGATTTTTTCATCGTCGTCCTCGTCCTCTTCGGAACGGGTCTTGATCTTGCTGATGCGCGCGACCTTGTGTTCGTAGATTTTGTTGCTCGCGTCCTTTGTCGCCAGGCGAAACCGTACCCAGTCATCGCCGTCACGGGTAAACGTCTCGATGTCCTTGGCCGACAGCGAGGCGGTCAACGCACCGGTGTCCATCTTGGCCTTGAGCACTTCGCCGCCGATTTCCGGCAACGCGATGTATTCGTAGCGCCCGTACAGGGTGGGCTCGGCGGCGAGCACAGGAAGGGCCACCAGGGAAAGCAGGGCAAGCATGGATTTCATGTAAGAGCTTCCGTTGTGGGAGTGGGATTTTAGACCGTGGCCGACGAATTCGTTCGGTTAAAGCTGTGGCGAGGGGGCTCGCTTCCTCGCCATAAAGGCTGGCCCAGTCTAGCCAGGCCGAAGTGAAACATTCGTCAATAACTGATTTGGCCTGCCACGCGAAGCTGCTTATCATGGCCCGCCCACCCGCTTGCAAGAGTCATGTATGCGCCGCCTGCTCACCGGCTGTTTCGTCACCCTGTTGTTATTGCTCAACACCCTGGTGCTATTTGGGCCGCTCATGGTGTTTGCATTGCTCAAGCTGATCCTGCCCGGACGCTTTCGCGACTATGCGTCGTGGGCGGTGATGTGGATCGCCGAGACCTGGGCCGAAATCGACAAGCGTATCTTTGCCCTGTGCATCCCCACTCAATGGGACATCCGCGGCGGTGGAGGCTTGCGCGGCGACACTTCTTACCTGGTGATCAGCAACCACCAGTCGTGGGTGGACATTCCTGCCCTGGTCCAGGCCCTCAACCGACGCACGCCGTTCTTCAAGTTCTTCCTGAAAAAGGAACTGATCTGGGTGCCCTTCCTCGGCTTGGCCTGGTGGGCGCTGGATTACCCGTTCATGAAGCGCTACACCAAGGCCTTCCTGGTGAAAAACCCGGAACTGGCCGGCAAAGACCTGGAAATTACCCGGCAAGCCTGTGAGCTGTTCAAGCGCCAACCGGTCACCGTGGTCAACTACCTCGAAGGCACCCGCTTCACGACCGCCAAAAACCAACAGCAACAGTCGCCCTTCACCTACCTGCTCAAGCCAAAGGCCGGTGGCGTGGCGTTCGTACTGGCGGCAATGGGCGAACAACTGGACGCGGTGCTGGACGTGACGGTGGTCTATCCGCAACAGCGGATACCTGGGTTTTGGGATTTGATCAGCGGCGCCGTGCCAAAGGTCATCATCGACATCCAGACCCGCGAGCTGGATCCTGCGCTGTGGCGGGGCGACTACGAAAACGACCCGGTGTTTCGCCAGTTCGTCCAGCAATGGGTCAACCAGCTCTGGGCCGAAAAGGACCAGCGCATCGCCGCGTTGCGCAACGAGCACACCTGATCAGATACCGGCGCCAGTGCCCCAGATACCGCCGAGGTTTTGCAGCAGCGAACTGGCCACGCCTTGTTGGCCGAGGTATTGCAGGATGATCGGGGCAAATTGGCCGATCATGCCGCTGTCCATGCCCAGCGCGCTGAAGGCATTGCTCAGGTCGCCGGTGTCCTTGACGTTACCCAGCAGGCCGTCGAGCAAGGCGCTCTTGTCCGACCCGCCGCCGAGCAAACCGCCCAGGCCGTTGAGCCCGCCGATGGCGCTGTTGCCAGCGATCTGAGCCAGGCCCGGCACGCTTTTGCTCAGTTCGGAAAACTGCGGCTCGCTGAGCCGGTTCTTTGCCAGCCCCAGCATCGCCCCGGCGCCGCCCACGGCCTGTTCCGGTGTAATCTTCAGCTCCGAGCCCAAGGTGTTAAGCAAGCCGGCGGCTTTCGGCGCAGCAGCCACGGCACCCTCCTGCTCGTCGCCTTGCATGGCGGACAAGACGTTGGCCGCGTCACCCAGGTTGAACTGTGCGAACGCCGGGCTGGCTGCCAATGACAGCAGGCAGGACAGTACAAAACCGCTTGAAACTTTCATCCGACATCCTCGATCACCGCGAAAAAGCCGCTTCACAAGAAGCGGCGCAAAAGCACGGCGTTGGACTGAGGCAAATAGCGATTGTTCCGTCGTAGCGCTTAGACCTATTCCCACATCAAGCCATGAATTGCCCTACAGTCATATCTGAAAATTCAGCTCTCCCATTTAATCTTCCTCGCTATGACAGCGCCCCCATAAATATCCACACACAATTCAGAATTGACATAAAGAACTGTCAACTCTGACAGTGGTCCGGCCCGGACAGACCTGTAAATATCGAGCATGACCGAGCCAGGAGGCGCGTAGATGTTAAATAAATGGGCGCTGGGCGCAGGATTGTTAGTCGGGATGACCGGCCAGATCTACGCTGGCCAAATAACATGTCCTGCCGCCGCCGATATACAACGCCGTATCGAGGTATTAGAAGATGTCTTCTTTGTCGATGAACCGAATGACCTCGACTGGCAAAGCCAAAGCCTGGTGAACGCGGTAAATCCTGCTTTATTGGTATTCAACGGAGCCGAATACGTCATCCATGGACATGAAGATGACCACCAACAACTCACCACCCGGACTACCTTTACCTGCAAATACGGCGAGATAAATCTGATCCTGAAGGATGTCCAGATGCAGGTTCCGTCATTCTCGCCTTGGGCAAACAACCGTTGTGAAAGCCTTGACGTTCATAGCTGCGAACTAATTAATGCCGATTATTTCCAGGTCATCCTTGAGTAGCGTAATTCATCGAGCGTCCAACCTTTCCCCCTGCCCCTCAAGACGCCTTTACCGTACAGTGCCGTGTCTCTCAACAGAGCTTGTCCATGAACGTAAAAATCGGCGGAACCACCCTTGCCGTCATCCTGACGGGCATGCTCATCGTCCTGGGCGTCAACGAATGCCAGCGTGGGCCCTTGAACCCCGAGCTAGCGGACAACATCAGCGAAGAACAGAAAGTCTGGCTGACCATTGAACACCGCATCAAGCGCTCAGACCCGGCCCTGACCGAAGTGACCCGCGACCAGCAAGCGCTGACCCTGTTTTACCGTCCCGAAGCGCCCACAGAGAATTCCGACCCGTGGGTTGCGCACATGCTGCGCGTGGTCGGCCATGGCCTGGCGGCGCTCAATGGCGCACCTGGGGGCAAGCAATACACGCACGTCACCGTCAAGGCGCGACTGCTCGTTGATGACGACGTGGAGCTGGTCTACGACATGTCGGGTTTCGATGCCATCAAGACCCAACAAGGCGGCTACGAAACCTTTGCCGGCATGCCGCGCAGCCTGAATTTCAGCCGCGAGGCCCTGGCCCAACCGCAAGACTATTGCCACGGCCCCAGCGCCAAAGGTTTCTACCCTGAATTCTGCGAACGGGTCGGGACTGCAACTGCCCGGCAGTAACCGTGGCCAACCATGGTCTGACCTCGACGACAGTCATCCGAACATTAACGCGCAACTGGTTATTTCCTCTCGGTATTGCTTACTGTCAACGTTGACAGTAGGCAGCTGTTCACACGGGTTCTAAGCTGCAGCCGTGACACGAAAACAAGGCTCTGGGCAAACCACAGCCCCTGTGCCTTTCTTCATTCGGGCAAGCAGGAAGAATAAAAATGACCGACCGAATCAAAGGAACCGTGAAATGGTTCAACGATGCAAAGGGCTATGGCTTCATTACCTGCGGCAAAGGAGGCGGGGAGTTGTTCGTTCATTATTCGGCGATAGACGGCGAAGGGTATAAAACATTGAAACAGAAGCAGACCGTTTCGTTTGAAGTCGAGAAGGGGGACAAAGGCATGCAGGCCTCGAGAGTGGTGCCGGAATAACTCCCCCGTCCATGTTCACGAGATCGGAGTCAGGGAACAAGCACAACGGAAAAAGGCGACCGAAGTCGCCCTTTCCCCGTCTTGCCCTTTTACCCCTTACGCCGCACTGAACAACTTGTGCGGGTCAATCACAAACTTCTTCGGCACGCCCGCATCGAACTCGCCATAACCCTTCGGCGCGTCATCCAGGCTGATCACCTGCACACCGACGATTTCAGCAATGTTGATACGGTCCCACATGATCGCCTGCATCAGTTGGCGGTTGTACTTCATCACTGGGGTCTGGCCGGTGTGGAAGCTGTGGGATTTGGCCCAGCCCAGACCGAAGCGGATGCTCAGGCTGCCCATTTTTGTCGCCGCATCAACGGCGCCCGGGTCTTCGGTGACGTAGAGGCCGGGGATGCCGATCTTGCCGGCGACGCGGACCACGCCCATCAACGAGTTGAGCACGGTAGCCGGGGCTTCGTGCTTGACGCCGTCATGGCCGTGGCCGCGGGCTTCGAAACCCACGCAGTCATTTGGCGGTTGCTGCGCACTGGAGCGCCGGCACGGCCGAGCGGGAGCAAGCTCCCTCGCCACAATGGGCCGTCACCCAACTGCTGGAAAACATCGCCTTTCGCGAAGAGCTCAGCTCCGATGCCGTCGTCCTCCACGACTTCGCCCTGCTCCTGGCGATTCCGTTGCGCGATGGCTGCGACGTGCTGGACGTGATCGGTCGGCGGTTGCAGGCTCAGGCCTTGGCCTAAATACAACTTTTCGATACACATAAAAAACAAGTGAATTATTCCTTTTTGGCATTGAGAACTGTCAACCCTGACAGTAGTCACCGCCGAACGATTCCAGAAGAATCACGGTACCGTCAACGTAATGGAGTACACGTAATGCGCAAAACACTATTTTCCAGTTTGCTTTTGGCAATGACCCTGATGACGAATGCCCAGGCTGCGGATATGGAAACGTGCCCACCAGTGAGCAATATCAAATCGTCTCCTTATACAGATCCAGATCCTAATATTCCAGCCGGACACAACGAAGGGTTCAAGTACACGGCCTCCCAAGGAGGCACCTGGACCGGAGTTACCCTATCCACTAGCGACGACTTCCTGGACCCCAAGTACGAATTAAAAGCGACTGCCATCTCCGATGACGGCAAAACATGCGAATACGGTGGGAAGACGCTTACAAACGGTGATGAAACCTCAGTGCCCTATTTAAAGCTGACGAACAAAAATTGAAGCATGTCAGAGTGGCTACCGCATCAAGCCATCTTTAAACTTAAAACGGCGACCCGAGGGTCGCCGTTCTTGTTTACGTGAAACCTTACGCTGCACTGAACAACTTGTGCGGGTCAATCACAAACTTCTTCGGCACGCCCGCATCGAACTCGCCATAACCCTTCGGCGCGTCATCCAGGCTGATCACCTGCACACCGACGATTTCAGCAATGTTGATACGGTCCCACATGATCGCCTGCATCAGTTGGCGGTTGTACTTCATCACTGGGGTCTGGCCGGTGTGGAAGCTGTGGGATTTGGCCCAGCCCAGGCCGAAGCGAATGCTCAGGCTGCCCATTTTGGCCGCTGCATCGACAGCGCCCGGGTCTTCGGTGACGTAGAGACCGGGGATGCCAATCTTGCCGGCGACGCGGACCACGCCCATCAACGAGTTGAGCACGGTGGCCGGGGCTTCGTGCTTGACGCCGTCATGGCCGTGGCCGCGGGCTTCGAAGCCCACGCAATCGACGGCGCAGTCCACTTCCGGCTCGCCCAGCAGCGCGGCGATCTGTTCGTGCAACGGCGTGTCGGTGGACAGGTCGACGATTTCAAAGCCCTGGGCCTTGGCGTGGGCCAGGCGGATGGAGTTGACGTCGCCGATGATCACCACCGCCGCGCCCAGCAGGCGTGCGGAAGCGGCGGCCGCCAGGCCAACCGGGCCGGCACCGGCGATGTAGACGGTGCTGCCAGGGCCAACGCCGGCGGTGACGGCGCCGTGGTAGCCGGTCGGCAGGATGTCGGACAGGCAGGTCAGGTCGCGGATTTTCTCCATGGCCTTGTCGCGGTCCGGCAGTTTCAGCAGGTTGAAGTCAGCGTACGGCACCAGCACGTATTCGGCTTGGCCGCCGGTCCAGTCGCCCATGTCCACGTAACCGTAGGCACCGCCGGCACGGGCCGGGTTGACGGTCAGGCAGACGCCGGTGTGTTGCTCCTTGCAGGAACGGCAGCGCCCGCAAGCCACGTTGAACGGCACCGACACCAGGTCACCGATTTTCAGGTTCTCGACGTCGCTGCCCTTTTCGATCACTTCACCGGTGATCTCGTGACCCAGGACCAGGCCGGTCTGGGCAGTGGTACGGCCGCGCACCATGTGCTGGTCGGAGCCGCAGATGTTGGTGGAGACCACGCGCAGGATGACACCGTGCTCAATCTTCCTGCCGCGCGGGTCCTGCATTTTTGGATAGTCGATTTTCTGTACTTCGACCTTGCCGTTGCCGAGATACACGACACCACGATTACCAGACATGTCAGTCACCTCTGTATTTGTTGTTGTAAAGAAAGTGAATTTAGCTTCAAGCGGCAAGCTACAAGCCGCAAGAAGCACGCATACCGCCTTTTCTTGCGGCTTGAAGCTTGTAGCTTGAAGCTAAAGCACCACCGTCCTATTGGCGTTCAAGAACACTCGTCGCTCGATGTGATACCCCACCGCGCGGGCCAAGGTCAGCCCTTCAATGTCGCGTCCCTTGGCGATCAGGTCTTCGGGATAGTGGCTGTGATCCACCACTTCCACGCCCTGGGCGATGATCGGACCTTCGTCCAGGTCGTTGTTGATGTAGTGCGCCGTAGCACCTACCAGTTTCACGCCTTTGTTATAGGCCTGGTGATACGGCTTGGCGCCCTTGAAGCCCGGCAGCAATGAGTGATGGATGTTGATGGCCTTGCCGTCGAGCTTGCGGCACAGTTCCGGCGACAGCACTTGCATGTAGCGGGCAAGGATCACCAGCTCGGCACCGGTGTCTTCGATCACCTGCCACACCTGCCGCTCCTGGGAAGGCTTGTCGTTCGGATCCAGGGGGAAATGGTAGTAGGGAATCTGGTGCCAGTCGGCCAGCGGCTTGAGATCGGGGTGGTTGGATACCACTGCCACCACGTCCATGGACAATTGGCCGATGCGCTGGCGGTAGAGCAAATCGTTGAGGCAGTGATCGGCCTTGGAGACCATGATCACCACTTTGGGCCGGTAGTTGGGCGGCGTCAGTTCGAAGACCATGCCGAAGGCTTGCGCGCGCTCGGCCAGGCCTGCGCGGAAGCTCTGCTCGTCAAAACCGTCGGGCTGGCGAAACTCCACGCGAATGAAGAACCGCGCCGAGAGCCGATCGTCGAAGGAATGGTGCTCGGTGACGTAGCAGCCCTGCTCGAACAGAAAGCGGGTCACCGCGTCCACCGTGCCGAGCACGCTGGGGCAGTCGGCAGTCAAGATCCATGTGTCTGGGGCGCGGCTCATTGTGGTGACTCCTGTTCAAAATTAACGAAGCGACGCAGAACTCCGTGGCGAGGGAGCTTGCTCCCGCTCGGCCGGGCTGGCGCTCCAGTGCGCAGCAACCGCCAAAAACCAGGGCCGCTGCGCGGCCCAGCGGGAGCAAGCTCCCTCGCCACAACAGCTCTCCAAGACCAAGAATCAGGCCTGCACGCTCAACCCATACTCCGCCGATGCATCCTGCAACCACAGCCACCAGTAATCGGAGAAGCTGCGACGGATCACCAGTTCCCAGGTGTCTTCGGCGGTGTGGCGGATCACCAGTTGCGACTTGGCGAACACCGTGCCAACGGCCTTGCCCACCGGGAAGTTGCTTGGGTGTACATCGTAGCTGGTGGATTTCATCAGTACGTCGCGCACGTTCGGACCGGACAACTCGAGGATCTGCTGGCCGCCGCTGACGTTGACGATCTGGATGTGCAGGTCGCCCAAGGCTTCACGCAATTTCTGCTCGGCGGCGAATTCTTCGCCAGTGGGCACCACCAGCAACCATTCATCCGGGCCGAGCCATTGCAGGCTGGTTTCGCCCTTGATAATCACGGCCAGCGCACCCGGCAATTCCAGGCCCAGGGCCTTGTGCACGCCCGCGGCGAACGCCGGGTCGTGGCCGTCGCCACGAATCGTCAGATGGCCCAGGAGTTTTTTCTCGCGCACGGTCACACCGGCGTTCTTGCGGCCCTTGCCCACCAGGCTGGCGAGGTCGGCATGGTGCAACGACGACTCGGCCTTGGCCCCAGTGGTTGGGCGTTGTTGGTACACGTTGACTGCGGTCATATGGAGCACCTGTCTCGTAGATTGCTCGTTCCCACTCTCTGCGTGGGAACGAGCAAGAATCAAATATTCTGCCGATCGCCCTTCGGATCGAAGAACACCGAAGAAACGATCTCTGCCTCGATCACCCGACCATCGGCCAACGGCGCGAAGACCCGCTCACCGAGGCGCTTGAGCCCGCCCTTGACCACCCCCATGGCGAACGAATAACCCAGGGAGTTATGCGCATAGCTGGAGGTCACGTGGCCAACCATCGACATCGGGATCGCCTGCTTGGGGTTGAAGACCAGTTGCGCGCCTTCCGGCAGCCAGACATTCGGGTCGATCGGCTTGAGGCCCACCAGTTGCTTGCGCTCTTCACGCACGCAATCTTCGCGATTCATGCCGCGCCAGCCGATCCACGAGAACGGCTTGGTCCGACCAACGCACCAGCCCATGTTCAGGTCGTCCGGGGTCATCGAGCTGTCCGTGTCCTGGCCGACGATGATGAAGCCCTTCTCGGCCCGCAACACGTGCATGGTCTCAGTGCCATACGGGGTCAGGTTGTACTGCTTCCCGGCCTCGACGATCTGCTCGAGCACGCCCATGGCGTAGTCGGCCTGCACGTTGATTTCGTACGACAGTTCACCGGTAAACGAGATCCGGAACACCCGCGCCGGCACGCCGCCCACCAGGCCTTCCTTCCAGGTCATGAACGGGAAAGCGTCCTTGTCCAGGTCGATGTCGGTCACGTCGCCCAGCAGCTTGCGGCTGTTGGGGCCCGACAGGGTCATGGTCGCCCAGTGGTCGGTGACCGAGGTGAAGTACACCTTCAGGTCCGGCCATTCGGTCTGGTGGTAGATCTCCAGCCATTGCAGCACGCGCGCGGCGCCGCCGGTGGTGGTGGTCATCAGGAAGTGGTTGTCCGCCAGACAGGCCGTTACGCCGTCGTCGAAGACCATGCCGTCTTCCTTGCACATCAGGCCGTAGCGGGCCTTGCCCACGTCGAGCTTGGTCCAGGCGTTGGTGTAGACGCGGTTGAGAAACTCACGGGCATCCGGGCCCTGGATGTCGATCTTGCCCAGGGTGGAAGCGTCGAGCAGGCCAACGCTGTCGCGCACAGCCTTGCATTCGCGCTTGACCGCGGCGTGCATGTCCTCGCCGTTCTTCGGGAAGTACCAAGGACGCTTCCACTGGCCGACGTCTTCGAACTCGGCATTGTTCTTCACATGCCAGGCCTGCAGCGCGGTGTAACGCACCGGCTCGAAGATGTGCCCGCAGTGCCGGCCCGCCACCGCGCCGAAGGTCACCGGCGTGTAGTTCGGACGGAACATGGTGGTGCCCATCTGCGGGATGCTCACGTTCAACGAGCGGGCGGCGATGGCCAGGCCGTTGACGTTGCCCAGCTTGCCCTGGTCGGTGCCGAAGCCCAGTGCGGTGTAGCGCTTGACGTGTTCCACCGACTCGAAGCCTTCGCGGGTGGCGAGTTCGATGGCGGCGGCAGTGACGTCGTTCTGCAGGTCGACGAATTGCTTCGGCGCCCGTGCGGTGGATTTTTCGTGCGGCACCTGGAACAGCGCCAGGGTCGGCTCTTCGTGACGGCTCAGGGCTTTGGGCAATACGCCCTCGACGGCCTTGAAGCCGGCTTCGCTGGCCGCGCGCACGCCGCCTTCAAAACCGTCGGCCAAGCTATCGCCGAGGCTGTAGACGCCGTTCACACCACCGACGCAGACGCGCTTCTGCGGTGCTTCGCCCGGTACGAAACCGAGGATGTCTTCGCGCCAGATCGGCTTGCCGCCCAGGTGCGAAGCCAGGTGCACCACCGGGCTATAGCCGCCGGAGCTGGCCACCAGGTCGCAGTCCAGCCATTCGCCAGGGCTGGTGACTTTGTGGGCGCGAACGTCGATCGCGGCAACCCGTGCGCCGGTGACGCGCTTGCTGCCACGGGCTTCGATCACGGCGCTGCCGGTGAGGATGCGGATGCCCTTGGCGCGGGCTTCTTCCACCAGCGCACCGCGCGGGTTGCTGCGCGCATCGGCGACGGCGACCACTTGCAGGCCGGCGTCGAACCAGTCCAGGGCCACGCGATAGGCGTGGTCGTTGTTGGTGCTCAGCAGCAGTTTCTTGCCCGGTGCCACGCCGTAACGGCGTATGTACGTGGAAACTGCGCCAGCCAGCATGTTGCCCGGCACGTCGTTGTTGCCGTAGACCAGCGGCCGCTCACAGGCGCCGGTCGCCAGCACCACGCGCTTGGCGCGAACGCGGTTGATACGCTGGCGAACCTGGCCGATCGGTGCGCGGTCGCCGAGGTGGTCGGTGAGGCGCTCGTGGATGGTCAGGAAGTTATGGTCGTGGTAACCGTTCACCGTGGCGCGAGGCAGCAACACCACTTCGGGCATCGAGCGCAGTTCAGCCACCGCAGCCGCGACCCATTCGGTCGCCGGCTTGCCGTCGAGGCTCTCGCGGGAATCGAGCAGGCTGCCGCCGAACTCTTCCTGCTCATCGGCCAGGATCACTCGCGCACCGCTGCGGGCTGCAGCCAATGCGGCGGCCAGGCCAGCAGGGCCGGCGCCAACGATCAGCACGTCGCAGTGACGGTTCATGTAGTCGTAGGTGTCCGGATCGTTCTCGGTCGGCGAGCGACCCAGGCCGGCAGCCTTGCGGATGTACTTCTCGTAAGTCATCCAGAACGATTGCGGGTACATGAAGGTTTTGTAGTAGAAGCCCGGCGGCATCAGCTTGCCGCCGACCTTGCCGAGAATCCCCATCATGTCGTTGTTCACGTTCGGCCAGCCGTTGGTGCTGGTGGCGACCAAGCCCTGGTACAAGGCTTGTTGCGTGGCGCGCACGTTAGGAATCTGCGTGGCTTCGGTGGCACCAATCTGCAGCACTGCGTTCGGCTCTTCGGCACCGGCGGCGTAGATGCCACGCGGACGGGAATACTTGAAGCTGCGACCAATGATGTCGACGCCGTTGGCCAGCAACGCGGCGGCCAGGGAATCGCCTTCGAAGCCTTTGTAGCTCTGGCCGTTAAAGGTGAATGTCAGCACTTTATTGCGGTCGATCCGTCCGCCGTTGGACAGGCGATTGATCTGGCTCATACCTTCTCTCCCAGAGCCTGTGCGGCCGCTTTCGGGCTGTCAGTCTTGTCGGTGAATTGCGGTTTTTGACCGATCTTGTAGGTTTCGAGAATCTCGTAGGTCACGGTGTCACGGGTCACGTTGAAGTACTGGCGGCAACCGGCGACGTGGTCCCACAGCTCATGGTGCAACCCGCGCGGGTTGTCACGGAAGAACATGTAGTCGCCCCACTGCTCGTCGGTGCAGGCGTTCGGATCCAGCGGACGCGGGATGTGCGCCTGGCCGGATGCATGGAATTCCTCTTCGGAGCGCAGCTCAAAGCAGTGAGGACAGAAGATATGCAACATGGGGATTTCTCCTGTTAGTGGGCAACCGCAGCAGCGCCGTGTTCATCGATCAACGCACCGTTGTGGAAACGGTCGATGGAGAAAGGTGCGGCCAATGGGTGCATTTCACCCTTGGCCAGACTCGCGGCAAATACGTTGCCCGAGCCAGGTGTCGCCTTGAAGCCGCCAGTGCCCCAACCGCAGTTGAAGAACATGTTCGGCACCGGGGTCTTGGAAATGATCGGGCAGGCGTCCGGCGTGGTGTCGACGATGCCGCCCCACTGACGGTTCATGCGCACGCGGGACAACACCGGGAACATCTCGACGATGGCCTGGACCGTGTGCTCGATCACCGGGTACGAGCCACGTTGGCCATAGCCGTTGTAACCGTCGATACCGGCGCCGATCACCAAGTCGCCCTTGTCGGACTGGCTGATGTAGCCGTGCACGGCGTTGGACATGATCACGCTGTCGATGATGGGCTTGATCGGCTCGGACACCAGCGCTTGCAGCGGGTGGGATTCGATCGGCAGGCGGAAGCCCGCGAGCTTGGCCATGTGCCCAGAGTTACCGGCAGTGACCACACCAACGCGCTTGGCGCCGATGAAGCCCTTGTTGGTTTCGACGCCGATGCACACGCCGTTTTCCTTGCGGAAACCGATTACTTCAGTCTGCTGGATCAGGTCCACGCCCAAGGCGTCCGCCGCCCGGGCAAAGCCCCAGGCCACGGCATCGTGACGGGCCACGCCGCCGCGACGCTGGACGGTGGCGCCCATCACCGGATAGCGGGTGTTCTTCGAGCAATCCAGGTACGGGATCTCGTCGGCCACTTGCTTGGCGTTGAGCAGCTCGCCATCGACACCGTTGAGGCGGTTGGCGCTGACGCGACGCTCGGAATCACGGATGTCCTGCAGGGTGTGGCACAGGTTGTAGACGCCACGCTGGGAAAACATCACGTTGTAGTTCAGGTCCTGGGACAAGCCTTCCCAGAGTTTCATCGCGTGTTCGTACAGGTGGGCCGATTCGTCCCACAGGTAGTTGGAGCGCACGATGGTGGTGTTGCGCGCGGTGTTACCGCCGCCCAGCCAGCCCTTCTCGACCACGGCGACGTTGGTGATGCCGTGCTCCTTGGCCAGATAGTAGGCGGTCGCCAGGCCATGCCCGCCACCGCCGACGATGACCACGTCATAGACCTTTTTCGGGGTCGGCGTGCGCCACATCCGCTGCCAGTTTTCGTGATGGCTGAGTGAGTGTTTGAAGAGGCCGAAGCCCGAATAGCGTTGCATAGTCATTACTCCAAAACCGACTCAGCGATAAACCGGGAAGTCCGCGCACAGGGCCGCCACTTGCTGCGCGACATTGGCCTCGACATCGGCGTCGCCGAGGTTGTCGAGAATGTCGCAGATCCAGCCGGCCAGGGTGACGCACTGGCTAACCTTGAAGCCACGGGTGGTCACCGCCGGGGTGCCGATACGCAGGCCCGAGGTCACGAACGGCGATTGCGGGTCGTTCGGCACGGCGTTCTTGTTGACAGTGATGTGGGCGCGGCCCAGGGCGGCGTCGGCGTCCTTGCCGGTCAAGCCTTGACGGATCAGGCTGACCAGGAACAGGTGGTTGTCGGTGCCGCCGGACACTACATCGTAGCCGCGCTGGATGAACACGCCAGCCATGGCCTGGGCGTTGTCGATCACTTGCTGCTGATAAGCCTTGAAGCCAGGCTCCGCCGCTTCCTTGAAACACACCGCCTTGCCGGCGATCACATGCATCAGCGGGCCGCCCTGGGCGCCGGGGAATACCGCGGCGTTGAGCTTCTTCTCGATTTCTTCGTTGGCCTTGGCCAGGATCAGGCCGCCACGTGGACCGCGCAGGGTCTTGTGGGTGGTGGTGGTGATCACGTCGGCGTACGGCAGCGGGTTCGGGTACAGGCCGGCGGCAACCAGACCGGCGACGTGGGCCATGTCGACGAACAGCAGCGCGCCGACCTTGTCGGCGATCTGGCGGAAACGTGGGAAATCCAGGGTCTTGGAGTAGGCGGAGAAGCCGGCAACGACCATCTTCGGCTTGTGCTCGACGGCCAGGCGCTCGACTTCGTCGTAGTCGATCAGGCCGGTGGTGGTGTCGATGCCGTATTGCACGGCGTTGTAGAGCTTGCCCGAGGACGACACTTTGGCGCCGTGGGTCAAGTGACCGCCGTGGGCCAGGCTCATGCCCAGGATGGTGTCGCCGGCTTGCAGCAACGCCAGGTATACGGCGCTGTTGGCCGAAGACCCGGAGTGCGGCTGGACGTTGGCGTAGTCGGCGCCGAACAACTGCTTGGCGCGTTCGATGGCCAGGGCTTCGACTTTATCCACGTGCTCGCAGCCACCGTAGTAGCGCTTGCCCGGATAACCTTCGGCGTACTTGTTGGTCAAGCCGCTGCCTTGGGCCTGCATCACGCGCTTGCTGGTGTAGTTCTCTGACGCGATTAGCTCGATGTGATCTTCCTGGCGTTGCTCTTCAGCGTTCATCGCCGCCAGCAGTGCATCATCGTAGCCTTGGATTTGGTCTTGCTTGCTGAACATCGCGTCTCTCCCAGCGGCGGCGGTGCGCCTTTCGTCTCGGTGAGGCACGGACCGTTTCGGTCGTGCCCTTTGGATGCGATGGTATGGCCGGCGCAGGCAGGTCAAATGCCTATGGACGCCACGCAAAGGTGCGTTTACGACATGCGCTCAAATGGAATGGAACACCGGCCCTGTGGTGAGGGAGCTTGCTCCCGCTGGAGGGCGAAGCCCTCCCACAAAGGCTTACGCGATGGCCTGGCGAACCGCGAGCAGCAGTAGAAAGTGTGCGGGGTACAACGCATAAGCCCAACGCCGCATCGCTGGGGGATGAAATCGACCGGCCAGGCGCAAAAGCACCAGCCCCAACCCTGGCGCGATCAGGCAAGCCACCAAGCCCCACAACGCCACCGCATCCCCCAGCCATGCAGCGCCATACAGCACCCGCCATTGATTGGCCGCCACGCAGACCAATCCCGGCAGCAACGCGAAATACCAGGGCCGGCGAAACACCAGCAACATCGCCAACGGCAGCAGCACGCCGAAGAAGCCGAACATCAGTCGCGACGAAAACAGCGCCGCCAACAGCAACGCCACCGCGGCCAGGCATCGGGCTTCCAGGGTAGGCGCCTGCCAGCTGCGCGCCACCAACAGCCCCAGCACCAGCGTTGGCATTACATTCAAGGTGACGGGGTTAGGAATGAATAAACGGTAGGGGACTTCGCTGACAGCACTGAACAGCAACAGCCAGCCCAGATAACGCCAAGGACTGCCGCCGGCACCGTTGCGCGCCAGATTGGCCGCCATCGCCAGGCAGAACCACGGAAACGCCAGCCGCCCCGGCACATACAGCCAATCGACGGAAAAACCGACATATCGCAGATGATCGAGGACCATCGACAACAGTGCCAACCACTTGAGCAGGTCCAGGGCGCCGTCGCGTTGGCTCATGTGCTCAGTAGCCCGATGATTTTGTGATTTTCTGACAGAAACATCCCATGTGCTCCCTCGCTAATCTTGGGTAAAGTGCGCACCACATCGATCACGGCGTTGCGCACTCAAGCACGCCGAACCATGGAACCCCTCATCCCGGGAATTCCGCCAGGGATCTCTTACCCAGGACTCTCTATTCAAGGAGCAAGGCCATGACCGACAAGAGTCAACAATTCGCCAGCGACAACTATTCCGGCATTTGCCCCGAAGCCTGGGCGGCCATGGAAGAAGCCAACCAAGGCCACCAGCGCGCCTATGGCGATGACGAATGGACCCACCGCGCAGCGGATGATTTCCGGGCCTTGTTCGAAACCGACTGCGAAGTGTTCTTTGCGTTCAACGGCACGGCGGCCAACTCTTTGGCGCTTTCCTCACTGTGCCAGAGTTATCACAGCGTGATTTGCTCGGAAACCGCCCACGTCGAAACCGACGAATGCGGCGCGCCGGAGTTCTTCTCCAACGGTTCCAAATTGCTGGTGGCACGCACCGAAAACGGCAAGCTGACCCCGGAATCAATCCGCGAGATCGCCCTCAAACGCCAGGACATCCACTATCCCAAGCCGCGCGTCGTGACCCTGACCCAGGCCACGGAAGTCGGCAGCGTCTATACCCCGAAAGAAATTCGCGCGATCAGCGCCACCTGCAAGGAGCTGGGGCTGAACCTGCACATGGATGGCGCTCGGTTCTCCAACGCCTGCGCCTTCCTCGGCTGCACCCCGGCCGACCTGACCTGGAAAGCCGGCGTGGACGTGTTGTGCTTTGGCGGTACGAAAAACGGCATGGCGGTAGGCGAGGCGATCCTGTTCTTCAACCACGACCTGGCCGAAGACTTCGACTACCGCTGCAAACAGGCCGGGCAGCTGGCTTCGAAAATGCGCTTCCTCTCCGCGCCGTGGGTCGGCCTGCTACAGAACGATGCGTGGCTCAAGCACGCTCGCCACGCCAATCACTGCGCGCAATTGCTGGCGAAACTGGTCAGCGACATTCCCGGCGTCGAACTGATGTTCCCGGTCCAGGCCAACGGCGTGTTCCTGCAATTGTCGGAACCGGCCATTGCCGCCCTGACCGCCAAGGGCTGGCGCTTCTACACCTTCATCGGCAAGGGCGGCGCACGCTTCATGTGCTCTTGGGACACCGAAGAAGCACGCGTACGGGAATTGGCGGCGGATATTCGGGAAGTGATGAGCGCCTGAAGCAACGACCGAGATCTTCAGGGCTTTTAAGCTTTTGTGGCGAGGGAGCTCACCGCTACCAGGATGGGCAGATCAAAAATCGATCCGCACATCCCCCTTCGGCACGCTGCAGCAGGACAGGATGTAACCCTCGGCCTCGTCGTCTTCGGTAATTCCGCCATTGTGGTCCATTTCCACTTCTCCGCCCAGCTTCAACACCTTGCACGTTCCGCAGATGCCCATGCCGCAGGCTTTGGGAATCATCATGCCGAGCTTGGCGGCGGCGGCGTGGACGGTTTCTCCCGGCCCCACGCGAATGCTCTTGCCAGAAGAGGTGAATTCCACCAGGTGCAGGTCCGCGGCATCGACCTCGGGAGCGTCAGCTGCCTGTTCGGCCTGTTCCACCGCATCGGCACGGGCTTCTGGTGGCGTGGCGCCGAAGGATTCCTCGTGGTACCGCTTCATGTCGTAACCGGCCGCTTCCAGCAGGCGCTTGACCGCGGTCATGTATGGGGTCGGGCCGCAGCAGAACACTTCGCGCTCGAGGAAGTCGGGCACCATCAGTTCCAGCATCTTGTGGTTCAGGTAACCGCGATACCCGGCCCACGGCTCGCCCAGGCCATGTTTTTCGCAGATGAGGTGCAAGCTGAAGTTGTCGATCCGCGACGCCATGTGTTCCAGCTCGCGGTGGTAAATGATGTCTTTGGGCGAGCGGGCGCTGTGGATGAAGGTCATGTCGACATTGGCGTTGGTGTCGTAGTACCAGCGCGCCATGGACATCACCGGGGTAATCCCGACGCCGCCGCTGAGGTAGAGCACCTTGGGGCTGGAGAAGTCGATGGCGTTGAACAACCCCACCGGCCCGTGCACCGCCAACTCCTGGCCTTCGTGCAAGGTGTCGTGCAGCCAGTTGGACACCTTGCCCCCCGGCACGCGCTTGATGGTCACCGAGAAGCTGTAGGGCACCGACGGCGAGCTGGAGATGGTGTAGGAGCGCATGATCGGCTGGCCTTCGATTTCCAGCTCGAGGGTGACGAATTGCCCGGGCTTGAAAAAGAACATGATCGGCTGGTCGGCCATGAAGCAGAAAGTGCGCACATCCCAGGTTTCCTGGATGACTTTGACGCAACGTACGATATGTCGGCCATTGGCCCAGGTCTGGGTGGTGACCGGGTTCAGGAAATTATTGGACATGCTGATCTCCACGGCCGACTGTCGGCCTTCATGAGGGCGATTGTGCGCAGGCGCCTGGGTGACCATTTACCTATCTGCGACATTCACATACTTATCGCGACCAGCCCCCAACTACCGGGGCTTGCGCGTCGGGAACAGATTGGGCCATGTCGCCCATGGATAAGGTTGCGCCCCTGCGCGGCCCCACACTCGCCCCAACAGATAAACAAAGTTTTCTGCCTTGCGTAGCACAACCGATTAGCCATTTTCACCGGCTCCGCTTAGAGAGCCACGAGGATAAAACGATGGACACCACTACCCTGAGCCTGGGCGATCCGCTGGAACCCGCACGCAAGGCCACCGCGCAAATGCTGCAAGAGCGCGAGCGTACCTTTTCGCTGCCGCAACCGTTCTACAGTGATGAGCGCCTGTTTGATATCGACATGCAGGAAATCTTCCAGAAGGAATGGTTGATCGCCGGCATGACTTGCGAGATCCCGGCCAAGGGCAACTACCTGACCCTGCAAGTCGGCAAGAACCCGATCATCGTCATTCGCGGCGCCGACGGCGTGGTGCATGCCTTCCATAACGTCTGCCGCCACCGCGGTTCGCGGCTGTGCACCAGCGAAAAGGGCAAGGTCGCCAAACTGGTCTGCCACTACCATCAGTGGACCTACGAGCTGGACGGTCGCCTGCTGTTCGCCGGCACCGAGATGGGCGCCGACTTCGACATGAAGCAGTACGGCCTCAAGCCGGTGAACGTGAAGACCGCTGGCGGCTACATCTTCATCAGCCTGGCCGAGAACCCGCCGGCCATCGATGACTTCCTGTCGACCCTGAACCATTACATGGAACCCTACGACATGGAGAACACCAAGGTGGCGGTGCAAACCACCTTGATGGAAAAGGCCAACTGGAAACTGGTGCTGGAAAACAACCGCGAGTGCTACCACTGCAACGCCTCGCACCCTGAGTTGCTCAAGACTCTGCTGGAATGGGACGACGTCACCGACCCACGGGCCGACCAGGCGTTCAAGGATCACGTAGCCGCTTCCGCCGCCGCCTGGGACGCCGAGAAGATCCCTTACGCCCACGCCAGCTTCGGCCTGCGTAACCGTATCGTGCGCATGCCGCTGCTCAAGGGCACCGTGTCGATGACCATGGACGGCAAGCAGGGCTGCGCCAAGCTGATGGGCCGCATCAAGAACCCAGACCTGGGCTCGATGCGCATCCTGCACCTGCCGCACTCATGGAACCACTGCATGGGCGACCACATCATCGTGTTCACCGTGTGGCCGATCAGCGCCCAGGAAACCATGGTCACCACCAAGTGGATCGTGCACAAGGACGCGGTCGAAGGCGTGGACTATGACGTGGCGCGCATGCGCGAAGTCTGGGACGCCACCAACGACCAGGACCGTCGCCTGGCCGAAGAAAACCAGCGCGGCATCAACTCCACCGCCTACCAGCCAGGCCCGTACTCCAAGACCTATGAGTTCGGCGTGGTGAACTTCGTCGACTGGTACAGCGAGCGCCTGCTCAACAACCTCGGGGCCGAACCGGCGCCGTACCTCAAGGGCGTGCC
Organism: Pseudomonas sp. SWRI154; assembly: GCF_014268645.1. Taxonomy (NCBI): domain Bacteria; kingdom Pseudomonadati; phylum Pseudomonadota; class Gammaproteobacteria; order Pseudomonadales; family Pseudomonadaceae; genus Pseudomonas; species Pseudomonas sp. SWRI154. The sequence continues at coordinate 49,060 of NZ_JABWQW010000020.1, forward strand.
GGTCCAGGGCTGAAAACTAGCACTCCGGTTGATCGTTCCCACGCTCCGCGTGGGAACGCAGCCCAGGACGCTCTGCGTCCCAAAAGCCGAACGCGGAGCAGAGGCATTCCCGCGCAGAACATGGGAACGATCATCGATCATCGGCTGGACGACCAGCGCACGCTGCCATCCTCCCCATAAAACGTCTCGACAATCTCCTCCCCCCTCAGTTGCACCTTCACATACCCATTCAACACCCGCTCCGGATACGCCTCGTCTCCCGCCAATTCAGTTTCCGACCACAGCACCCGCGCGTGCCCGTTCAACTCGCTGGTGGTGCCGTAAGGGATCGCCCCATGCCCGGCGCAACGCGCGTGCAGCCCACCTTGCGGCGCATAGCAAATGCCATTGTGCAGATGGCCCCAGTACCAATAGTCCGGCTCACGCCCCAGGGCATCGCACACCGGTTGGTAAAGCGCAGTCTTGTTGTGCCCGGAAATATCGAAGCCCTGGTGATGACTGAGCACCATCAGTTTCTTGCGCTTGGGCAGGGTTTTCATCCACTCGATCTGCTGGGTGTTGAGGGTGCCGTCCATGTACAGGTTCATCGCGTCCGAGGCGTACGCGCTATCGAGGCCAACCACCAGCCAATCGTCGTTGTACAAGGCGAAATAGCTGGTGCCCTGCTGCACCGGAAAACGCGCCGCCAGCTCCTTGAAGTAACCATGGGCGCCGCTGTACATCTCATGGTTGGAGTTGAGGGTGAACGCGCCGTGCTTGCCCTGGGGCCAGCCGACCATATCGACGTCTTCTTGGGAATGGGTGCCGGCGTAGTACACATCGCCCAGATGGATGGTGAAATCGGCCAGGGCCAATTGCATCTGGTTGGCCACCGCCACCGCCGGGGCGTGGCTGTCGAACGGCCCGGTGCCCCAGTCGCCGGCGATGGCCAGCACCACGTCGTTGTCCATTTTCACCAGCGCCGGGTTGGTGGCGAACGGCGCATGGTGGCGCAGGTTTTCGATCCATTTGAGCAGCGCCTCGCTCCACAGCAGGTCCAACAACTCCCACTTACGACAGCCCAGTAACGTACCGTCCTTGAGCACGCGGGTCGGCAATTCCTCTTCTTTTTGCGGCAGAGGCGTGGCGTTGCCGATCTTCAGGATCGACAAACCGTGGGCCAGCTCCCACGGGACGGCGGGTTCGTCGTCCGGCAGATCACCATGATCGATGACATGCCGGGCTTGGTCGTGGCCTCGCTCCAGCAATTTGACGATGGCCTGGAACTCCTCGGGCTCCAGGTCGTTGACGAGTTTTTTCCAGGACATTTCCAGCCGCGTGACCAACCCGTGCAGGCGGACCTTGACCTTGTCGAACTCATGCTCCCAATGGTGCAGTAATGACATGTGAACGCTCCTTCGTTGTGCCCTGGATCACAGGGTTTTCATGAATTCGATCAGGGCCCGCTTGTCGACGTCCGACAGCTGCGTGCCATACAGGTGACCGCCGTTGTGGTTGCCTTCCAGGCGGGTGTCGTATTTGAAATCCGCCGACGCCTTCATTTGCGCGCCGCTGGTGATGAAACCGACCTTCTGCGGATCGTAGATATCGGAACCGGTGTAGAACACTGGCGGACGCTGCTCCGGCGCTTGCAGCAAATCCCACAGCGTCGGCACCGAACCGTTGTGCAGGTAAGGCGCGCGCAGCCAGATGCCGTCGGTGGGGGTGTTGCTGTAGCTCTGGGTCTTGCGGTAGGCGCCAAAGTCGAACGGCGTTTTCTTGAAGCCGTGGAACGCCGCCACCAGGCCGGTGGTGAAGGAATTCAGGCGATGGGGATCGGTGCCCAACTGGTCGATATTGGTGGTGACCTGACCGGTGTCGCTGCGGCCAAAATCATGGCAACTGGCGCAGTTTTTCTCCCAGATCGGTTTGCCCTGGGCGACTTTCGCCTGGTCCAGGGCGAACGGCCACGCCGGTGCCTTGTGGCCCAGCAGCCAGTTGGTCACCCGATTGAAACTCGGTGGCAGCACCGATTCCGGCGTCGCTCCCACGGCCATGGCCGCTGCGTAGTTGCGCTCGTGGATCTTGTTGTTATTGCCGTCCCAGTGCAGGTACATGGACTCGCGGGGTTTCTGGTTCCAGACCTGTGGCAGGTCCACGGTGCCGATGGTGGAATCATCCGGGAAGCCGAACACCACCATTTTGGTCGGGTTGAAGGTGTCGGTCCGCCCTGGCCCCTGGGCCGGGCGCAGCTTCTGCCAGGCATAGGCTTGCTTCTGCTTGAGCAGCGCACTCTTGGCCATCGGGATGATCAGGTAACGGTTATAGAGTTTTTCGAAAAAACCCAGTTGGAACTTGCCGTTGATCGCCGCCATCACCGCCTCGGGGGTGAATTTCGGGTCGCTGGCGCACTCGTAGGCGAACCACTGGAAGGCTTGCAGCTGCAGGGTATTGGCCGGCGCGGCGGCGACGGGCACCGCGACGTCAGTGGCATTGGCCCGATAGGAACCGGTGTGGCACAAGGCGCAATTCGGCTCGACCGTGGGGTAACCGAGTTGCCGCTTGGCCATGCCGATGGGCAGGTCGTTGCCGTTTTCATAGAGGAAACCGAACACTTCGTAGCCGCCCGGCTTGGGCAGTTTTTCCGGGCACATCTGCGGCAGCACGGCGAACAGGTAGTAGGGAATGCGTGCTTCGATGCCCAGGCCGATGGCGGCGTATTTGTAGTGGTCTTCATCGGAGGCAAAGTCCGGCTGCGGCACCTCCCGGATCATCTGGTACCAGGTCTGGTAGCCGATGAAACCCAGCAGCACGACCACCACCCATGTGCCGACCTTGAAACCATGGCGCTGCCAGCGCAGCGCCCAACCAGCGCGCCATTCCCGCCAACCGGCGCAGAGCAAGGCCAGCGGACGATTGGCCGCCGGGCTGCCCAGGTACAGCAGCCCGCCCAGGATCAGGAACATGCTCAGGTCGCCCATCAACATCGGCACGAATAGCTGGCCCTGGTTGTTGGTGTTGATCAGGTAGATCCAGAACACCACCGCCACCAGCCGCGACAACACGCACAACCATGAGTGCACGACGAAACGCGGCGCGTTGAACCCCGAGGGCATATAGAACAGGCTGATCCCCACCAGCAACATGCCGGCGTTCTCCAGCCAGGGATCGGACAATACCGGTGGCAGGCCGAGCATGGACGTCAGCAACGCCGGCGCGAACAGTGCCGGGATCGCGAAGACCATGTTCATGACGATTCCGATCCAGATGATGCGTTGGAACCAGCGGATGTAAGTGTTCATGGCATCCTTTTCCTTATTCTTGACTCACCACAAAACCATGTGGCGAGGGAGCTTGCTCCCGCTGGGCCGCGTAGCGGCCCCCAAGACTTCAAAAGCGACGACTGCTTCGCAGCCGAGCGGGAGCAAGCTCCCTCGCCACGGGTGAGTCGCTTCAGCCGAGCGCCGTTTTCTCCAGGTGTTCAAGGATGATCGGATACACATCCACCACCGCGTCCTTGCCGAACATGCAGTCGATGTGGCCGTATCCCGGCACTTCGTGGCGGCTGAACAACTGCGGGCCGTGCATCTCGCACAGTCGCTCGTAGGTCTTGAGGGTGCTTTGCGGCAGGTAGCACTGGTTGTCGGCGCCGCTGATGAAGCAGATCGGCAACTTCAACCGATCGAAATGCGGCATGTAGACGTCGTTGCCCTTGAAGTCCACCAGATGCCCCTTGCGCACGATCAGCGCCAGGTGCTCGAAGGTCTGGATGTTCGACTCGCCGAACAACTCATGCAGATTGTCGTGCAGGGTTTCGTTGAGGGTGTCGTGACGGTACAGCGACGCATACATGAACGTGATGCGATGGCAGACCGGGTTGGTGCAATAGCCCTGGGCCTCGATCCGGGCATAGCCGTTGAGGGCCTTGTCGTAGAGTTTGTTGAACCAGCTTTCCTTGGTGTCGGCGTAAGCCGTCATGGATTTGATGCCGATGGCATCGAGCATCCCCGGCAAATGCAGCCCAGCCTTCAGTCCGGTGGCGGTGGCGACCACCGTGTCGGCGGCAATCTGCGAGCAGACCACCGAACGAACCCCCTGCAAGCCCGCCAGCATCGACATGAAAAAGGTCGTCGCGCCGTAGCAATGCACCACGCATTGCACGTCACGGGCCAGGGTCGCTTGCTGGATCTGCTTGATGGCCGCCTTGAAGTCGTACTGGGCCACTTGGTCGCCGTTCCACTCGTTCTTGCTGGCCGGCAGCAGGATGCTCACCCGCAGATCCAGCAGCCAGACGTCGTACTCGTGCTTGCACAGGTATTCCAGCAGGTTGGTGTGAATGGTGTCGGTGGAGAAGATATTCGAGCCCACGCCCAGGCCATGGACCAGCATCACCGGACCCTTGCTGCCGGCCTGATAGCGGGTCAGGCGCAGCTCGACGTTGTCTTCGGTCTGGAAGAAATGCACCACCGGCGCCGGCGCATCCAATGGCCGTTTCAAACGAGGCGGCGCGTCCGGGTTGAAGTAGACGTCACCGGCGAAGACCCCACCGTAGCTCTCCCACAAGATGCCGGCAAAGAACTTGCCGAACCGCGCCAGCGCCTCCACGCGCTCACGTTCATTGCGCGCGTTGAGGACTTTCATGGTGGTCATCTGCTTGGCGAAGTCGGCCGGCAGGATGTGCATCACCCCGGAGCCGAGCACCGCGCCGGTCTTGTCCGGCCCGCGATAGAGGGTGACGTAGAGGGTGCTGGTGTCGGGCCAGATGTTCAGTACGCCGTTGTCCTCGGGCACGGTCTTGAACGCGCTGAAGAAATAGTCGCTGCCGTCTTCGGCGGTCAGTTTCATGTCGTAGTTCATGTGCCGTACGCCGACCTGTTCCTGGTACTGCTCGAACAGGTTGAACACCCCATTGCTGGCGACCAGTGGCTTGGATGACAGCAGTGGCGCATCGAGGGTGCCCACCAAGGTTGCGGCGTGCTCCGGTTCCTTGATCAGGCGATCGAGGTCGGCGGCGGTGATGGTCAGGGTGAATTCGATGGGTGAGTTATCGGCCTTGCCGCGCTTGGCTGCCGCTTCGTAAGTATTGAGGTCGGTGCCTTGGGGCTGGGTGAACGCCGTGGAGAAGTAACCTTTCATGGTTTCGGTGAACTGCACGCCGAGTGTCGGCGCCGCCACCGGTTTGCGCGGGACCGACGGCAGCGTGTAGTCGATCAGCCAACCGCGATCGGCCGCCAGCAGTCCCATGTTGCGTTCACTCACCGCCGAAATGGTCAGCAACGGATTGACCGCCAGGGAGGTCGGGATAACCGAGCCGTCCGTCACGTAAAGCCCTGGGTAGACGTCGGTGCCACTGGCGCCACTGAACACCTGTCCTTTGTGATTGACCACGCCTTGGGTGGCGTCCTCGCCCATCACGCAACCGCCCAGCGGATGGACCGAGACGATGCTGTGCTTGAGCAGCTTGGTCCAGATCGGATTCTCGACCCAGATCCCGCCCAGCGCCTTGGTGCTCTGATGCAGGCGTTCGTTGCCGAGGGTGACGTTTTCCTGCTCGCCGACACCGGGCCAGTCGATACGCAGTTGGTCCTTGTTGTCGAGCACCATGCGGCCCTTGCCGTTGTCGTGGCTCATGATCAGGTAAGTCTGCATGTTATGCAGCGCGCCGTAATACGGGCCGCGCAGGAAGCTTTCGGCCTCGCGCCCCTTGTACCGGAGGCTGGCACCGAAGCCGGTGTCGGTGGGCACGCCGATCATCTCGGCGAACGCTGCCATGCTCGGCACCATGGCCCGACCGAGGGCGCCCGGAATCGAACCTTCCTCTATCACCATGCGGCTGCGCCAGTCGCCTTCGGTGCGCATGTCGATCACCGAGGTGATGCAAGGCCCCACTGGTTCCAGCTCCTTGGCCGAATGCGCACCGAAGCCGATGCCGTTGATGACCTGGTCGCAGTTGTGGCCGAAGCCGAGGATATCGCCGTTGCCGCTCATGTTCTCGCCCAGTTGACTGGACATCGGCAAGCCTTTGTCCCGTGAGCGCAACATGATTTCGGTGGAGCCCAGGGTGCCAGCGGAGACCACTACGATGTCGGCCCGCACGAACAGCGTCGGCGCCGAAAACATCTCGCGACCGCTGTCCAGGTATTGGAAATGCACGATCCAGCCATTGCCATCGCGCTCCAGATGCCGCACTTCGGCCTGGCAGAAAATCTCGGCGCCGTGGTTCCAGGCGTCGGGCAGATAATTCATCAGCGTGGTGTTCTTGGCCTTGTTGTTACAGCCCGAAACGCAGTCGCCGCAACCATTGCACGGCAACTGCTCGACGCCAACATGGTTGAGATTGTTCGGCAGCTTGTCGAATGTCACGTTGATCGGCGGCTTATAGAAATGCGCACCCTGCTTGAGGTAATCAGCGGATTTCTTATGGGCATCGAGCTTGGGCAGGTTCGGCGAGGACGCCGGATAGGGATTTGGCTTGAGCATCTCCCGGGCGCGGGCGTAGCCGTCCTTGAGCAACGTATCGCTGTGTTCGCGCATCGCCAGCGGCCAGCGCGGGTCCTCGAACACGCCCGGCTCGGCTTCCAGCGCGACGTTGGCGTTGATCAGCGACGTGCCGCCCAGGCCACACCCGACCACTACGTTCTGCTGGGCGTTGACGTGCAGGTCGAACAGCCCGGTACGCGAACCGATGTGGCCGTCCGGGTCATGCACCTGCAACTCCTCGGTGGCCGCGAGCAGCGTGTTGGGGTATTCGCCCGGCTGGATCTCCCGGCCACGTTCCAACAGGCAGACGCTGCGCCCGGCCCGGGACAAGCGCGACGCGGCAATGCCGCCGCCGTAGCCGGAACCGATGACGATGACGTCGTAGTGTTCCTTGATTTCACTGATGGGGGTCGATATCCGTGTCATGTTCAAGTCCTCTCAGGCAGAAGGGGGCAACTCTGCGGTTACCTGTAATTCCACAGGCGCACGTACGCCTGGCCACTATCCCGTTCGGGTTAAAGCGGCAGTCAACGGTGTAGATCGGCGAAACTCAGGCGCTATAGGCGGGCACGCTGATTGGCGGCACGCCGACGGGTACGCCGCTGTGCCGAGGTGACAGGCGTGGGGATGCAAGTCGGGGCTGAAGCGGAAAAGGGGTGGGGGATCTTGCTATCCATCTTGTGTTCTCCCTGAACCAGATATGGATAAAGTTGCGCTGTCCTTGTGCCATGAGTGAAGACAGGCGACACCCCTACGTCAAGGCGGTTCCTTAGAACTGTATGAAATTTGATCTATCGCGTTTCGCGCTAAGCCCGCTGGGCCTTACAGCGTTCGGTGTACAAGTTATCCACATGACCGCCCACAGCAAATGGGGACAAGTGCGCGGTTAACTTAATTTACCCAGCGGCAATGTGAATAAAATCCGCGACTTATGCCAGGACGGCAGTTTTCCGAGGGATTGAGTGCTTTTTGATCAACTCGTCGAAACCCTTGTCTTTCAAGGTGCGCAGAGCAGAGCGAACACGTTATCCACAGAAACGCCAACAGCGTTTGGGGGTAATTTGACGTTTTTGTGGAAAACAGTCCCGACGGCCTGCAAATCGGGGTTATTGCTGCAGTTTTTATCTTCAGTGGCGTCTCTTGATCATTATTTGATCAAATCACTGGAAGCACCGCACCGCTTGGCTTGCAGCGTTGAGCGAACATCTTATCCACAGAAGCGCCAACAGAGATTGGGGGCAACTTTCGGTTGGGCAGGTGCTTTATTCACAGAAAAAAGCCAATAAAAACCGTGAGTTAGATTGACTGTTTTTTGATCGCTGGCCCACAGGGCCTGATTTGCGTGGGGTACAGCGAGGGGCGAACAGGTTATCCACAGCCACGCACACAGGGATTGTGGGTAACCAGGAGTTTTTTGGAAGCGAGGCTGCTCGCTCCCACCGGGCGCACTGTCCAGGATTAGCGAACCACCCCTTCCTCCACCAACAATTTGAGAATCGCCTCGGCCCCCGCCTCCGGGCTCACGCCCTTGAGCACTTGCCCGCCTCCGCCGCTGGCCTTGGCCGTGGCGGCTTTCATGCGGTCGGCGCCGCTCTTGGCCTTGATCACCTTCAAGCGCTTGGGCCGTGGCTTGGCCGGTTGCAGCGTCGCCACCGCCAGCAGGGCGTCATCGATCACTTCGACTTCCTCGGCCTGCAACGCTCCGCGTCGGGCCGGGCCGTAGGCGCTTTGCCGAGGTTTTGGCGCAGCGTTATCCACAGTCGCCAGGAACGGCAGACGCACTTTGAGACGGCGCCGTTGGCCTCGAGGCAATGCTTGCAGCACCAAGGCCACACCCTTGTCGATGGACTCGACCTGGGCCAGGCCCACCACCAGCGGCCAGCCGAGATTCTCGGCCAGCAGGAACGGCAGCATGCCCGAGCCTTCGCCGGTTTCCGCCTGGCTGCCGGTGAGCACCACTTGGGCGCCAGCGTCACGCAGGTAGTCGGTCAGGGCCGGCAAGGCGTCGGCCCCGTCGGGGTTTTCCAGGACATGGAGTTCATCCAGGCCCATGCCCAGGTAGGCGCGCAGGGCTGGTTCGGCGACGTCGCCAGCGTGCAGCACTTGAAGGTCGTTGCCGGCCAGTTGCAGGCCCAGCTCCACGGCACGGGCGTCCTGTTCGGCGCGCCGGGGTCGACCAGAGGTCGGGTGGGCGCCGATGGAGACGAGGCTGATCACTTGGGTAGTCATGAACGTTTCCTTAGCTTAAGCCGCATCGCGCTTGGCTTCGTTGCGGTAAGCCTCTACCGCCGCGATCAAGGCCTGGAGAATCGCCGCGCTGTCACCGATCACCGACAGGTCTGCCCGTTTGATCATGTCGCAACCCGGATCGAGATTGATCGCCACGACTTTGTCGCAGGCGCCAATGCCTTGCAGGTGCTGGATCGCCCCGGAAATTCCCACGGCCACGTAAACCCGCGCCGTGACCCAGGTGCCGGACGCACCGACCTGGCGATCCCGGGCCATGAAACCGTCGTCCACCGCCACCCGCGAAGCGCCTTCGGTGGCGCCCAGGGCCGCGGCGGTCTGGTGGAACAATGCCCAGTCCTTGACCCCGTTGCCGCCGGAGAAAATGAATTCCGCCTCGGCCATCGGGATCGCCCCCGGGTCCACCGCCACCGCACCAAGGTCTTCGATGCGCGACAAGCTGCGCGCCACGCTTGTGGATAACTCCACCGGCAAGGCTTCGTGACGGGTTTCGCTGACCGGTTCGGCGCATTCGGCCGCCGCCAGGATCAAGCGCGCCAACGGCCGAGCCAAGTCTTGCAGGCCCGCACCGGCGCGGCCGATGCACGCCTCGCCCTTGACCTGCCAGACCCGCGTGGCCGGGCGTTCGCCCAGGGCTGCGGCAAAGCGCCGGCCCAGTTCACCACCACCGCTGCGACTGTCAGGCAGCAACCAATGGCGCGGGTTGAATTGGTTATCCACAGCCCGCAAGCCTTGCACCCGTTGTTCCGGTGCATACCCGCTGAACTCCTCGCCATCGAGTACCAGCAAGCGGTCGACACCCGCCGTGGCGAAGGCGCTTTCCTTATGCTCGCCAAACACCACCGCCAACACCGCACCGTCACTCCCGGCAAGCTGATGGGCCAGGCCCAGCAGGTCACGGTCGTGGCTGCTGAGGCGGCCACCCACCATGTCCGGAACGACGCAAATGTGGAATGCCGGTTGCGGCACCTGATGCAGCGGCAATTGCACCTCAATGGCAGCGGTGCGTTTGCTCGCGCCCCCCTGCTGGGCGCCGCTGCGATCAATCCGCTTGATGCCGTTAGGGCCGATGAAGCCGACGCCATGGACGTTTTTGCGAATGACGCCGTTGGGGCCCATCCAGCTATGCTGCACCGGTTGCATGGCCGCGTGCAGCGGATGCAGGCGGTTGCGGGCGATCCACTCGGCGCGAGGGTCGCGGCGGATGATGTCGCTCATTAATGCACCTCCGCAGGTTCACGTTTGGCCGGGGCCACGGGCTTGCTCGGGGCCGCGTCTTCGAGCAGCGCATCGGCCACCAGTTCGGCAATGTCCTTGATCATCGGTCGTGGTTCGACCACGCCTTCGAGCATCGCCGTGCACTGTGGGCAACCCACGGCCACCAGTTCGGCGCCGGTTTCGCGAATATCTTCCATGCGCATATCGGGGATACGCTGCTTGCCCGGGATGTCAGTGATCGGCGCACCGCCGCCACCGCCGCAGCAACGGGAACGGAAACCGGAACGCTGCATTTCCTTGACCTCGATGCCCAGCGCACGCAGCACTTGGCGCGGCGCCTCGTATTCGCCGTTGTAGCGGCCCAGGTAGCACGGGTCGTGATAGGTCACGCTGTCGCCCTTGTGCTGGCCGAGGTTCAACGCCCCGGCGTCGATGATCTCCGCCATATAGGTGCTGTGGTGCTGCACCAGGTAGTTGCCATCGAAGGCGCCGTATTCGTTTTTCAGCACGTGGAAGCTGTGTGGGTCGCAGGTGACGATGCGGTTGAAGCTGTATTTGGCCAGGGTCTGGATGTTGCGCTTGGCCAACAGCTGGAACGTCGCTTCGTCACCCAGGCGCCGGGCCACGTCGCCGCTGTCGCGCTCTTCGAGCCCGAGCACGGCAAAGTCGATCTTCGCTGCCTTGAGCACTTTGACGAAGGCGCGCAGGGTGCGTTGGTTGCGCATGTCGAAAGCACCGTCGCCGACCCAGAACAGCACGTCGGTGGATTTCTTCTCGCTGAGCAGGTTCAGGTTCAGGTCCGCCGCCCAGTTCATCCGCCCACCCGGGGCGAAGCCGCCAGGGTTGTCGGTGGCGATGAGGTTTTCCAGCACCTCGGCGCCTTTGTTCGGCGTGGCGCCTTTTTCCAGAGTCAGGTGGCGGCGCATGTCGACGATGGCATCGACGTGCTCGATCATCATCGGGCATTCCTCGACGCACGCCCGGCAAGTGGTGCAAGACCACAGGGTCTCGGCGTCCACAAGGCCGTTGACGATCGGCTGGTGGGGATTACCAGCATGTTCGCCCACCGGTTTACCTGGATATGGGCTGCCGGCGAATTTCGCATCGGTGCCGCCGGCCAGGCCGACGACCATGTCCTGGATGAGTTTTTTCGGGTTCAACGGCTGACCGGCGGCGAACGCCGGGCAGGCCGCTTCGCACTTGCCGCACTGCACGCAGGCATCGAAGCCCAGCAGTTGGTTCCAAGTGAAGTCCTTGGGTTTTTCCACACCCAGCGGCGCGGCGGGGTCGTTCAGGTCCAGCGGCTTCAAGCCCGTGGAACGGCCACCACCAAAGCGTTCGGCGCGGCGGTGCCAGGCCAGGTGCAGGGCACCGGCGAAGGCGTGTTTCATCGGCCCGCCCCAGGTCATGCCGAAAAACAACTCCGACACGCCCCACAACACGCCGACACCCAGGACCGCCGCCACCAGCCAACCACCGAAGTTTTCCGGGAGGATGCCCGCCACCGGCAGGGTCACCAGGAAGAACGACGCCGAGAAGGCCAGCAGGCTTTTCGGCAGGCGCATCCACGGGCCTTTCGACAACCGCGCTGGCGGGTTGCGCCGACGCAGGTACATGAAGATTGCGCCAACGAACATCACCGCCGACATCAGCAGCAGGGCGTAACCGAGGATGCGGTTGTGCAAGCCAAAACCGTGGACCAGGATCGCCAACACAATCGATGCCACCGCCCCGCCCGCCGTGGCGACGTGGGTATTGGCAATGTATTTGTCCCGCGCCACCACATGGTGCAAGTCCACCATGTAGCGCTTGGGCATGGCGAAGAGGCCGCCGATCAGGTCGACTTTCGACGGTCGTCCCCGGCGCCACATGTTCACCCGCCGCAAGGCACCAAGGACCGCGAGGCCGAGGGCTGCGAACAGCAGGATTGGAAGAAGGGTGTTCAACATAGGTGTTGCTCCCAAAGACCTCAGGGTCGTGTGCGCGCCAGTGAGAGCGACGCACCTACTTGTGGCGAGGGAGCTTGCTCCCGCTGGAGCGCGAAGCGCTCCCAAAACAGCCCCAGGTGTAAACCTGATGCTCCTCGACTGATGATTTGGGGCCGCTTCGCCCGAAACGTCGGACCAGCCCAGCGGGAGCAAGCTCCCTCGCCACAGGTGATGGTGTTAAGCCGTTAGAAATCCTTGCACAACCGCAGGGCGTCATAAATGGCCGCGTGGGTATTACGCTGGGCCACGCAGTCGCCAATGCGGAACAGCAAGTAACCTTCGCCACTCTGCTCCAGACACGGTTGGGGCTTGATCGCGAACAGGGCTTCGACGTCGATCTGGCCCTTGTTGCGCGAACCTTCCTTCAGCGCGTAGTAGATTTCTTCGTCCGGCCGCACGCCGTTTTCCACCACCACCTGGTCAACCACGCGCTCTTCCTTGGCACCGGTGTATTCGTTCTCCAGCACCGCCACCAGCTTGTCGCCTTCGCGATAGACCTTCTCCAGCATCATGTCCCCGGTCATGATCACTTCCTTGGGGTACATGCTGCGGTAGTAAGTCGGGAACGACGTCCCGCCAATGGCAACGCCCGGCTTGATGTCGTCGGTGACGATCTCGACCTGGCTGCCTTTGTCGGCGAGGAAATCCGCCACCGACATGCCGGTGAATTCGCAGATGGTGTCGTAGACCAGCACGTTCTTGCCCGGCGCCACCTTGCCGTCGAGCACGTCCCAGCTGCTGACCACCAGCCCTTCGGCGGCGCCCCAGTGTTCGTTCTGCTCCAGGAACGGATGGCCGCCGACGGCGAGCACCACCACGTCCGGACGCAGGTCCATGATGGTCGCCGCGTCAGCCGCAACGCCCAGGCGCAGGTCGACTTTCAGCCGCGCCAGCTCCAGTTGGAACCAACGGGTGATACCGGCGATCTGGTCCCGTTGCGGGGCCTTCGAGGCGGTGGTGATCTGCCCGCCGATGAATTCCTTCTTCTCGAACAGGGTCACATCGTGCCCACGTTCGGCGGCCACCCGCGCCGCTTCCATACCCGCCGGGCCGGCACCGACCACGACTACCTTGCGCTTGGGCCCGGTGGACTTCTCGATGATGTGCGGCACGCCCATGTATTCACGGGACGTCGCGGCGTTCTGGATGCACAGCACGTCCAGCCCTTGGTACTGGCGGTCGATGCAGTAGTTGGCGCCGACGCACTGCTTGATCTGATCGATCTGGCCCATCTTGATCTTGGCAATCAGGTGCGGGTCGGCGATGTGGGCGCGGGTCATGCCGACCATGTCGACGTAACCGCCCTCCAGGATCCGCGTGGCCTGGTTCGGGTCCTTGATGTTCTGCGCGTGCAGCACCGGGACCTTGACCACTTCCTTGATACCGGCGGCCAGGTGCAGGAACGGCTCCGGCGGATAGCTCATGTTCGGGATGACGTTGGCCAGGGTGTTGTGGGTGTCGCAACCCGAGCCCACCACGCCGATGAAATCGAGCATGCCGGTGTCGTCGTAGTACTTGGCGATCTGCTTCATGTCCTCATGGGACAAGCCGTCCGGGTGGAACTCGTCGCCGCACAGGCGCATGCCCACGCAGAAATCGTCGCCCACTTCGGCGCGTACGGCCTTCAACACTTCCAGGCCGAACTTCATGCGGCCTTCGAAGCTGCCGCCCCATTCGTCGGTCCGCTTGTTGACTCGCGGGCTCCAGAACTGGTCGATCATGTGCTGGTGCACGGCGGACAACTCGACGCCGTCCAGGCCGCCGGCCTTGGCCCGGCGCGCGGCCTGGGCGTAGTTGCCGATCACCCGCCAGATTTCTTCCGGTTCGATGGTCTTGCAGGTCGCACGGTGCACCGGCTCACGCACGCCGGACGGCGACATCAGGGTCGGCCAGTTGAAACCGTCCCAGCGCGAGCGACGGCCCATGTGGGTAATCTGGATCATGATCTTGGCGCCATGCTTGTGCATGGCGTCGGCCAGGTTCTGGAAGTGCGGGATGATCCGGTCGGTGGACAGGTTCACCGAGCTCCACCACTCCTGCGGGCTGTCGATGGCAACCACCGACGAGCCACCGCAGATCGCCAGGCCGATGCCGCCCTTGGCCTTCTCTTCGTAATACTTCACGTACCGGTCGGTGGTCATGCCGCCGTCGGTGGCGTAGACCTCGGCGTGCGCGGTGCTGAGCACGCGGTTGCGGATGGTCAGCTTGCCGATCTGGATCGGCTGGAACATTGCTTCAAAAGCCATGGCGCGATCCTCGACTTACAACGGCTTGACGATGAACAGGCCGTCGTCGTGGCCTTCTTCGGAACCGCCATAGACCTGCTCGGCCACGGTGCGGATCGAACTGCCGCGCGCGGCGAGGATCTGGTCCATGGCGCCGGCGAACCAGCCAGTGAACATGTAGTCGACCTTGCGCCCGACCTTGCCGTACACGTAGACGAACGCCGAATGCTCGAGCTTGACGCTGGCGGTGCCTTTGTCCAGGTCGATGTCCTGGATCTTGAACAGGCCCCAGCCACGCTGCGACAGGCGCTTCATGTAGTGCTCGAACACCGCGACGCCTTCCAGGCCGTGGCATTCGGCTTCTTTTTCACACCAGTGCCAGGCGGATTTGTAGCCGGCCTTGTAGAGAATTTCGGCGTAGGCGTCGGCGCCCAGCACTTCCTCGATGCCCATGTGGTTGTTGACGAAGAAGTGACGCGGTACGTACAGCATCGGCAGGGCGTCGGAAGTCCAGACACCGGTTTCGCTGTCGACTTCGATAGGCAGTTGCGGGGCGATCTTGGCCATGAAAACTTGACTCCGGAAATTCGTGGTGTGCCTGCGGCGCGAGTGGCCGCAGGTAAAGGATTCAGTGATGCAGCGGGGTTTACTCGCCCCAGACGTCCTTGAGGACGTTGACCCAGTTCTCGCCCATGATCTTGCGCACCACCCGCTCCGGGTGACCGCGCTTGAGCAGCGTCTCGGTGAGGTTCGGGAACTCGCCCACGGTGCGGATGCCCAGCGGGTTGATGATCTTGCCGAAGCTGGTCAGACGACGGGCGTAGCCCTTGTCGTGGGTCAGCATTTCGAAGAAGTCCTGGCCGTGGCCTTGGGTGAAGTCGGTGCCGATGCCGATGGCGTCCTCGCCGACGATGTTCATGGTGTATTCGATGGCTTCGGCGTAATCGTCGATGGTCGAATCGATGCCCTTGGCCAGGAACGGCGCGAACATGGTCACGCCGACGAAACCACCATGGTCGGCGATGAACTTCAGTTCTTCATCGGATTTGTTGCGTGGGTGTTCTTTCAGGCCGGACGGCAAGCAGTGGGAGTAGCAGACCGGCTTTTTCGATTCGAGGATGACCTCTTCGGAGGTCTTGGAACCGACGTGAGACAGGTCGCACATGATGCCGACGCGGTTCATCTCGGCGACGATTTCACGGCCGAAGCCCGACAGGCCGCCGTCGCGCTCGTAGCAGCCGGTGCCGACCAGGTTCTGGGTGTTGTAGCACATCTGCACCACGCCCACGCCGAGCTGCTTGAAGATCTCGACGTAGCCGAGTTGGTCTTCGAAGGCGTGTGCGTTCTGGAAGCCGAAGATGATGCCGGTCTTGCCCTGCTCCTTGGCGCGACGGATGTCGGCGGTGGTTTTCACCGGGATCACCAGGTCGCTGTTCTCGCGGATCAGTTTCTGGCTGGCGACGATGTTGTTGATGGTGGCCTGGAAACCTTCCCACACCGACACGGTGCAGTTGGCTGCGGTCAGGCCGCCCTTGCGCATGTCTTCGAACAGGTCGCGGTTCCACTTGGCAATGATCAGCCCGTCGATAACGATGCTGTCGGCGTGCAATTCGGCTGGGCTCATCAGGCAGTCCCCTTGTTGGCGATTCATGCGCCGAATCGTGTGCCGGCGCTTTGGGGCCAGCATATGCCTGAGGGCCGTCGCGACCCGGTGCAAAAACGACAGGGGAATTGCCGAAAGCGTCAATCCACGACAATGGGCTACAACAGGCCCACCCTGCTCGTCTGTTCTTTACTCGACGCTTGCGCCAGAATCCGCCGCATCACTGGTTTTTACTGGACTTGAGCGGCGACGCGATGAAATCAATCTTCCTGGCTTTGGCGCTGATCAGCACCCTGGCACACGCAACCGAAGACACCGAGCCCAATCCCTGCGACGAAGTCGAAAACGACGTCCAGACCCTGGCCTGCTCGGCCTACGGCAAAACCGCCGCCGAACAATTGCTCAATGAAAACCTGCAGAGCCTCAACGAGCGCCTGCAAACCCGCTACGCCAGCGACAAGGCCCAGCTCAACGACATCACCGCCAAGCTCAAGGCCGCCCAACAAGTGTGGCAAAAACAGCGCGACGCCGACTGCGCCATCGCCGCCTTCCCGGCCAAACCCGGCAGCGACGCCTACAAAATCGCCGAAAACGACTGCATGGCCCAGGTGAGCGATGACCGGTCGGAGTTTTTGGAGTCGATTGGGCAGGAATGACCGGCCAGCGATCACAGGAAGAACTGCGCAACGCCGTCTACACTGGCTACATACCCGTCCGAGCCCGGCTGTACAGACGAGTCACACACGACGATCAAAAGGATTTTCGTATGCACTCTCTTACCGCCTTGCCCTTCTACGGGTTAGCCATCTTTATCGCCATCGTGCTTGGCATCGAAGCCGGTCGTCGGGTCGGCAAACGTCACCTGGCCCAGGACCCGGACGGCGCCCGCCAGGGCATCGGCGCCATTGAAGGCGCGGTGTTCGGCCTGCTGGCGCTGCTGATTGCCTTTACCTTTTCCGGCGCGGCTTCGCGCCTCGACCAGCGCCGAGCATTAATCGTTGCCGAAACCAATGCCATGGGCACGGCCTGGCTGCGCCTGGACCTGCTGCCAGCCAGTGAACAACCGGAGATCCGTCGGGCGTTCCGCGATTATGTCGACGCCCGCATCGAGTACTACCGCGACCTGCGTGAAGACGAAGTCGACGAAGCCGCCCATGACCGGGCCAATGACTTGCAGCAAACCATCTGGAAACGTACCGTCGCCGCCCTGCAACAGATGCCCACCCCAACGCTGGGAACCCCGGTGTTGCAGGCACAGAACGAGATGATCGACATCACCACCACCCGCGCGGTGGCCCATGAAACCCACCCGCCCCTGACGATCTACCTGATGCTGATCACCATGACTTTGATCAGCGCCTTGCTGATCGGCTATGGCATGGCGGGCGCCCGGCAACGCAACTGGCTGCACAGCCTCGGTTACGCAGCGGTGATGGTCTGCGTGCTGTATGTGATCCTGGATTTCGAGTACCCGCGCTTTGGCGTGATCCGGGTCGACTATTTCGACAAGATCATGCTGGACCTGCGCGCGAGCATGAATTGATCAAGGCAGATAGACTGGCGCTCCAGACCCCCCGAATCCAAGGCCAAGCATGATCATCTGCGGCATCGAAATAAAAGGCAGCGAAGCGATCATCGCCGTTGCCTCGCTGGACCAGCAGGCGCTGAGCCACGTCGCGCTGAACACCAAGAAAATCGCTCTGGACGATGACGACGAAGCCGCCAACGTCAAGGCCTTCGCTGCGCAAGTGCGAGCATTCGTGACGGCCAATGGTATCGAACGTATCGCCATCAAGAAGCGCAGCAAGAAAGGCGAATTCGCCGGTGGGCCGACGACGTTCAAGATCGAAGGGATTTTCCAGTTGCTGGAAGGTTGTGAGGTGACGCTGCTGTCGCCGCAGACCATCAATGCACAGAGCAAGAAACATGACTTCGCCTTGCCGGCGACGCTAAACAAATATCAGCATGAGGCGTACAAGGCGGCGTGTTCGGCGTTGATGAAGAAATAACGCTACACCTGTGGCGAGGGAGCTTGCTCCCGCTCGGCTGCGCAGCAGTCGTAAACCGGTTTGCAGGGTTCACCTGTTACACCGCGGCGTCTGGTTTCGGGGCGGCTGCGCCACCAGCGGGAGCAAGCTCCTCGCCACGGGATATATTCAAAATTCAATGTTGCTGGCGATACCACTTCAACCAATCAGCAAACGCCTTGTCTTCCAACGCATAACCACCCCGGTTGGACTTCCACACCAATTCCTTTTCACGCAGCGCGTCGATGCAGGATTGGATGGTCTGGGTTCCGGGTACGACTTCGCTCCCCATGCTCTTCAACGCCTTGCTCACCGCCTCCAATGTCGAATCGGTGAAGGGTGCGAAAGGCTCGTTGTTCTGCGAGCGCTCGGCCATGACCTGCAACACGGCGCGTTGTGGCACCGTCAGGGCGTGCCAGGCGCTCTCGAACTCGGTCCAGACGCCGGCGCGCAGCGTTTCGGCGCTGTTGCGCAGCAATTCACCCAAATGGCTCGCCTCACCCAGTTCCAGGGCAATTTCGCCGATGACGCTGCGCAACATCTCCGGACGGCGCCCAACCAGCTCAAACGCCTGGTCGAAGTCATCGGCGTTGAACTGGTTGGTCTGGGCCAAGTGGGCGTTCAAATGAGCGGTGTAGGCTTGGGTGAAGGCTTTGCCCAGCAAAGGGAACGGCGTGATGCTGGACCCGTAGAACGGTTGGTTACGGCTCAGTACCAAGTGGGCGAGCTTGTCGCGATTGGAACCGGTGAACACCAGCCGCAGGCCGCTGGTATCACCCTCACGGCCCTGGCTGAGCTGGTCACGGGCAGCCTTGAGGCCGAACATTGCGTTGACCCCGGCCTCGGTGGTTAACGCATGCTGGGCTTCGTCAATCATCAACACCACGGTTTTATCCGCGGCACGGTGCAACAGCTCCAGCGCCTGGGTCAGCGTCGCCCCTTCGGGCAGTTGCGGCTGGCTGAAATCCCAGGACAAGGTGCGCAAGAAGCTGAGTTTGTCGATGCCCATGGATTTGGCGAGCTTGCGGATGCCCTTTTCATAAGGCACCAGTGCCCCGGCGATGGCCGAGGCGATCAGCTCGCCAGGGTCCTTCTAGTATAAACGCCTGTCAAACCAGCTCCCGCCCATCCGCCCCCTCACCTACCAGATGCGCCTGACTTCAGGGGATGATCCCCGTGGACCCATGCGTCAGGGTTTCCCAGAGGTAGTGGAACTTTCCTTTGACGGGGCGGTGCTCTTGCAGGAAAAGCCACGTCTGCGGCAGGGAAACGCCTTGACGCAACGCGTAGTGATTGAAACCAATATCGAACGTACCGACCGTATCGTTCTTGTGTCCATCATAGGCTTTGCATAATTTTGCCTGCTCACCATTTTGATAGGCACTGTGCAATTCCATTGCCGCAGCAATGCGTGACGCTGCCTGGCTGGTTTGATCCCCATATAAATCAATTCCCTGCAAATGGGCGCTCTCCGCAACATTGATGATGGCCGCCAAACCATAAGCCGTATGTTCGAAGTCTCGACAACTTTCTTGTGTCATACCCTCTACGTAGGCTTCAGGGTTGCTCCAGTGTGCATTAATTTGCGTGTTGTTTCGCGGACACCACGAAGCGTCTTTCGGGCGCGCGCCGTCGGAGGAAAGATAAATATAGGAAGGCACAAGGCTACGCCATCTCGCAACGGCATCATCCAGCCATGATTGATTTTTGTTAAAAACCGCAATATTGAACATCGCTTCAATGGCACTGGCATGCCAGTTTTTGTTATTGCAAGCATAGCCGCCCGAAAACGCGCGTAACACATCGGGGTAATACTGACTTGCGAATAATCGGGTGACCTTGTCCTTTTCCGGCTGCGGCCATCCACTATAGGTATATTTCACGATCTCAGCGGCCCGGGTGAATAGCTCTGCTGCCCACGCCGCCTGCAACGGAGCATTGCTGTCGATATGCCCCCCTGTGAGCGTATCAGCCCATGCATTGAGTATCTTTCGAACATTCTCTGCATAGCGAACATCGCCATTCAACCTCCACAGGAGTGCCTGCGTATAGGCTGCCTGAGCGTCCCTCATCTCATCGCTGCATCCATGATTCGGATCAGAATATGAGCCGCACTCCACAGTAGCCCAAGGTTTCGGCACATATTCCAAATTGGCTAGAGGATCCCGCATAGTTTCTTCATAGGCGGTTCTCCAAGGCTCTCTCGATAAATTATCTCTTACATATTGCAACTGTTTCGAACCGACAAGCACACCAGGATGTGTAAATCCCCCCAGTGCCAAGGGATTAGTAAATATGAAAACTGAGAAGAGTACGTATCCGATTATTTTTTTCATTTTCCGGCTCGACGTTGCGCAACATAGCATCTGGATGCACATTGGCCCAAAAAAAGGACTGCTTCAACTGTCAAACTTGACAGTTGAAGCAGTTTAAAAATAATTCGATGATGATTAGTTGTTACTAAATCATCGAAAACCATAGCCGGCCGGTTCAACTACATCACGCTCTTCCCCCTGCCGTCGCCGATCCTCCCTAGGACACCGCGCGAACCGTGCCCGATAACTGCGGGTGAAATACGACGGCGACTCAAACCCGCAGGCGATACTCACTTCCAGCACGCTCATGTCGGTCTGGCGCAGCAGTTGCCGGGCCTTTTCCAGGCGCAGGCGCAGGTAGAAGTTGCTCGGGGTGTCATTCAGGTGCAGGCGGAACAGGCGTTCGAGCTGGCGGCGGGTGACGTTGATCGACTCGGCCAGGGCCAAGGTGCTCAGGGGTGGTTCACTGTGGGTTTCCATCTCGCCGATGACGTGAACCAGCTTCTTGTTGCGAATGCCGTAGCGGTTGGCGATTTCCATGCGCTGGTGGTCTTTGCGCGGGCGGATGCGGCCGAGCACGAATTGCTCGCTGACCTGGATCGCCAGCTCCGAACCGTGGGCCTGACCGATCAAGTCAAGCATAAGGTCGATTGACGCGGTACCGCCTGCACAGGTGATGCGGCGGCGGTCGATTTCGAAGAGTTCCTGGGTCACGCTGAGTTGTGGATAGGACTCCTTGAACGCCTCGATCGCTTCCCAATGCAGCGTCACGCGATGCCCTTCCAGCAGTCCCGCCTCGGCCAGGACCACACTGCCGGTGTCGATGCCGCCCAGGATCACGCCTTCGCTGTCCAACCGATGCAACCAGCGCTCCAGCACCGGGCCGGCGTATTTCAACGGATCAAAACCCGCCACTACCCACAACGTCGCGCCTTTCTTCAGCGGCTCCAACGCGGCATCAGCGTTGACCGACATGCCATTGCTCGCCAAAACCGCCCCACCATCGGCGCTTAACACGTGCCAGCGATACAGCTCGCCACGAAAACGGTTGGCGACCCGCAAGGGCTCGATGGCCGAGATGAAACCGATGGCCGAGAAACCCGGCATCAACAAGAAGTAGAAATCCTGGGACATGGCGCGCTCGGTGGTCGGGTAGCGTGCGGACCTTGATACGCCAGTTGCAACGCCCCTTCAAGAGGACAGGTCGCTGCAGTGCAAGAGCACGTCGCCGCTGTGCGTTTTGAGCAGGCCCTGGCTGCGTAACTTGGCATCACCGGCGCACAGACACCGGAACTCCCATAACAATAAAAACTGCCGAGGAACCCGACATGAAACGACTGACCAGCGCTTGCGTCCTTGCACTCAGCGCCACCGCCCTTGTGAATCAGGCCGCCCTCGCAGCCGAGCCCGCCGCGTGCCAGAACGTGCGCCTGGGCGTGGTCAACTGGACCGACGTCATCGCCACCAGCGCCTTGACCCAGGTGATGCTCGACGGCCTCGGCTACAAGACCAAGCAGACCAGCGCTTCCCAACAGATCATCTTCGCCGGGATCCGCGACCAGCGCCTGGACCTGTTCCTGGGCTACTGGAACCCGCTGATGACCCAGACCATCACCCCGTTCGTCGAAGCAAAACAGGTCAAGGTGCTGGAGCAACCAAGCCTCAAGGACGCCCGCGCCACCCTGGCCGTACCGACTTACCTGGCCGATAAGGGCCTGAAGACGTTTTCCGACATCGCCAAGTTCGAGAAGGAGCTGGGCGGCAAGATCTACGGCATCGAGCCCGGCTCCGGCGCTAACACCCAGATCAAGGCGATGATCGCCAAGAACCAGTTCGGCCTGGGCAAGTTCCAGCTGGTGGAGTCCAGCGAGGCCGGCATGCTCGCCGCCGTGGATCGCGCCGTGCGGCGCAAGGAAGCCGTGGTGTTCTTCGGCTGGGCGCCGCACCCGATGAACGTCAACGTGCAAATGACCTACCTCACCGGCAGCGAAGACGCCCTCGGCCCGAACGAAGGCATGGCCACCGTCTGGACCGTGACCGCGCCGAACTACGCCGAGCAATGCCCGAACGTCGGTCGCCTGCTGAGCAACCTGACCTTCACCGCCGAAGACGAGAGCCGGATGATGCAACCATTGCTCGATCACAAGGATCCGCTCGAATCGGCCCGGCAATGGCTCAAGGATCACCCGCAGGACAAACAGCGCTGGCTCGAAGGCGTGACCACCTTCGACGGCAAGCCGGCCGCCGACAATCTGAAACTCACCAGCAACTGATCAACCGATCTCCATCTGCGCAGTAGCAAAAGGGCTGCGCAGTGTCTCACTACGCCTGAAGGAATCCGCACCATGAACCACGACGTCATCATCACCTGCGCACTCACCGGTGCTGGCGACACAACCGCCAAGAGCCCTCACGTGCCGGTCACTCCGAAACAGATCGCCGCCGCTGCCGTCGAGGCGGCGAAAGCGGGGGCCACGGTGGTCCATTGCCACGTCCGCGATCCGCAGACCGGCAGGTTCAGCCGTGACGTCGCGCTGTACCGCGAAGTGATGGAGCGCATCCGTGAGGCGGACGTCGACATCATCGTCAACCTCACCGCCGGCATGGGCGGCGACCTGGAGATCGGCGGCGGTGAAAGCCCGATGGAGTTCGGCCCCAACACCGACCTGGTGGGCCCACTGACCCGCCTGGCCCACGTCGAAGAGCTGTTGCCGGAAATCTGCACGTTGGATTGCGGCACGCTGAACTTCGGCGACGGCGACACCATTTACGTTTCTACCCCTGCGCAACTGCGGGCCGGCGCCAAGCGCATCACCGAGCTCGGCGTGAAGGCCGAGCTGGAAATCTTCGACACCGGCCACCTGTGGTTCGCCAAACAGATGATCAAGGAAGGCCTGCTGGACAACCCGTTGTTCCAACTCTGCCTGGGCATTCCGTGGGGCGCGCCTGCCGACACCACCACCATGAAAGCCATGGTCGACAACCTGCCGGCGGACGCGGTGTGGGCCGGTTTTGGCATTGGCCGCATGCAAATGCCGATGGCGGCCCAGGCGGTATTGCTGGGCGGCAACGTGCGGGTCGGGCTGGAAGACAACCTCTGGCTGGACAAAGGCGTGCTTGCCACCAACGGCCAGCTGGTGGAGCGCGCTGGCGAAATCCTCAGCCGCCTCGGGGCTCGCGTCCTCACCCCGGCTGAAGGCCGCAAGAAAATGGGCCTGGTCCAGCGCGGCTAAGCAGGACCAGGCCTTTCATTTACCAATTCTGTTCAGGAAATCACCATGCGCTTCATCACTGACATCAAGACATTCGCCGCTTTGGGCAGCGGCGTGATTGGCAGCGGCTGGGTCAGCCGCGCCCTGGCCCATGGCCTGGACGTGGTCGCCTGGGACCCGGCGCCCGGTGCCGAGGCAGCCTTGCGCAAACGCGTCGCCAACGCCTGGGGCGCCCTCGAGAAACAAGGCTTGGCCGCCGGCGCCTCGCAGGATCGCCTGCGCTTCGTCGCCACCATCGAAGAATGCGTGCGCGACGCCGACTTCATCCAGGAAAGCGCCCCCGAGCGGCTGGAACTCAAACTCGAACTGCACGCCCAGATCAGCGCCGCGGCCAAACCCAATGCGCTGATCGGTTCCAGCACCTCGGGACTGCTGCCCAGCGAGTTCTATGAGAACGCCAGCCACCCGGAACGCTGTGTGGTCGGGCATCCGTTCAACCCGGTTTATCTGTTGCCGCTGGTGGAAGTGGTCGGCGGCAAAGACACCGCGCCCGAAGCCGTGCAAGCAGCGATGCAGGTGTATGAATCACTCGGCATGCGTCCATTGCACGTGCGCAAGGAAGTCCCCGGCTTCATCGCCGACCGGCTGCTCGAAGCGCTGTGGCGCGAAGCCCTGCATCTGGTCAACGACGGTGTCGCCACCACCGGGGAAATCGACGATGCCATTCGTTTTGGCGCCGGCCTGCGCTGGTCATTCATGGGCACGTTCCTGACCTACACCCTGGCCGGCGGCGATGCAGGCATGCGTCATTTCATGGCCCAGTTCGGCCCGGCGTTGCAACTGCCCTGGACCTATCTGCCAGCGCCGGAGCTGACCGAGAAGCTGATCGACGATGTGGTGGACGGCACGAGCGAGCAATTGGGCAGCCACAGCATTTCGGCCCTGGAACGCTATCGTGATGATTGCCTGCTGGCAGTGCTGGAGGCGGTGAAGACCACCAAGGCCAGGCATGGCATGGCCTTCAGCGAGTAAACAGCGCCCCTGTGGCGAGGGAGCTTGCTCCCGCTCGGCCGCGAAGCGGTCGTAAAACCGGCGAATGCAATTGGTCTGTTACACCGCATACAGCCGGTTTGGGACTGCTTCGCAGTCCAGCGGGAGCAAGCTCCCTCGCCACAGTTTTGTGCATCAGCGACGATCCGTGGAGTCCATCATGCCCACCCTCACCACCTACCAAACCCGCATCCTCCCCGAATGGGTCGACTACAACGGCCATTTGCGCGATGCCTTCTACCTGTTGATCTTCAGCTACGCCACCGACGCGCTGATGGACCGACTCGGCCTCGACAGCCAGAACCGCGAAGCCAGCGGCCACTCGCTGTTCACCCTCGAACTGCACCTCAATTACTTGCACGAAGTGAAGCTCGGCGCTGATGTCGAGGTGCACACGCAGATCATCGACCACGACGCCAAACGCTTGCATCTCTACCACAGCCTGCATCTGGTCGGCGGAGATAAAGAGCTGGCCGGCAATGAACAGATATTGCTGCATGTCGATCTGGCCGGCCCGCGCTCGACGCCGTTCGCCGAACTGACCCTGGGCCGACTCAAGACCCTGTTGGATAGCCAAGCCGACCTGCCGACACCGACCTACATCGGTCGGGTCATCGGCCTGCCACCCGCCCGATAAGCCGCGAACAGGAGATTGCCATGAACACCGCTGCCGCTGTCGCCGACTTCCGACGCTATCCGCTTGTCCAGGCATTGACCGCTGCGACCCCCTTGGCCGACCGGGTACAGGTCACGTGGGCCGACGGCCGGGTCAGCCCGTTCCACCATCAGTGGCTAAGGGACAACTGCCCGTGCCCGCAATGCGTCTACAGCGTTACCCGCGAACAGGTCCTGGAGATCGTCGATGTTCCGGAGGACGTGAGCCCCTGCGAAATCAGCATCGACGATGCGGGCCAGCTGTGCGTGGTTTGGCAGGGTGACCATCAAAGCCAGTTCGACCCGGGCTGGTTGCGCGCCCATGCGTATGACGACCATTCCAGGGCCGAACGCCTGGCGAACAAGCCGCGCCGCCAGCTGTGGCAGCATGATCTGAAACTGCCGGTGTTCGAATATCAGGCACTGATGATGGACACCGACGCGTTGCTGCAATGGCTTCTGGCGGTGCGCGACATCGGCCTGACCCAAGTACGCGGCGTGCCCACCGAATCCGGCTCGCTGAAACAGATCGCCCAGCGCATTTCGTTTATCCGTGAGAGCAATTTCGGCGTGCTGTTCAACGTGCAGTCCAAGGCCGATGCCGACAGCAACGCCTACACCGCTTTCAACCTGCCACTGCACAGCGACCTGCCGACTCGGGAGTTGCAGCCGGGGCTGCAGTTCTTGCATTGCCTGGTGAACGACGCCAACGGCGGCGAGAGTATCTTTGTCGACGGTTTTGCCATTGCCGAGGCACTGCGCCAAGAGGATTGCCAAGCGTTCGATGCGCTATGCCAGATCCCGGTGGAATTTCGCAACAAGGACCGCCACAGCGACTACCGCTGCCTGGCGCCAATCATCGCGCTGGATGCGCTGGGGCAGGTCACGGAAATCCGCATGGCGAACTTCCTGCGCGGGCCGTTCGACACCTCGGTCGAACAGATGCCCAGGCTCTACCGCGCCTACCGCCGCTTCATCGCCCTGACCCGCGAGCCGCGATTTCGCCTGACGCAGCGCCTCGAACCCGGCCAGCTGTGGTGCTTCGACAACCGCCGCACGCTTCATGCGCGCAACGCGTTCGACCCGAACTCCGGCGCACGGCATTTCCAGGGGTGCTATGTGGATCGGGATGAGTTGTTGTCGCGGATTCTGGTTCTACAACGCAAGTGATCTATGCGGCCAAATCGCGGCATGTTCAACCAAACAGCTTTCGCGCAGTGGAACTGAATCAGATGAATAATCCACCCAGCACTAACGATCACCGGCATGAAACGACACGCCGAGCGCGTCGCTCAAATTCACAGCCGCCTGTCTTGCGGCTTGGAAGGCAATATCTACCGATGCGTCGACTATCCCTATGGTCAATTCATAGAACTCCCCACCCACCAATGATGCAAGCTCCAGAGCTATCAACGCAGCAACAGCATCCGAATCCCCTTGTGCCGTCCAAATAGTCATACGCTGTCGTCCGCCATCCGCGTTGCGGCGCCCTCCTAATCTCGTCAGCTCCCGAACGGTTTCCAAACCTATTGCGCATGCACGCTCGTAAGCTGCCTTGACTTGGGCGTGAGACAACGCAACGACGCGTTGCTGCTCACTGTTTCGCTTCTCGACGGCATCGGCTATCAGCGGAGCTTTCTTACGCAACCCTTCCAGGCTCAGCTCGCCCTCTTCATACATCCTCAACCATTCACGGCGAGTGCGAAGTAGACGCTCGTCATCTCGAATGGGCAAATCTGTCAATGTATTTTCTGCGCGCTGTCGAAAAGCCGGGGGGACTTTGTCTGTGAGCGCCAATTGAAGTGAGGGCAGCACTATTTCAAACCAGCCGTCACCCACGTGGAAGGGATCGAGTAGGTCAGCTGCTTTTTTCTTACTTTTGGAACTGTTCAGCCAGCCCGCCATATATCGATAGTTGGACCATTCGTAGGCAAGCGACATGTCCTCATGACAACTGACAAAATGGTCAACGGTTCCGTCCGGTATCCACATAGCTGCAACCGCACATCGGTCGTTGAAGCCTCTTGCCAGCTCGGGCTTGAATATCGACCACAAGTCAGTGGGACGGCTCTTGTCGGGGTTAGCAACGAGCCATTCAGCTCCTTTTTCCCGACATTTCTTGTTGAAGTCCTCTGGCTCGTCAATTGGATTGGGGACCGAGATCATTTCTGCCGCCTATCCGTGCCAGCTCCAGCGCTTTTTTTCTCCGTGGACACAATCCACCGCGGCCAGAAATGATCCGTCTCAGGCAACGTTTTCAGAAGCGCCTGATGGATGTCTTTTTGTGAACTAAGGTGCGCTGGTAGGTTTTTCTGGTCTTCGCGCATCCACGCTTCGGCAGCTTCAATTGCCAACTCAGCATCAACGGACCGAGCCTGCCTCAAGCCAAAAGATTCCGAGACCAGCCAGCTAACCACATCCCCTTGCTTTGCCCACATTTCCTTGGAAATTTTTGCCTCGCCCCCTTCGAGATTAATATTGAATACAGCATCGATTTCTTCATCGAAGTCAGGTTCGACAGAGGCGAGCACTAAAGGCGAATGAGTGGCAATGATTAGCTGAACTGCTACCTCCTCGCCTGTCATGGCTTGAACAACTTTGAGCAACGCAGGAACGATACGTCGTTGCCATTGAGGATGAAGATGACACTCCACTTCATCGACTAGAAAGATAATTTCCTTTGCCGGTTTGGTTTTTCTTTGTTTGCACGCTCGCTTATGTCCATTCCAGGTCCAAACCAACATGTAGGCCAACGCTGCGATACGCCGCATTCCTGCCGAAGCGTGCACCAAAGGAACATCGAGGCCGTATGGCATTCTCAAAGTCGGATATTCGGTTTCATCGAGAGCCCCAATATGGCAAGGCTCACCAGGCGACAGTTTCTCAATGCCTGACGGAGAGAGAGCATCAAGTGCCCGAGTCAACTCTTCGAACGCTGCATCGCCACTGTTTCGCTGCCATCGAACCCAATCGTGGATCAGGCCGTTACAGATATTCGTGCCTTTTTCGGATACTGCGCCTCTCCAGACTTCATCGGGTGTGAAATTGAAAGCGCGGATCTTTTCCTCAACATCTGCCTGAGAATCATTCCAATAGTTTCGAGCAGGGTCCCAAGCGGAAAAACTCCCGTCCACGCCAGCATAAATAACCACCCCTGGGATTGAGGGACGTGCCTTTGGCTGTCGCCACACGCCTTGGTCGAAAGGAATTTCGCCTTCCTTGACGCCTGCCGTGACCTTGCTGAAGGCGAAACCAATACTGGCATTGGCCGCACTCTCCCTGGGCACTGCCTCAACACCTCTCGCCCAAGTCCGCGTCAAAACCCACCATGCAGCGTCCAGCAGGAAACTTTTTCCCAACCCGTTGTCGCCAGTGATGAAATTCAGACGAGGAGCAAACTCAACAGGTCCGAAAGCATCTGCGGGGCCAACACCTTTAAGGGTCAAGAGTTTCAGCATTACGTTACCTTCCGTTTTGTCCATCTGACTGGAGATTCGGCCTTGATAGACGAGCTTTCACCCTTTTTACGTCGCCTCAGCGGGCTCAGCGCAGGTGAAGAGCAAGCATAGACAGTCCAATCTGAGTGGCCGTAATGCTAATGCCAAACAGCAACTCGTAGCCATCCTTTGCGTGCAGCAGACACAAAACAGGTTCTCCAAAAACGGAATGCAAAAAAATCCCCGATCAAGCCGTGACAGGATCGGGGCAGGAGCGTTACTGGAGGAGCTGTTGCGCGAGGGTGACCAAACCATCGTGATTCAGCTTGGGACCCAGTTTGCCCAGTCCTGGACCGGGCGAGTTAGCCGAAAACGACCCGCTCATAGTCATTCATGACAGATCGACGATTTGCCCTTGCCGCCGCTTCGGACGGCTACCAGAATCCAGTCACGACCCCAATCCCTGAACAAGGAAAAGCGTCATGATGTACGCCGATTTGATCGACCAGGAAGACCTGTTGGGCCAGCTCAAGGCCTTGGGACTGCAGATACCCAGCGGCTCCACCGCCGAGCAGGCCTGCGAATGCGCGGTGCGGGGGCTGGACAGGGCTCGCGCCAACGAGTTGCGGAGGATGGTCAAGGACATGTACACCAGCAGCGCGACCATCCTGCCGGCGGTGCGCCAGGCGATTGATAAGCAATTGTTGCCTGCGTTGGCCGAATACCAGAAAAACCATAACGCCTGACCTTGTGGCGAGGGGATTTATCCCCGTTGGGCTGCGCAGCAGCCCTAAAGCAGTGAAATCAATTTTCCTGGCACACCGAGTTGCCTGGTTTTGGGGCTGCTGCGCAGCCCAGCGGGGATAAATCCCCTCACCACAGAAGCCTGTTGGTCTAGAGCCTCACACTGGCAAAAGTAGATTCATTGCGCGCCTGGCTCAGCGCCGACAGCGGCCCGGACAACGGCGACAGCACCAGGGCTTGCGGCAACGGCATCATCGCCACCTGCTGCGCGGTATTGGAACCGACGCGCTCGTCGCGCGGTGGAATGCCGAAATACTCGCGGTAGCATTTGGAGAAGTGCGGCGTGGAGACAAAGCCGCACACCGAGGCCACTTCGATGATCGACATCGGCGTCTGCTTGAGCAACTGCCGCGCACGAATCAGCCGCAGCTTGAGGTAATAGCGCGACGGCGAGCAGTGCAGGTATTTCTGGAACAACCGCTCCAGCTGACGCCGGGACACGGCGACGTACACCGCCAGTTCGTCCAGGTCGATCGGCTCTTCGAGGTTGGCTTCCATCAGCGCAACGATTTCCTGCAACTTCGGCTGATTGGTGCCGAGCATGTGCTTGAGCGGCACACGCTGGTGATCCTGCTCGTTGCGGATGCGCTCGTAGACAAACATCTCGGAGATTGCCGCCGACAGCTCGCGACCGTGATCGCGGCTGATCAGATGCAGCATCATGTCCAGCGGCGCGGTGCCACCGGAGCTGGTGAAACGGTTGCGGTCGAGGGTGAACAGGCGCGTGCTCATCGACACCCGCGGGAAGGCTTCCTGCATCGCCGCCAGGCATTCCCAGTGCACGCTGCAATCGAAACCGTCCAGCAGGCCGGCGCATGCCAGGGCCCAACTGCCGGTGCAGACCGCGCCAAGGCGACGGGACTGACGGGCCTGGCTTTGCAGCCAGGAGACATGCTCGCGGGTGACCGTACGCTGGATGCCGACGCCGCCACAGACGATAACGGTGTCGAGGGCCGGCGCTTTGTGCATGGAGGCGTCCGGGGTGATCTGCAAACCGTCGCTGGCCCATACCTGGCCGCCATCGACGGTCAGGGTGGTCCAGCGATACAACTCGCGACCGGACAGCTGGTTGGCCATGCGTAGCGGTTCCACCGCGGACGCCAGGGAAATCAGCGTGAAATTGTCCAACAGCAAAAAGCCGATGGATTGAGGCGCACGGTTCTGGGGTTGGGCCCCGGAGTTGGACGTCGTCATCGCGGTATCTCCTCACACAAAGCGGGTGATGGCCTCAGGCGGAGGCTCTTGTTATTGCCCATCATTCTCTTGCGTGAGACGGGGCTTTATCGGGATAGAGCAATTGCCATGCCTAAATTTGAATGCGTGTTCAATAACTCCTGAAAACGACATGGCGGCCTGTCTAGACAAGGCTTCGATGGAGGCTGGGTTCTAACTGCCATCAATGGCGCAGACGGCTACCGCCGTGGGCTGTGAGCAGATCGGTAGCACTTGTGGTTACTGGGCTGCGGCGTCTTCGAGGTGGTTGTCACCGCAAGCGCGGGGACGGACGGTAGCGCGATAGACAAAGGCATGACCGATAAGTCACGCCTTGTCTGTTTGCGACGCGCCAAAACGTGGCGTGTTTTTATAGCGGTGTGCATTTTACGAGCGGTTTTTGCTCACCTGTGGCAAGGGCTCAACATTCCACCGCACTCACCGCCAAGCCACCCCGCGATGTCTCTTTATATTTGTCATGCATGTCGGCGCCGGTATCACGCATGGTACGGATCACCCGGTCCAGCGAGATGAAATGCTGGCCGTCACCGCGAAGGGCCATTTGCGCGGCGTTGATGGCTTTCACTGCGGCAATGGCGTTGCGTTCGATGCAAGGCACCTGGACCAGGCCGCCTACCGGGTCGCAGGTCAGGCCAAGGTTGTGTTCCAGGCCGATCTCCGCCGCGTTGCACAATTGCTCAGGCGTGGCGCCGAGGATCTCCGCCAGCCCCGCCGCCGCCATGGCGCAAGCCGAGCCGACCTCACCCTGGCAGCCAACCTCGGCACCGGAGATCGACGCGTTCTTCTTGCACAGGATTCCCACTGCCGCCGCGCCGAGGAAATAGTCCACGACGTTGGCGTCGGTGACCGCTTCGCTGAATTTCATGAAGTAATGCAACACCGCCGGGATGATCCCCGCCGCACCATTGGTCGGCGCCGTGACCATGCGCCCACCGGCGGCGTTTTCCTCGTTGACCGCCAAGGCGAACAGGTTGACCCATTCCATGGCGCTCAAGGTCGAGCCGATCACGTTCGGTTTGTTCAACTCTTGCAGGCTGCGGTGCAACTTGGCAGCACGACGCCGCACATTCAGGCCGCCGGGCAGGATGCCTTCGTGCTTGAGGCCCTGCTCGACGCAATCCTGCATGGCCCGCCAGAGCTTCATCAAGCCGCTGCGAATCTCTTCTTCAGAGCGCCAGACCTTCTCGTTGGCCAACATCAATTCAGCCACCCGCAGGTTGTGCGTGCGGCACAGCTCGAGTAATTCCTCGGCGCTGGAAAAGTCGTAAGGCAGTTCGGTGGCGTCCAGGTCCGCCACGCCACTGGAAGCCTGGGCCTGGTCGACGACAAATCCGCCGCCGACCGAATAATAGGTATCGCGGTGCAGCTCGCCGTTGTCGTCCTCTGCCACCAGCGTCATCGCATTGGGGTGGAACGGCAGGTTCTCATCGAGCAGGCGCATGTCGCGGGACCAGATGAACGGCACCGGCAGGCGGCCGTCGAGCAACAATGTCTGGGTTTCGCGCAGCAGCTCGATGCGCGAGCCGATTTGCGACGGATCGATCGAGTCAGGCCATTCGCCCATCAACCCCATGATCGTGGCGGTATCGCTGCCGTGGCCGATGCCGGTGGCCGACAACGAACCGAACAGTTGCACCTCGATCCGGCGCACTTCATGCAGCAGCGACCGGGCCCGAAGCGCTTCGACAAACAGCGCCGCCGCACGCATGGGCCCCACGGTGTGGGAACTGGACGGGCCGATACCAATCTTGAACAAGTCGAACACGCTGATTGCCATTGCCTTGAATCTCCAGAACGGTCACATCTCCAGGCGCGGGAGCGCCCAGTGGCGCAGCTGCTACGCTCAACGCCGGATGGCCGCATCATCCGGCTTTTGAATCGGCTTTCTACGTCTGACACCGACGCAATCATGCCCAGCAACGCCGCGTCGCCGTCGCCCAGGTTTTGCGACGTTTTTCTGCGTGTCAGAAGCCAGTCGAGGGCGGAAAAAATCTGTAAACGACGTCACCGACACTGGATGCGACCCTCCCTGTACTGGATACGACGCACCCTGTAGGCGTTGGATTTGCACTGGTACATGATCGGTTACGGCTCGTTTGCAAGGCCGCGTGTCACGAAGAGTGCCCACGCGCCACCAACCGCAACTTAAAAAAAGCAAAAAAGCGCGGTTGTCCCGACCGGACACTGCCGATAAAACACCAGGAGTCCACCCATGAAAGGTTCCACGCCGTTGTTGTTGGCCGCCATGCTGAGTCTTCCAATGCTGGCCAACGCTGCAGAACCCGCACAATGCAGCACCGTCAACTTCTCCGATGTCGGCTGGACCGACATCACCGTGACCACCGCCACCACCAGCGTCGTCCTCGACGCCCTCGGCTACAAGACCAAGACCACGATGATCTCCGTACCGGTGACCTACAAATCCCTGGCCGACGGCAAGAACATGGACGTGTTCCTCGGCAACTGGATGCCGACCATGGAAAACGACATCAAGGCCTACCGCGAAGCCGGTACCGTGGAAACGGTGCGCGCCAACCTGGAGAACGCCAAGTACACCCTGGCCGTTCCCGAAGAACTGTATGAAAAGGGTTTGAAGGATTTCGCCGACATCGCCAAGTTCAAGAAGGAACTGGACGGCAAGATCTACGGCATCGAGCCGGGCAACGACGGCAACCGCTTGATCCAGAGCATGATCGACAAGAACGCCTTCGGTCTCAAGGACGCTGGCTTCAAGGTCGTCGAATCCAGCGAAGCCGGCATGCTATCGCAGGTCGATCGCGCCCAGCGCCGTAACACCGCCGTGGTGTTCCTGGGCTGGGAACCGCACCCGATGAACACCCGTTTCAAGATGAAATACCTCACCGGTGGCGATGATTTCTTCGGGCCGAACTTCGGCCAGGCAACCATCTACACCAACACGCGCAAAGGCTACGTACAGGAATGCGGCAACGTCGGCCAACTGCTGAAAAACCTGGTCTTCACCCTGGACATGGAAAGCACGCTGATGGGCAACGTGCTGGACGACAAGATGAAGCCTGAAGCCGCCGCCAAGGCGTGGCTGAAGAAAAACCCACAGGTGCTCGATACCTGGCTCGCTGGCGTGACCACCATTGACGGTAAACCTGGCCTGGAGGCCGTGAAAGCCAAGCTCGCACAGTAACTGCTCATGTTATGCCGGGCGGGTTCGCTCGCCCGGGCTGTTTATTCCCTTGCATGCGGACGTTCACTACCATGCTTATTGATCAGAAAATACCCTTGGGCCAGTACATCGCGGGCTTTGTCGAATGGTTGACGCAAAACGGCGCCAACACCTTCGACGCAATCGCGCTGTTCCTGGAAACGATGATTCACGGCGTGACGTTTGCGCTGACCTGGTTCAACCCCCTGGCCCTGATCGGCCTCATCGCCTTGCTGGCGCATTTCATCCAGCGCAAATGGGGCCTGACCGTTTTTGTCGTCGCCTCCTTCCTGCTGATCCTCAACCTGGGTTACTGGCAGGAGACCATGGAAACTCTCGCCCAGGTGCTGTTCGCGACCCTGGTTTGCGTACTGATCGGCGTGCCGCTGGGCATCGTTGCTGCGCACAAGCCGATGTTCTACACCATGATGCGTCCGGTGCTCGATCTGATGCAGACCGTACCGACCTTCGTCTACCTCATTCCTACCCTGACCCTCTTCGGTCTGGGTGTGGTCCCGGGCCTGATCTCCACGGTGGTGTTCGCGATTGCCGCGCCCATCCGCCTGACCTACCTGGGCATCCGCGACGTGCCGGACGAACTGATGGACGCCGGCAAAGCCTTCGGCTGCTCCCGTCGCCAGCTCCTGTCGCGCATCGAACTGCCCCATGCGATGCCGAGCATCGCCGCCGGTATCACCCAGTGCATCATGCTGTCGTTGTCGATGGTGGTGATCGCCGCGCTGGTGGGTGCCGATGGCCTGGGCAAACCCGTGGTCAACGCACTGAACACCGCTGATATCGCCCTGGGCTTCGAAGCCGGCCTGGCGATCGTATTGCTGGCGATCATGCTCGACCGAATCTGCAAACAACCCGACGCCAAAGTAGGGGGTGACGCATGAGCATAATCCGCTTCGAAGAGGTCGACGTGATCTTCTCCAAAGATCCACGCGAAGCCCTCAAGCTGCTCGACAAGGGCATGACTCGCAACGAAATCCTGAAGAAGACAGGGCAAATCGTCGGTGTGGAAAAAGCCACCCTGGACATCGAAAAAGGCGAGATCTGCGTACTGATGGGCCTGTCCGGTTCAGGCAAGTCCAGCCTGTTGCGCTGCATCAACGGTTTGAACACAGTGAGTCGCGGCAAGCTGTTCGTCGAGCATGAAGGCCGACAGATCGACATCGCCTCCTGCACCCCCGCCGAGTTGAAGATGATGCGCACCAAGCGCATCGCCATGGTGTTCCAGAAATTCGCCCTGATGCCTTGGCTGACGGTGCGCGAGAACATCAGCTTCGGCCTGGAAATGCAGGGCCGACCGGAGAAGGAACGCAAGAAGCTGGTGGATGAAAAGCTGGAGTTGGTCGGCCTGACCCAGTGGCGCAACAAGAAGCCCGACGAGCTGTCCGGCGGCATGCAGCAACGGGTCGGCCTGGCCCGCGCCCTGGCGATGGACGCCGATATTCTGCTGATGGACGAACCCTTCTCGGCCCTCGACCCGCTGATTCGCCAAGGCCTGCAAGACGAACTGCTGGAGCTGCAACGCAAATTGAGCAAGACCATCGTGTTCGTCAGCCATGACCTGGACGAAGCCCTGAAGCTGGGCAGCCGTATCGCGATCATGAAAGACGGCCGGATCATCCAGTACAGCAAGCCGGAACAGATCGTGTTGAACCCGGCGGACGACTATGTGCGTACGTTCGTCGCCCATACCAACCCGCTCAACGTACTGTGCGGTCGCAGCCTGATGCGCACGCTGGATAACTGCAAGCGCATCAACGGATCGGTGTGCCTGGACCCGGGCGGCGATTCCTGGCTGGACCTGGCCGAAGGCAACACCATCAAGGGCGCCCGGCAGAACGGCGCGGCCCTGGACCTGCAAAACTGGGCACCGGGCCAAGCCGTCGAAGGCCTCGGCCGCCGTCCGACCCTGGTGGACTCCAACATTGGCATGCGCGACGCGTTGCAAATCCGCTACCAGACCGGCAACAAACTGGTGCTCCACGATAACCAGAAAGTCGTCGGCATCCTGGGCGACAGCGAGCTGTACCACGCGCTGCTCGGCAAGAACCTGGGCTAAGCAAGCCCACGCACACCAAAACGCCGCGAGATGATCGCGGCGTTTTTGTATATGCAAGAACAATGGGGTCAGCTGTAGACCCGACCCAACCCCGCCAACTCCGCCCGCTCCTGCTCAACCCGCACATCCTCGCGCATGGCTTTGTGCAGCCCGAACATGAAGCACACCAACACCACCGAGAACGGCAATCCGGCCAGCACGACCATGGTTTGCATCGCTTCAAAGTTGCCGGCAAACAGCAGGCCGATGGTCACCAGCGTGATCACCACTGACCAGAAGATCCTCAGCCAATGCGGCGCGTCTTCGTCCACATTGCCGCCCTTGCACGAAAGGTTCGCCATCATTACCGCGCCTGAGTCCGCCGGGGTCAGGAACAACACGAACCCGACGAAGATCGACACACCGATCACAACCTTCGACGCCGGATAAAACTCAAGCAATTGATAGATCGACATCGACGGCTGCGCCAGCGCGGTTTTCCCCAGCTCCACGGCCCCGTGATTCATCACCAGGTCCAGCGCCGAGTTACCGAAAATCGACAACCAGGCCAAGGTAAAGCCCAGCGGAATCAGCAACACGCCCGCCACCAGTTCGCGCACGGTGCGCCCGCGGGAGATACGGGCGATGAACATGCCGACAAACGGTGCCCAGGAAATCCACCACGCCCAATAGAACAGCGTCCACAGCCCCATCCAACGGCCGGACTTGGCGCTGTCGTCCGCGTAGACGTACAGGTCGAAGGTCTTGAGCACCACGCCGTTGAGGTAGTCACCGATGTTTTGCACGAAGCCGTTGAGCAAATGCAGGGTCGGACCGAACAGCAGCACGAAAATCAGTAGGCCGCTGAACAGCACGATGTTCAGGTTGGACAGCCGGCGGATGCCGTTTTCAACCCCGGACACGGCCGCGATGGTTGCCACGGTGCTCATCACAATGATGACGATCAGCAGGTTGGTGTTGCTGTGCTCAATGCCGAATAGGTTCTCCAGCCCGGACGCCACCTGCAACGAGCCGATCCCCAGGTTCGTCACCAGCCCCAGCAATGTTACGAACATGCCGAAACCGTCCACCGCATGGCCGGCCGCACCCTTGACCCAGCGCTCCCCCACCAGCGGATACAGCGCCGAACGCAGCGCCAACGGCTGGTTGTGACGATAGGCGAAATACGCCACGGCCAGGCCCACCAAGGCGTAGATCGCCCAGCCGTGCAGGCCCCAATGCAAAAACGTCAACTGCACCGCCTGTCGCGCAGCCTGCTGACTGCCGGCCACGCCTTCGGGCGGGTTGAAAAAGTGATCCAGCGGCTCGGATGCACCGAAGTACAGCAACGAGATACCGATGCCCGACGAAAACAACATCCCGGCCCAGGCGCCATAGCTGAAGTCCGGCGTATCGTCCTTGGTGCCCAGCTTGAGCTTGCCGTAGGAGGAAAACGCCAGGCCGACCACAAACACCAGATAGGCGGCGATGACCACCATGTAGTACCAGCCGAAGCTGCGGGACAACCACGCCTGGGCAATGCCGAGCAAACGGCCGGCCTCCTGGGGGGCAATGATCAGAATGGCCGTCAGCAGCAGGGTCAGCGCGGTGGAGGTATAGAACACCCAACCGTTGACCGTCACCTTCTGCGGCGGGGTTTTTATTAGAGAGGCAGAACTCATTGCACGGGTGCTCCAGGCAGTGCGAGACAAGGACAAGGCAACGCGATACCCGGCCAATCGGTGAGGTGGCAGCCGACCGGCGGGTGTTATAAAGACACCCGGAAAGCCCTCGCCCCCGCCATGCGCGGGTCTGGGGGCCCTTGATGTCTCGTTTCTGCGCCATTTACGCGTAGGAAATTTCGGTAAATCGCGACGAATTGTCGCAGAGCTTATTCTTTGTTGATTGAACGTTCAATCAAAACAAAATAGACTGGCCCACATGAAGGCGGACCACACTCGTGCGCCCGATGGCCTAAGGAGATGTTTCAAATGCCCAAGGTCGGTATGCAACCCATCCGCCGCCAGCAATTGATCGAAGCCACTTTGCAGGCCGTCGATCAGGTCGGAATGGGGGACGCCAGCATTGCGCTGATCGCCCGTTTAGCCGGTGTTTCGAACGGCATCATCAGTCACTACTTTCAGGACAAGAATGGCCTGATCGCGGCCACGGCCCAGTACCTGATGAGTGTCTTGAGCGAGAACGTCACCGCACGGCGTCAAGCGCTGACGGACTCGAGCCCGCGAGCTCACCTGAAGGTGATCATCGAAGGCAACTTCGACGCCAGCCAGGTGAATGGCCCGGCAATGAAAACCTGGCTGGCCTTCTGGGCCACCAGCATGCACCACCCGTCATTGCACAGGTTGCAGCGGATCAACGATCACCGTCTGTATTCCAACTTGTGTTGCCAGTTCCGCCGCGTGTTGCCCGTTGACCAGGCACGCAGCGCGGCACGGGGCCTGGCCGCTCTGATTGACGGGTTGTGGCTGCGCGGGGCGCTGTCGGGAGACGCGTTCGATACCGCTCAGGCACACCAGATCGCTTACGAATACATGGATTTCCAACTGGCCAAGGCAGGGGAACCAGAGCACGCAGAACGGCTCGACTCCTGAACCGCCACCGAACCGCGTAGTCAGCTATAAACGACACGCTCGGTGGTCAAGCCAACCACTTATGCACTTGCGAGGACTTTATGGCCCGTTTCGAACTGCAAAAACTCTACATCGATGGCGCGTACAGCGATGCCAGCGGCGACGCCACTTTCGAAGCCATCAACCCGGCCAACGGTGAAGTACTCGCCCTGGTGCAGCGCGCGACCTTCGAGGACGTCGAGCGCGCCGTGGTCAGCGCCGAAAAGGGCCAGAAAGTCTGGGCGGCGATGACCGCCATGCAGCGTTCGCGCATCCTGCGCCGCGCCGTGGACATCCTGCGCGAGCGCAACGATGAGCTGGCGGCCCTGGAAACCCTGGACACTGGTAAGTCCTTCTCCGAAACCAAATACGTCGATATCGTCACCGGCGCCGACGTGCTGGAATACTACGCTGGGCTGGTGCCTGCCATCGAAGGCGAGCAGGTTCCGCTACGCGCCACGTCGTTCGTCTACACCCGTCGCGAGCCCCTGGGCGTGGTCGCCGGTATCGGCGCGTGGAACTACCCGATCCAGATCGCCCTGTGGAAATCCGCACCGGCCCTGGCCGCCGGCAACGCCATGATTTTCAAGCCAAGCGAAGTCACCTCCCTGACCACCCTGAAACTGGCCGAGATCTACACCGAAGCCGGGGTTCCAGCAGGCGTGTTCAACGTACTCACCGGCAGCGGCCGCGAAGTCGGCACCTGGCTGACCGAGCACCCGCGCATCGAGAAAATCTCTTTCACCGGCGGCACCGACACCGGTAAGAAAGTCATGGCCAGCGCCTCCAGCTCTTCGCTCAAGGACGTGACCATGGAGTTGGGCGGCAAGTCGCCGCTGATCATCTTCGACGACGCCGACCTGGATCGCGCCGCCGACACCGCGATGATGGCCAACTTCTACAGTTCCGGCCAGGTCTGCACCAACGGCACCCGGGTATTCGTACCTCGTCACCTGAAGGCTGCGTTCGAAGCCAAGATCGCCGAGCGCGTGGCGCGCATCCGCATCGGTGACCCGGAGGACGAAAACACCAATTTCGGCCCGCTGGTGAGCTTCGCCCATATGGAAAGCGTGCTGGGCTACATCGAGAAGGGCAAAGCCGAAGGCGCGCGCTTGCTGTGCGGCGGCGGTCGCTTGACCGATGGCGACCTTGCCAAGGGCGCATTCGTCGCGCCGACCGTATTCACCGACTGCACCGATGAGATGACCATCGTGCGCGAAGAAATCTTCGGTCCGGTGATGAGCATCCTCACCTATGACAGCGAAGAAGAAGTGATCCGCCGCGCCAACGACACCGACTTCGGCCTCGCCGCCGGCGTCGTGACCCGCGACCTGAACCGCGCCCACCGCGTGATCCACCAGCTCGAAGCCGGCATTTGCTGGATCAACGCCTGGGGCGAATCGGCGGCGCAGATGCCGGTCGGTGGCTACAAGCAATCTGGCGTGGGCCGGGAGAACGGCATCAGCTCGCTGAACAACTTCACGCGCATCAAATCGGTACAGGTCGAAATGGGCGATTACACGTCGGTGTTCTGATCTGACTCGGGATCTGGAGTGAGGGCTTTTGTGGCGAGGGAGCTTGCTCCCGCTGGGCCGCGAAGCGGCCCCACTTCAGGCCCCACGGTTCTCCAGACAGAACATGGTCGCCCTGTTTTACGACTGCTGCGCAGCCGAGCGGGAGCAAGCTCCCTCGCCACGGAAGATATGGCATCTCGACAACCGCGACCTGAACCCAATTCCAGAAGAGGGTACATTTCATGTCCCAAGAATTCGATTACATCATCATCGGTGCCGGCTCGGCCGGTAACACCCTGGCGACCCGCCTGACCGAAGACGAAGGCGTCAGCGTCCTGCTGCTCGAAGCCGGCGGCCCGGATTATCGCCTCGACTTCCGCACGCAAATGCCCGCCGCCCTGGCGTTCCCGCTGCAGGGCCGCCGCTACAACTGGGCCTACGAGACCGATCCGGAGCCGCACATGAACGGTCGCCGCATGGAGTGCGGTCGCGGCAAGGGCCTGGGTGGTTCTTCGCTGATCAACGGCATGTGCTACATCCGCGGCAACGCCCTGGACTATGACAACTGGGCCAAGCTGCCGGGCCTGGAAGACTGGACTTACCTGGACTGCCTGCCCTACTTCAGAAAAGCGGAGACTCGGGACATCGGCCCGAATGACTACCACGGTGGCGACGGCCCGGTCAGCGTGACCACGCCCAAGCCCGGCAATAACCCGCTGTTCCACGCCATGGTCGAAGCCGGCGTGCAAGCCGGTTACCCACGTACCGAAGACCTCAACGGCTACCAGCAGGAAGGTTTCGGCCCGATGGACCGTACCGTCACGCCCAACGGTCGTCGCGCCAGCACTGCGCGCGGTTACCTGGACATCGCCAAGAAGCGCTCCACGCTGACCATCGTCACCCATGCCTTGACCGACAAAATCGTGTTCGAAGGCAAGCGCGCCGTAGGCGTCCGTTATCTGGTGGGCGCCGCTGAAGAGCGCGTCGAAGCCCGGGCGCGCAGGGAAGTGCTGCTGTGCTCCGGCGCCATCGCCTCGCCGCAGATCCTGCAGCGCTCCGGCGTCGGCCCGGCAAAATTGCTGGAAAGCCTCGACATCCCGGTGGTCCACGACCTGCCGGGCGTCGGCGAAAACCTCCAGGATCACTTGGAGCTGTACCTGCAATACGCCTGCACCCAACCGGTCTCGCTGTACCCGTCGCTGCTCTGGTACAACCAGCCGGCCATCGGCGCCGAGTGGCTGTTCAACGGCACCGGCATCGGCGCCAGCAACCAGTTCGAGGCCGGTGGTTTCATCCGCACGCGCCCGGACTTCGAATGGCCGAACATCCAGTATCACTTCCTCCCGGTAGCGATTAACTACAACGGCAGCAACGGCGTGAAAGAACACGGTTTCCAGGCGCACATGGGCTCCATGCGTTCGCCAAGCCGTGGTCGGATCCAGGCCAAGTCCAAGGACCCGCGCCAGCACCCGAGCATCCTGTTCAACTACATGGCCACCGAGCAGGACTGGCAGGAGTTTCGCGATGGCATCCGCCTGACCCGCGAGATCATGCAGCAACCGGCGCTCGACCCGTTCCGTGGTCGCGAGATCAGCCCGGGCATCGAAGTGCAGACGGACGAGCAACTGGACCAGTTCATCCGCGAACACGCCGAAACCGCGTTCCATCCGTCCTGCTCGTGCAAGATGGGCACCGACGACATGGCAGTGGTGGACAGCGAAGGCCGTGTGCATGGCATGCAGGGATTGCGAGTAGTCGATGCTTCGATCATGCCGATCATCACCACCGGCAACCTGAACGCGCCGACGATCATGATGGCCGAGAAAATCGCCGACAAGATCCGTGGTCGCCAGCCCCTGCCACGCAGCACCGCACCATACTATGTGGCCGGCGATGCGCCGGTGCGCGGCAAGCCATTGCGTGAAGTAACGGCTAGCGCCCAGTAAGACCCAGGACCGCCATCGCGAGCAGGCTCGCGATGGCATCCAACCTGACACCGCAAATCCCCATTCACCTTGATCCCTCCCCGCCCCAGGCCTAATCTAG
The DNA here is from genome assembly GCF_014268645.1 of Pseudomonas sp. SWRI154. Classification (NCBI taxonomy): domain Bacteria; kingdom Pseudomonadati; phylum Pseudomonadota; class Gammaproteobacteria; order Pseudomonadales; family Pseudomonadaceae; genus Pseudomonas; species Pseudomonas sp. SWRI154. The sequence goes on from NZ_JABWQW010000020.1 coordinate 90,953, forward strand.
AGCCGCCGCGTCAACGCGCCGCACCTCGCTGCACCGCCACTCCAGACAAGGAGGTTTCATGTTCGATTTTCATCCCCAGCTCAAGCAGCGGTTTGCTGCGTTGCGCACGGGCGCCGAGTTCTTCTCCTTGCGTTATGTCCGCGAGTCCGGCCAGCACCTGTCGGTGCGCAAGAATGTCGCCGAACCGCCCAGCCTGAGTCGCGACGAAGGCGCAATGCTCACCGTGCGAGTCAACGGCGTCGAGGCTTATGCGGCCACCAACGATTTGTCCCAGGCCGGCCTGCAAGCGGCGCTGGAACGGGCCGAGCAACAGGCCCGCCGGCTCAAGCCCCACGCCTTGCTCGACTTGCGCGAGCAACCGGTGTCCAGCGACCGCGCCGATTATTTCTCTCCTCATTTCGACCAAGCCTTCCTTCCACTGGGCGATTGCTACCAGTTGCTCGGCGACGAGTCGGCTGCAGTGCCGACGGACGAGCGCCTGGTGAACTGGCAAGTGAGCATTGGCCTGACCCAGGTCGAACAGATCTACCTCAACAGTGCCGGCGCCGAACTGCGCCAGGCCCAGCGTTTCATTTACCCGGCTTTGGACGTCACCGCTTTCGACGGGCAAGACAGCCAGACCCGAACCCTGGGCCGCGAGAACTTCGGCCAGCAAGGCGGCTTCGATGTCATCCGTCGCTGCGGCCTGATCGGTGCCGGCCCGAAAATCGCCGACCAGGCGCTGCAGCTGCTGATGGCGCCGAACACCCCGCAAGGGACGCGCGACCTGCTGCTGATGCCCGACCAGATGATGCTGCAGATCCACGAGTCCATCGGTCATCCGCTGGAACTGGACCGCATCCTGGGGGACGAGCGCAATTACGCCGGCACCAGCTTCGTCAAGACCAGCGATTTTGGACAGCTGCAATACGGCTCCAATCTGCTGAACGTGACCTTCGACCCGGACATTCCCGAAGAACTGGCCAGTTACAGCCATGACGACGACGGCACCGCCGCGAGCAAGCAGTTCCTGATTCGAGAAGGCCTGTTGCTGCGTCCCTTGGGAGGAGCGTTGTCGCAGTTTCGCGCCGGCCTCGACGGTGTCGCCAACAGCCGCGCCTGCGGTTGGAATCGTCCGCCCATCGACCGCATGGCGAACCTGAACATCGAGCCCGGCGACCAGACCCAGGAGCAATTGATTCAGGGCATCGAGCACGGTGTGCTGATGCGCACCAACCGCTCCTGGTCGATCGACGACGCTCGCAACAAATTCCAGTTCGGCTGCGAATGGGGCCAATTGATCGAGAACGGCGAGCTCAAGGGCGTGGTGAAGAACCCCAACTACCGAGGCATTTCCGCGCAATTCTGGAGGAGCCTGAAGGCGGTGGGCGATGCCAGCACATCGCAAGTCCTGGGCACGCCAAACTGTGGCAAGGGCGAGCCGAACCAGGTGATCCGCGTCGGCCACGCGTCGCCGGCCTGTGTGTTCAGCAATGTCGATGTGTTTGGAGGAGACGCCTGATGAGTACGATCACTAATGAGTCAGGGGCGTTCAAGGCGTTGGTCGATTGGTTGCGCAATGCATTGCACGGCGCTGAACAATTCACCCTGGGCTATGCCGCCGAATCCTCGGCTTTCGTGCGTTTCAACCACGCCAAGGTTCGCCAGGCCGGACAGGTACAGCAGGCCAACGTCAGTCTCAAGTTGATCAACGACGGCCGTCATGCCGACTTGCAGATCACTTTGTCCGGCGACACCGAGACGGACCTGCAACGCTTGGCCGAAGGCTTGCAACAATTGCGCGACACCTTGCCGCTGCTGCCAGCCGATCCCTACCTGCTGCTCAATCACAATCACTGGCAGAGCAACAATGTGCAGGATCATCCGCTGCCCGAGACCGCACAGGCCGTCGCAGAAATCACCCACGCCGCCGAAGGCCTGGACCTGGTCGGTTTTTACGCCGCCGGCCCCATCAGCCGTGGCTTCGCCAGTTCCTCGGGAGCGTTTGGCTGGCACCAGGCCAACAGCTTCAATTTCGACTTCAGCTTGTTTCATGAAAACGGCCAGGCCGTAAAGGCAAGCTATGCCGGGCACGCATGGAGCAGTGAGGAATTTGCCCGGCGCTTCGAGCAAGCCCGCGAACAACTGGCATTTCTCGGCCGGCCACTGCGCGCGCTGCCGCCTGGCGAGTACCGCGCCTACCTGGCGCCGGCTGCGCTGGAGGAAATCATGGGCATGCTCAGTTGGGGTGGGTTCTCGGCGCGGGCAATTGCCAGCAAGCAAAGCCCGCTGCAGAAGTTCTATGCCAACGAAGCCAACTTCAGCCCCAACGTGTGGCTGACGGAGCAGGTCAGCGGCTCCTTGAGTCCGGCATTTTCCGACGAAGGCTATCCACGCGATGACCTGGCGCTGATTGCCAAGGGCACGGCCAATGCCCAGTTGGTCAATTCCCGCAGCGCCGCCGAATACGGCCTCACCGCCAACGGCGCCAGCAGTTACGAATACCCCACGGCGCTTGAGATGCAAGAAGGTCATCTGGAGCAACGGCACATTCTCGAGGAGCTTGGCACTGGCCTGTACATCAGCAACCTCTGGTACCTGAACTACTCGGACCAACCGGCGGCGCGCCTGACCGGCATGACCCGTTTCGCGACGTTCTGGGTCGAGAACGGCCAGATCCAGGCACCTGTGAGCACCATGCGTTTCGACGACAGCGTCTACAGCCTGCTCGGTTCGCAACTGGAGGCCCTGACCCGAGAACGGGAACTTCTGCTCTCGGCCAGCACCTACAGCCAGCGGGCCACGGCCTCGATGTTGTTGCCGGGGGCGTTGGTGAAGCGGTTGACGTTGACGCTGTAGCAGTAAGAAGGTGGCTTCATCCTCCTGTGGCGAGGGAGCTTGCTCCCGCTCGGCTGCGAAGCAGTCGTAATTCTGGCGACGCGATCTTTCAGGCACACCGTGTTGGCCGGTTTTGGGCGTGCTTCGCCCCCCAGCGGGAGCAAGCTCCCTCGCCACAAGAGCGTCCTTGCCACGGGTAGCTGTTCATTTTTTCCAAGATCCCCTCACCACTGGTAATTGTTCACTTTCCATACAAGAGGTCCCATGCCCAACCGCGCCCCACTCGACGCCGTCACCGCCCGCTGGCTTCCGTGGGTCGTGGCAATCGCTTTCTTCATGCAGTCCCTGGACGGGACCATCCTCAACACCGCCCTGCCCGCCATGGCCAGCGACCTGGCGGAAAACCCGCTGCGCATGCAGGGCGTGATCATTGCCTACATGCTCACCGTGGCATTGCTGATTCCGGCCTCAGGCTGGATCGCCGACCGTTTCGGCACCAAGAAGATTTTCTTCGGGGCGATCCTGTTGTTCAGCTTCGGCTCGCTGCTGTGCGCCTTGTCGAACTCATTGAGCATGCTGATCGGCGCCCGGATCGTCCAAGGCCTGGGCGGTGCACTGATGCTACCGGTGGGCAGGCTGGTGGTGTTGCGGGCATATCCACGCTCGGAGCTGGTGCGGATCATGGGCTTTATCACCATCCCCGGCCTGCTCGGCCCGCTGATCGGCCCAACCATGGGTGGCTGGATGGTCGAATACCTGACCTGGCACTGGATTTTCATCATCAACCTGCCAGTGGGCGTGATCGGCTGTTACGCCGTGTGGAAATTCATCCCCGACCTGCGTGGCAGCGAGCGCACACGTTTCGATGGGCTGGGGTTCCTGTTGTTTGGCGCGGCAATGGTGTTGATCACCATCGCCATGGAAGGCCTGGGGGAACTGCACTTGCCGCACCTGCGGGTCATGCTCCTGCTGTTCGGCGGCATGGCCTGCCTGGCGGCGTACTGGTTGCGGGCCGGGCATGTCGAGAACGCGTTGTTCCCACCGTCACTGTTCAAGACCCGGACCTTCGCCGTGGGCATTCTCGGCAACCTGTTCGCGCGCCTGGGCAGCGGCGCCCTGCCGTTCCTCGTGCCCCTGCTGTTGCAAGTAGCGCTGGGCTATTCGCCGTCCCAGGCCGGGATGAGCATGCTGCCTCTCGCGGCGGCGGCCATGGTCGCCAAGTCCGTCGCCCGGCCTTTGATCGAACGCCTGGGCTATCGCATCGTCCTGACCGGCAACACCGTGGCCCTGGGCGTGATGCTGGCGAGCATGGGCCTGGTCAGCGAACAGACGCCGTACTGGCTGCTGCTGGCGCAACTGGCGGTGCTGGGAGCAATCAACTCGCTACAATTCACCGCGATGAACACCGTGACCTTGATCGACCTCGACGACGCCAGCGCCAGCAGCGGCAACAGCCTGTTGTCGGTGGTAGCGCAACTCTCGCTGAGCCTCGGCGTGGCATGCGCCGGCGCCCTGCTCGGCGGTTTCACCGCCCAGGTCGGCAACGATGGCGTGGATACGGTATTGGGTGCGTTCCAACTGACATTCGTGACAGTGGGAATCATGGCAATGCTGGCGGCAACGATTTTTTCCCAGTTGTCACGGGAAGACGGACGGCGGGTGAAGCGGCCGGATGAGCATATCGAGCACTAGCTTCGATAAAGCCAGGTCGCTTTTGTGGCGAGGGAGCTTGCTCCCGCTCGGCTGCGCAGCAGTCGCAAACCAGGCGATGCGATCCTTCAGGTACACCGTGGTGTCGGTTTGGGGGCGCTTCGCACCCCAGCGGGAGCAAGCTCCCTCGCCACAGGGAAATCTGTCCGCTTCGGAACTGCGCCGCAGCTCGTCCAGAACGTTCGAAGAAAGTGGCACGAGGCTGCTACACTGCGCGACATTTTGTTTTGCAGGCCAGTCCCGTGACCACCATTGCCACCGCTTTTAATACTTTGCCGCTGTCCGCCGCCATGCTGGCTAACCTCGAATCACTCGGTTATGCCCAGATGACGCCGATCCAGGCGCAAAGCTTGCCGGTGATTCTCAAGGGCATGGACCTGATCGCCCAGGCCAAGACCGGCAGCGGCAAGACCGCGGCCTTCGGCATCGGCCTGCTGAACCCGATCAACCCACGCTTCTTCGGCTGCCAGGCATTGGTGATGTGCCCAACCCGCGAGCTGGCCGACCAAGTCGCCAAGGAAATCCGTCGCCTGGCCCGCGCCGAAGACAACATCAAGGTCCTGACCTTGTGCGGCGGCGTCTCCTTCGGCCCGCAGATCGCCTCCCTCGAGCACGGCGCCCACATCATCGTCGGCACGCCGGGGCGTATCCAGCAGCACCTGCGCAAGGGCTCGCTGGTGCTCGATGGCTTGAACACGCTGATCCTCGACGAAGCCGACCGCATGCTCGATATGGGTTTCTACGACGCCATCGAAGACATCATCCAGCAGACCCCGGAGCGTCGCCAGACCCTGCTGTTTTCCGCCACTTATCCGGTGGGGATCAAGCAACTGTCGTCCAAGTTCATGCGCAACCCGCAGCAAGTGAAGGCCGAGGCGTTCCACTCCGACGCGCAGATCGAGCAGCGCTTCTACGAGATCTCCCCCGAGGAGCGCATGGACGCGGTGGTCAAGGTGCTCGCGCATTTCCGCCCGGCCTCCTGCGTGGCCTTCTGCTTCACCAAGCAGCAGGTCCAGGAGACCGTTGACCATTTGACGTCCAAGGGCATCTCCGCCGTCGGCCTGCACGGCGACCTGGAACAGCGCGACCGTGACCAGGTGCTGGCGATGTTCGCCAACCGCAGCACCTCGGTGCTGGTCGCCACCGACGTGGCCGCGCGCGGCCTGGACATCGACGCGCTGGACATGGTGATCAACGTCGAACTGGCCCGGGATTCGGAAATCCACATCCACCGCGTCGGCCGCACCGGCCGCGCCGGGGAGAAAGGCATCGCCATCAGTCTGGTGGCGCCGTCTGAAGCCCATCGCGCCCAGGCCATCGAGCAGTTGCAGAAATCGCCGCTGAGCTGGGACCAACTGGACAACCTCAAGTCCCAGGGCGGCGGTCCGCTGCTGCCGGCCATGAGCACCCTGTGCATCGGCGCCGGACGCAAGGACAAAGTCCGCCCCGGCGACATCCTCGGCGCCCTGACCGGCGATGCCGGAATCCCCGGCGCCCAGGTCGGCAAGATCGCGATTTTCGATTTCCAGGCCTATGTGGCCGTGGAGCGCGGCATCGCCAAACAGGCGCTGCAGCGGCTGAATGACGGCAAGATCAAGGGCCGCTCGTTGCGGGTGCGGATTCTCTGATTGCCGTTGATTCACCCTGTGGCGAGGGAGCTTGCTCCCGCTGGGCTGCGCAGCAGCCCTAAAAGCTATAAACGCGGTTCTTCAGACAGTTCGCGTTCGTTGGTTTTGCGACCGCTTCGCGCTCGAGCGGGAGCAAGCTCCCTCGCCACAAGAGCAAACTCCTGCCAGACCCCAGACATTTAGAGGACACCGTTTTGCGCTCTACCGAAGTCGTGATCATTGGCGCTGGCGCCGCAGGGTTGATGTGTGCGCTGACCGCCGCCGGGCGCGGGCGGCAGGTGATGTTGCTGGACCACGCCAACAAGGCCGGCAAGAAAATCCTCATGTCGGGCGGTGGGCGCTGCAATTTCACCAACATGTACACCGAGCCTGGCAATTTTCTCTCGCAAAACCCGCACTTCTGCAAATCGGCCCTGGCCCGTTACACCCAGTGGGATTTCATCGCACTGGTGGCCAAGCACGGCGTGCCCTACCACGAGAAAAAACTCGGCCAGTTGTTCTGCGATAACAAATCCAGCGACATTCTCGGGATCCTGCTGGACGAGTGTGCCCAGGCCGGCGTGAGCTTGCACCTGGACACCTCAGTCCAACAGATCGAAAAAGCCGAAAGCGGTTATTTGTTGCAAACCACCCTTGGAACCATCTGCTGCCAATCCCTGGTGATTGCCACCGGCGGGCTGTCCATCCCAACCCTGGGCGCCACCGGTTTCGGTTATCAGGTAGCGAAACAGTTTGGGCATGAGCTGCTGCCAACTCGCGCCGGGCTGGTGCCGTTCACCATCACCGATCAGCTCAAGGCCCTCTGCACCGAGCTTTCCGGCACGTCGGTGGATTGCCTGGTCAGCTGCAACGATCAGAGTTTTCGCGAGAACATTCTGTTCACCCATCGCGGCCTGAGCGGCCCAGCGATCCTGCAGATTTCGTCGTTCTGGGAGCCGGGCGACACGGTGCAAATCAACCTGCTGCCCGACCACGACGTGCCGCAATGGCTGCAACAGCAACAGGCCGAACGCCCTAACAGCGAACTCAAGACGCTGCTGGGCGAACTGTTCACCAAAAAAATGGCCGGCCTGCTGGCCGATACCTGGTTCGTCTCCAAGCCGATGAAGCAATACACACACTCCGAACTGGCCGACATCGCAGAGAAACTGGCGAGCTGGAACGTGATCCCGGCCGGCACCGAAGGCTATCGCACCGCCGAAGTCACCTTGGGCGGCGTCGACACACGGGAAGTCTCGTCCAAGACCATGGAATCGCTCAAAAGCCCAGGGCTGTATTTCATTGGTGAAGTGCTGGACGTCACCGGCCATCTGGGCGGATTCAATTTCCAATGGGCCTGGGCTTCCGGCTATGCGGCGGCGCAGTACGTCTGACCTCACCTATGTTGAGCCTGCTTTTGTGGCGAGGTGCGTCATTGCATCCCGGAACACTTTTTGCTGTCGCAAGTGATCGCAGCCATTGCATCGGCGTCATTCCTGCCTCAATTTAGCGTCATTGCCCGTCAGGCCCTTGCACTTCATGTCATCGACCTCGTTTAGCCAATCCTTGCGTCGCCTCTGGGCGTTGGACAAATTCAGTTATAGCGTGCGGGTGTTCATCGCCCTGACCGGCAGCATGGGGCTGTGCTGGTATCTGGATCAGATGGCGCTGCTGATCCCGCTGTTCCTGGGCATCATCGCCAGCGCCCTGGCCGAGACCGACGACAGTTGGCAGGGCCGTCTCAATGCGCTGGCCGTGACGCTGGTCTGTTTCACTGTCGCCGCGCTGTCGGTGGAGTTGCTGTTTCCCTACCCAATCCTGTTCATCATCGCTCTGGCCCTGGCGGCTTTTGGCCTGACCATGCTCGGCGCCCTGGGCGAACGTTATGGCGCGATTGCCTCGGCTACCCTGATTCTTTCCGTCTATACGATGATCGGCGTGGATCAACGCGGCGGCGCGGTCACCGATTTCTGGCATGAGCCCTTGCTGCTGGTGGCCGGCGCCGCATGGTATGGCCTGCTCTCGGTGCTGTGGCATGCGTTGTTTTCCAACCAGCCGGTGCAGCAGAGCCTGGCACGGTTGTTCCGCGAGCTGGGGCGTTACCTGAAACTCAAGTCATCGCTGCTAGAGCCGATCCGCCACTTGGACATCGAAGCCCGACGTCTGGAACTGGCCCAACAGAACGGCCGCGTGGTCGCCGCGCTCAACAACGCCAAGGAAATCATCCTGCATCGCGTCGGCAATGGCCGGCCGGGCTCGAAAGTCAGCCGCTACCTGAAGTTGTACTTCCTCGCGCAGGACATCCACGAACGCGCCAGTTCTTCGCACTATCCCTACAACGCCCTGGCCGAAGCGTTTTTTCACAGTGACGTGCTGTTCCGCTGCCAACGCCTGCTGCGCCAGCAAGGCAAAGCCTGCCAGGCACTGGCCGAGTCAATCCAACTGCGCCAGCCGTTTGTCTACGACGACAGCTTCGCCGAAGCCTTGAACGATCTGCACGCGTCCCTTGAGCATCTGCGCATCCAGAGCAACCCGGCCTGGCGCGGCTTGTTGCGCTCGTTGCGCGCCTTGTCGGTAAACCTTGGCACCATGGACCGCCTGCTCAGCGATGCGAGCAACCCCGACGCCCTGGCCGACGCCACCGACAGCAGCCTGCTGGACCGCTCGCCGCGCAACCTCAAGGACGTCTGGCTGCGCTTGCGCACTCAACTGACGCCCACCTCGCTGCTGTTCCGTCATGCCCTGCGCTTGCCCCTGGCCCTGAGCGTGGGTTACGCCATGGTGCATCTGATCCACCCGTCCCAGGGCTATTGGATCATTCTCACCACCTTGTTCGTCTGCCAACCCAACTACGGCGCCACCCGGCGCAAGCTCGGCCAGCGGATCATCGGCACAGCCATCGGCCTGACGGTGGCCTGGGCGCTGTTCGACCTGTTCCCGAACCCGCTGGTGCAGTCGTGTTTCGCCATCCTCGCCGGGGTGGTGTTCTTTACCAACCGCACCACGCGCTACACCCTGGCGACAGCGGCAATCACCATCATGGTGCTGTTCTGCTTCAACCAGGTCGGCGACGGCTATGGACTGCTGCTGCCAAGGCTGTTCGATACCTTGCTTGGCAGCCTGATCGCCGGGTTGGCGGTGTTCCTGTTCCTGCCGGACTGGCAAGGTCGGCGACTGAACAAAGTGCTGGCCAACACGCTGACCTGCAACAGCATCTACCTGCGCCAGATCATGCAGCAGTATGCGGCGGGCAAAAGTGACGACCTGGCCTATCGCCTGGCCCGACGCAACGCCCACAATGCCGACGCGGCGCTATCAACCACGCTGGCGAACATGCTGATGGAGCCAGGGCATTTCCGGAAGGAAGCCGATGTGGGGTTCCGCTTCCTGGTGCTGTCCCACACCCTGCTCAGCTACCTCTCGGGGTTGGGCGCCCACCGGGGCACCGAGTTGCCAGCGGACGTTCGCGAGCAATTGATCAATGGCGCGGGCGTGAAACTGGCGACGAGCATCGATGAAATCGCCCAGGGCCTGGCGAGCAAGCAACCGATTGCCATCCAGAGCGACGAAGAAGAAGCCCTCGCCAGTGAGCTGGAGCAGATGCCCGATGAAATCGACGAAGGCCAGCGGCTGGTGCAGACACAACTGGGGTTGATCTGCCGCCAACTGGGACCGTTGCGCACACTGGCAGCGCACCTGATGAAGGCCTGACGGGGCGAGCTTCAAGCCTCAAGCCATAAGCTGCAAGTCAAGCTGTGGCGCCCTGCTTGCAGCTTGAAGCTCGAAGCTCGAAGCTGCTCTAATCCCTACATCCCGTGCGCCTTCAGTAGTCGCTCATAACTGCCATCGGCTTTCATCGCCGCGATCTCCCGGTCAAACCCGGCCACGATTTGCTCGTGCTCGGGGTTCTTCAGGCTGACCAGGATATGCAGGCTGTTCTGGCTCAACGGCTTGGGCAGGAATTCCACAGCGTTGCGCACCTTGGCAGATTCACGACTCAGGTAATAACGAGCGACGTATTCATCTTCCAGGGTCAGCTTCACCCGGTCGGCGACTAGCATGCGAACGGCCATCGCAAAGTTGTGCACGGGGACTTTTTGCACCTGCCCATCCTCATCGAACGCTTTGGAATAGGCGTAACCGCGTACCACCGCGATGGGAAACTCGTACAGTTGTTGCAGGTTATCGAAGTCAATGTCCGCGTCCTTGCGCTTGATGAAGCGCACGCGATTGAGCAGGTATTCGGCCGAGAACTGGCCCACATGGGTGCGCTCCTCCGCGTACCAGGCGTTGATCAGCACGTCGTAGCGTCCTTCGCTGATGCCCAGCATCGCCCGGGCCCAGGGCACCTGCTCGAAGTCGCTGGCATACCCCGCTCGCGCCAGCGCAGTGGTGACAATATCGGTCGCCAAGCCACCGTTGACCAGCGTCGAGTCGGTAAAGGGCGGCCAGGCATCGGCGACCAAGCGCAGCTTTTGCGCGCAGGCGTTGTGGCTCAGCAACAGCAACCCGACCAAAGCAAGAGCTCGATGCAATCGCGGCATGCCAAACATCCTTGACGGGTTCAAAGCCCGGTTTGTTTTTAGCCCGAAACTCAAGGGATATCCGGGGATATCCGGTCCTAACGTTAGCTCATCGAAGCCGCTGCACAGTGCTGGATTGAAGATTACACAAAGAAGACAAGCTCGCGACACATCGATGATGGCATTTTGACCTTTATCGCATATTTTCCGACAAACCGCAGAAAGACATCCAAGGCCAAGGCGCCTAATATCGGCATCAAGTTCTCAAGGAAATTCAAAATGGAAATCGAATGGGTCTGCAAACATCACAGTGACCTGAACAAGGAACAGCTATACGCCATTCTAAAACTGCGCGCCGACGTCTTTATCGTCGAGCAGAACTGCGCCTACCCGGACGTTGACGGACTGGATCTGGAGGGCGATACATGCCACCTGATGGCGTGGCAGGACAATCACCTGGTGGCCTATCTTCGCTTGCTCGACCCCCATTCGCAGAACAGCGACGTGGTGATTGGCCGGGTCGTCATCGCGCCCAACGCCCGGGGTCAGGGGCTGGGACACATACTGATGGAGCAGGCCCTCAAGCAGGCCGAAAGGCACTGGCCCGGGACGTCGATCTCATTGTCGGCCCAGGCGCATCTGCAAGGGTATTACGGGCGGTATGGGTTTGAAGCGGTAGGTGTCGAGTATCTGGAAGATGGGATTCCACACATCGGCATGCATCGACCTTAAGCTCACGAAGGCGCCAATGCTGCCATTCTCCCCATTGCTCAGGGATACTCCAGCACCGCCTTGATCCGATCCAGATTCCGCTCGATCCACTGCCGATCAATGGCGCCCCAATCGCGAATCCGGTAACGCCCGGCATGGTTCCGGGCGCCCTGCTCTTGCTCGAATTCACAAGTGATATCCAGGTCAGCCAGCGCCGCGACAGTATCCTGGGCGGTGCGCCGGGGCATGCCGGTGGCCTCGGTGAGGGCGGGGATGTTACTGGCCGTGTCGCTGTCGATCAGGTACGCCACATACAAGCGGCGGTAGAAGCTGCTCTTGGTCTTGCTGACGTCCATTCGGTCATTCCTTGTCTTGTTGCAGATCCCGCCAGGTGAGGTAAACCCGCAAGTCGAATTCCACTTGGTGGTAGCCCGGCAGCATGTGCTCGCACAATTGATAGAAGGCCTTGTTGTGGTCCGACTCCTTGAAGTGGGCCAATTCGTGCACCACGATCATCTTCAGGAATTCAGGCGCCGCGTCCTTGAACAACGAAGCAATACGAATTTCCTTCTTGGCCTTGAGCTTGCCGCCCTGCACTCGCGACACCGCCGTGTGCAAGCCAAGTGCGCGATGAGTCAGGTCGAGGCGATTGTCGAACAGCACCTTGTCGATTGCCGGGGCGTTACGCAGATACTGCTGCTTGAGGTCCAGCGCATAACCGTACAAAGCCTTGTCGCTCTGGATCGGATGGCGGCCGGGATAACGCTCGCGCAGGTAATCACCCAGTCGGTCCTGGGCAATCAATTGTTGCACCTGGGCTTGCAGGGCGGCGGGGTACGCCTGGAGGTATTTGAGCACGGTCATCGGGCGGCAACACAATCAATGAGGCCGCCAGTGTAGCGAATTCAGGCCTGCACCGCGCTCCAGTCGAAAGGCCGCGCAAAGGCGTCGGTGTCCTCGGCCATCAAGGGCCGCGCGACGAGGAAGCCCTGCACGTATTCGCAGCCATGGTCCTTGAGCCACTGATATTGCGCCTGGGTCTCGACCCCCTCGGCGATCACCCGCAAGCCTAGATGAGTGCATAAATCGATCACCGAGGCGGCCAGCGCGGCATCCCGTGGCGAGTCCGGCAATCGGGCGATCAAATGCCGGTCCAGCTTGAGCGTATCGAGTTCCAAGTCGCGCAGATGCGCCAGCGAGCAGGGGCCGGAACCAAAATCGTCCAGCGCGACCCGCACCCCCAAGTGGCGCAGCAGCCGCAACTGCTTATGGGTCTCGTCGGGGTTGCGCATCAGCGCATCCTCGGTCACCTCGACCTCCAATTGCCGAGACTTCAACGCATGGCGTTCCAAAACCTGGCGTAGTTCGGTCACCAGGTTGGGCATGCCGAACTGGGTGCTGCTCAGGCTCACCGCCAGCACCAGGTCATCGGCGAAAAAGCGCTCCCAGACTTTGCGCTGGGCCGCGCTGCGATGATAAATCCAACTGCCAAGCCGACTGATCAGTCGCGCCTCCTCCAGCAAGGGCAGGAACAAGCCTGGAGGCACATCGCCGACGCTCGGGTGCTGCCAGCGCAACAGCGCTTCGAACCCACGAATCCGTCCATCGCAGATATCGACTTGCGGCTGATAGACCATGTTGAAGTCACGGTTCTCGATTGCCGAGCGCACGCTTTCTTCTAGCATCAACCGTGAACGGGCTCGACCGTTCATTTCATGGTCGTAATAACGATACTGCTGACGGCCGGCACGCTTGGCTTCGTACATGGCGATGTCCGAGGCGCGCAGCAAACCGTCCAGGTTGGAGCCGCAGTCCGGGTAGGTAGCGATACCGATACTGGCGCCCAGCGCCACGTCCATGCCGTCGATCTGCTGGCAGACCGAGACGCGCTCGATGAGCTTCTCGGCAATCTTGGCTGCTTGCTCGGGCACTTCCAGATCCAGCAAGGCCGTGAACTCGTCACCGCCCAGCCGCGCCAGGATGTCGAACGGACGCAGGCAAGCTTTCAATTGTTCCGACACCCAGCGCAACACCCGGTCGCCGGCATCGTGTCCCAAGGAATCATTGACGCGCTTGAAGCCGTCGAGGTCCAGGTACAGCAGCACCCAGTTGCTTTCCGACCGTTCGCTGCGCATCAACAGGTTTTCCGCCGTCTGATAAAACCCCCTGCGGTTGAGCAAGCCGGTCAGCGGGTCAGTAACGGCCTGGAATTCGAGCTGCTGATGCAGGTGACGAACCACCGACATGTCCTGGAGCGTCACCACCATGGCCCTTTGTTCCGACGACAGCGGCGCGCAAGACAAGGCTACCGACACTTGCTGGCCGGGCGCGGTACGCAACACTGCGTCGTGCAGGCGCCAGGTTTCGCCCCGCTGATAAGCCGTATGAATCTGCGAACCCACCCAATCGGGAATGTGGGGTTTCTGCACGAAATCCAGGAACGCCCTCCCTTGCAACAGGTCGGCGGTGGCGTTGAGCAAACGGCACGTGGAAGGGTTGGCGAAACGGATGCACCCATTCTCATCCACCACCAGGATGCCTTCGGCGGCGTTGTCCAGTACCGAGGCGTTGAAGGCCCGGGCGGCTTCCAGATCCTGGCTCAGGCGCTGCAAGGCCCGGCGATTGCGCTGGTGCTCCAGCAGGGCATGGACCTTGGGCTTGAGGATTTGCGGGTCGAACGGCTTGAACAGATAGTCCACCGCGCCACTGGCATAGCCCTTGATTACGGCATCCTGGGATTGCTCATTGGCCGTCAGGAAAATAATCGGCGTAAGCCGCGTCCGCTGGCTGCCGCGCATCAGACGCGCCACCTCGAAGCCGTCCATGTCCGGCATCTGCACATCCAGCAGTACCAGGTCGATGTCATGTTCAAGCAGTAGGTTCAACGCCTCGACCCCGGAGGCTGCGGTCATGACCTGCCAATCCGGGCGCTGCAACAACGCTCGCATGCTGAGCAGGTTTTCAGGGTAATCATCAACAATCAACAAGACAGAGCTGTCTTCGCCAAACGGGGGTTGCGCGCATTCCATGCTGCTTCTCTTATCGGGACGCCATGTCCGCCTCAGGAAACAAAGCGGACTACATACAGTGATCTCACTCTAGACCGGGATTTTGAAAAGCAGTAGGTGTCATCACGCCATCATCCAGACAAAGCCCGAAATAGCCGACTAACGGTCACCCTCCTTAGGCACAAAAGCTGCAATGACCTACCCGGCAGTCAATTGACGTCAAACATTCGCCGCACGGTCAATAACAAAAGCCCCTACCCAGCGTTTCGAGACGCTTCAAAGGGCGGTTTAAAGCCTCCCGACACGGCGTACACCCTCTTACATCCCGATACGCAGGACTTGGACATGATTGATCTCGCAACCTGGAACTTGAGCATTCCCGAAGGCGCCCCACCGGCGACCATTCAAACCTCCCAATTGGTTCAAGGCTTCAAGAACCAGTACTTCAACTCTGAAACCGGCACCGTGTTTTTCTGGGCGCCTGTGACAGGCGCCACGACGGCCAATGCTATTTACCCACGCAGCGAACTGCGCGAAACCAACAGCGACGGCACATTGCGCAATTGGCTTTATCCGGCAGCCGATAACAAGCTGGCCGCCACCTTGACCGTCGGCCAAGTGCCCAGCACCGGCAAGTTGGTGATTGGCCAGATCCACGCCAAGGACAGCACCAGTCCCATGGTGAAGCTGGAATATCAGTACAAGACCTACAGCTCCACCGGCAACATCGTCGCCAAGGTGCGCATGCGCCCTGATGATGCAACGGGCCAGGTCATTACCATTGCCACGGGCATCAAGCTCAACCAGCCGTTCTCATACCTTATCCACCTCAACCGTGCAGGTCTCTTGACCATCAGCGGTGCCGGTTATCAGTGGAGTGGCACGGTCAACAGCACCTGGAACAACAAGCCGCTGTACTTCAAGGCAGGTGTCTACGTGCAGGACAACACTGGCTATGCCACCGAAGGCGGAAAGGTCACCTTCAGCATGCTGGATATTGATCACAATCTGTAAGCCCTCCCCTCGGCAGCAGCATGGATCGCTGCTTGCCCGCCCCGACTCGCCCCCTGCGCTCAACGTCGCAAGGCATCGTCAGAAAGCCATCGTTCAGTAATTTTTTTGACGTTTCCGACTAACGGTCAGTTATCTGCGGCACAAAAACGGCAATCGCCACTCTGACGGTCTGCTGACGCCAACCCTCCGCCGCACGAATGTCCGTCCACCCCTTCGTGGCGTCTGCGAAACACGCGTCTTAGAGCCTCCGGCTGTGGCGTAAATCATTTCTTCTTCTCAGAAAGGATCCGAACATGGTCGATCTAGCAACCTGGAACCTGAGCATTCCCGAAGGCAGCCCGCCGAAAACCATCGAAACCCCTCGCTTGATAGACGGGTTCCAGGACAAGTATTTCAATTCCGAGGGCAGCACGGTTTATTTCTGGTCCCCCGTCACCGGTTCCAAGACTGAAAACGCGATCTACCCGCGCAGCGAATTACGCGAGACCTACAGAGACGGAAGGTTGCGCAACTGGGTCTATCCAGACGCCGACAACTTCCTGCGGGCAACGCTCGTCGTCAATCAAGTGCCCAGCAGCGGCAAGATCGTGATTGGCCAGATCCATGCGAAGGACAGCAGCAAGCCGATGGTCAAGCTGGAATACCAATACAGCGACTCCAGTTCCACCGGCAATATTGTTGCCAAGGTCCGCATGCGCCCCGATGACAGCGAGGGCAGGGTTATCACCGTCGCCACGGGAGTGAAGCTCAACCGGTCGTTCTCTTACCGGATCCATCTTGATCGGACCGGCGACCTGGGCATTACCGCGGCCGGAAACAGTTGGTACACGACCGTCGGCGCGGCCTGGCGCGACAAGCCGTTGTATTTCAAGGCTGGGGTGTATGTGCAGGACAACACCGGATATACCAGCGAAGGTGGGAAAGTGACGTTCAGCGTGTTGGATATCGATCACAACACCTGATTTCTGCTTCTGAAAATCTCGTAGGATTTTACGTCCCGTGGCGAGGGAGCTTGCTCCCGCTGGGCTGCGAAGCGGCCCTCTTTCCTCCAGACCTACCGCATTTGCCGGTTTTACGGCGGCTGCGCCCCCCGAGCGGGAGCAAGCTCCCTCGCCACGGGGGCCGGTGCGTCCTACAGCGTCGATTTTGGCCTTGGGAATCTGCTCTATAGTTCGGTGGGTCTGCTGGCTTTGGTCGGTGGGCAGGGGTTTCGCAGCCCGACAGAGAACAATGACTTTGCACCGCGAAATGAAAACTCAGGCAAAATTGCCGGCGTTCATTTTATGGCGGTTGCGCGTGGGAGACCTCTGGGTCTGCCGGGTTTGGTCATTCTCGGTCTGCGAACCCGCGCGTAGCTGCCACCCACTTTGTTTCGCAGCAAAAAGGTGGCAATTCTTTTTCTACAGGGAATTTCATCTATGACCACGCATCAATCGATTAACCGCTTCACGCCCTTAACCCCGATCGCCACCACACAACCTGTGCTGTTCATTGACAAAACCGCCCCGCTAACAGCGCTTCACGCCTGCGCCAGCGAACGCCTGCATGCGACCCTCGATTACCTGACGCTCATGGCCTGCGCCACCCTGCGCGATTCGGCCGCCAGCGATTTCAACACTCTCACCAACGTCGCCCGGATCCTGATCCAGGATGTTACCGACGTGTTCGGCGTCATTGAACAACGCGGCCTCGAAGACCAATAAAGCCCTCCCGGTGGGAGATGATCCCCTGTGGGAGCGAGCTTGCTCGCGATAGCGCTGGGTCAGTGATAGGGATTTCGGCTGACACAGCGCTATCAGGATCTGTGTGTATATCCGTTTTTTTGTAACGGCCACTTTTGGTTTCGCCCTTACGGCGAGTCACTTTCGAAAAGCGCGAAAGTAACCAAAGCGCTCCTGCCCCACCACTCGGCACCTCGCCTAGGCTCGGTGTGCCCTCACTCCGGCATTACTCCGTGGGCCGCCGCGAAGGGCCATCCATGGCCCAGCGCGGCTAATCCGGCATCCATGCCGGGTTGCCCACTGCGCAACGCCTGCGTTCGGCCAGCGTGGTTAACGGGGCGCCGAGATCAACGTCCACCGCGAGGCGGCCTAGTAGCCGACCTGGCTCTCCCTGTCGTACACCCGTCAGATCTGTTTGAGCGGGTGAAGTGCGCCCCAAAAGCTGGACACTGGCTGGCTAGGCTATCGCGGACTGAGCTCGGTACGCTACAGGGCTTAGCCCGCCCAGTTTCAT